>JBKQWF010000092.1:0-60326 GCA_052139695.1 Limisphaerales bacterium
CAAGTTTGCATTGTTATTTGTTTCGTAAGTGCTTGTAAATAAACGTGCGGAAGGGTGGCTGAGTGGTTGAAGGCACCTGACTCGAAATCAGGCTTAGGGGCAACCCTAACGTGGGTTCGAATCCCACCCCTTCCGCCACCTATTTGCCATATCTTTACAAGATGGTGCGTAGGAGAGGTTTATGGTGATTTCGTCTTTGCCGATGATGATTTTGTCGGTGATTATTTCAATAATTTCCCGCTTCTCTTCGGCCTGCATCGTCTGCCAGTGGTCGTAAAGGTTGCTCGCTTGGGAAGCGATTTCCTCGGCTGACAGGTTGCTCACTTTGAGAATGTCCACTTCCGCTTCCAAGCGGGGAATCTCGACCTTAAGCTGTTTCTGGCGTTCTTCAAGCGGAGCGTAGAATTTGCTGAATCCATCAGTGTCCAGTTTTTCCTGCTGATACAAATCGAAGGTCCGTTGCATTTCCTTCTGAACGCGTTGCAATTCTTCCCGCTGTACGGGGATGAGACGTTCTTTCCCGTTTGCCGTTTCGTTGGAACTTTTCAAATAATTGGCGATGGCATCGGGCGAGAGCGAATAGCCTTTGATCTCCTCGCAGAAAATCCCGTCGAGGTCGGCAATGGTGATTTTGTTGCGGCAAACTCGACAGATGTATTTTGGGCTGTTGGACGGCACATACATTCTCTGGCCGCACTGGCAATGGAGAACGCCGGAGAAAATATGCACCGGCTTTTTGCCGGGTCGTTTTTGTTTGCTGTAAGATTCGTCAATGAGTTTGTTGCATTCATCCCAAATCCCCTCGCTGACGAGCGGTGCAACTTCATGCAAATACCATTCGCTTTCCGGCTTCATGGAACATTGGTTGGTTTGTCCGTTGCGAGTGGTGTAATTGCTTCGGTGAATGCCTTTCGCCGTCGGGTCTTGAAGCAACCGCGTGACGGTCTTGCTTGTGAAGTGAGATCCCTTGCGGGTGCGGTAGCCAGCATCATTCAAAAGCCGCACGACAGCCTTTTTGCGCCGGTGCTTCAAAAAAAGCTCATACATGAGTTTCCTGACAGGGCCTTCCTTGGGATGGGGTATCAGTTTTTTGTCTTTCCATTCATACCCAAACGAAGCAGGCCCGCCAAGCGGACTGCCATTTTTGGCACGGACGGCAATCGAAGCCTTCACGCGATCAACTGTTTCCTCGCGTTCCCACTGCGCCATTGCCGCAATCATGGTGTAGAAAAGGCGTCCTGCGGGTGACGATGTATCAATTTTCTCCTGTAACGAAACCATGTCGGCATTGTGCAGCCGGAAGAAATCAGCGAATTCCAAAAGTTCCTTCGTGTTTCTGGCAAGGCGGGCGAGCTTGGAAAAAATGAGGCCGGTGATGTGGCCGCGCTTCACGTCGGCAATCATCCGCTTGGCTTCGGAATTTTCCATGACGGTTTTGCCGGATACGCCAGCAAGATCATATACTTCCGCAACTGTCCAATCGTTGAACTTGGCATATTCGCGGGCGCGTTGCTCGTGGTGTTCTGGGCTGTCGCCCTGAGCCTGGTCTTCGGTGGAAACCCGAATCCAGATGCCGACGCGCCTTTTCAAGGCAGTATTTTCCTTCATACACTACTTCATACCCGAAAACATAACGGCATGGCAAGATAAAAGCGTAGCTTCTTCACTTATATCTGTTAGATTTTCATTATGTCGAAGATGACGACCATGTGTGAAAATGATTTGGTTGTGCTTGCCAAGACATTTCGCAGGCAGGCAGGCACGACTCGCGCCCAAGCCGCGCGGGACATGAAAGTGTCGCAAACCTCCATCTTTCATGCCGAAGAAAGCCCGGATGAAGGGCTGATAAAACTGCGGATGCGGATGATTGAGGCTTATTCAAAATTCAAAGTCAGAGGCCCCGTATATTTATTGGAAAAAAAATAGCCGCTATTTTCGCATCGAATCGGCAATGGCTCGAATGGCAGAGGCTTCCTTTTCTTTTTGCTGCTCCGTTGAAAGTTCTGAAATCACCCGTTTGATTTTATACCCGCGCCGCACGGTGGTTTGCTCTTTGGGAATTTCCGGAGGAATTGTTTTTAGATAGGCAACGAATTGGTCGGGTTGGAAATACTCCACCCGCGCCGCCGATTCTGCGCCAAGACTGCCGGAAACGGCGTTGCCAATCTTCCGCAATCGTTCGTCGTCCAGACAAATTACCATCACTTTGGGAACGCCAGCCTTCAAGCACTTCGCGACATTGCGAACTTCATGGTCAATGGTGGTTGAAATGGAAATTTCACACGCGATGGCCTGGCCGGGGCGTTCAAGCCACAAATCCACGCTGCCAAGTCCCTCCAGCACTGGCTTTTCGATCACGCTGCGAAAACCGAGTTCTTCCGCCGCCTGTTTGATGCGCTGCTGAATCGCCTGATGCTGCGCTCCGCCCCGGCCTAAATCGCGCGGCGGTTCGTGCTTGATAGCCAGCGGCGGCTCCTGTGGCTTCGGAATTTCCGCAATCCCCGGTGGTATGATTTCGACGATTGCAGTCGGTTCTACCGCTTTTGGAATTTCGGCAGTTTTCGGCAATTCCACAACCGGTTTGGCCGGCGGGGAAATTGGCGGCGGCCCGCTTTCGGGTGGCGTTCCCCGTGATTTCGCCAGCATCGCCTCAACTTCCGCTCGTGGCGTCCCATATTTTTCTCTCGAAACTGTGGTGACTTCCTTCCGTCGGGCTGCTGCTGCATCTTTGTCCGACTCAACCGGAAGTGGGACAGACAAATTGAAATCAAAATCGCTACGCTCAACGCGGGCGACGGCTTGCCCGGCCTCCAGGTTCCGCAAATCCTTCGCTTCAAAGAAGGAGAAGCCCTCGGCTAATTTCTTGGCGTCGTCGTCACCAACACGAAATACAATGCGCGTGTAAGGATGCGACATGACGGCACTGGCGACTTCGGGATTACGCTGCAACTGGTGCAATTCATGGTGGGCTAAAGTCAGGCCGATGCGATACTTCCGCGCTCCCGATAGAATTTCCGCCATGCTCGGCGTGATGAAATTGGCAAATTCGTCTATGTAGAGCCAAAAGTCGCGTCGGGCCGCGATTTGCTGCGTCTGCCGGCTCATCGCGGTTTGCTGAAATTTGGAAACGAGCAACGTGCCAAGCAGATGTGAATTTTCCCGGCCTAACAAGCCCTCCGGCAGTTTCGCCAGAAAGATTTTACCCGTATCCATGATGTGCGCGAAGTCCAGCCGGTTCTCTGGTTGCGAGACCATGTGGCGAATCGGCTTTTGAGCAAGAAACGTATCCAACCGAGTGAGGATGGAACCGATGGACTTGTTGCCGGACAGGTGCGGAAAGCTTTTCTGCCAGTAATATACGACTTCAGAATCTTTGACGGATTTCAGAAAGTCGTTGCGGAATGCCGGTTCAATGAGAAATCGGCGCATGTCGGCGATGGTCCCGCGCCGGTCACTTTCCAGAAACGCGAGAATGGCATTCTGCAAGACGCTATTCATCTGGTCGCCCCAGCTACTTGACAACCGTTGGAACACGGCGATCAAATCAGAGGCCAGGAGATTTTTTTCGAGGTCGCTGTGTGCGGAGAGGATATTAAATCCAACGGAAAATTGTTCGTCGGATGGGTCAACCAAAACCACGTCATTGATGCGGGATGCGGGAATGATGCCGCAAATCCGGTCAATCAAATCGCCGTGCGGGTCGAGAACGGCGATACCTTGGTCGTTTTCGATGTCATTTTTTATCAGATTGAAAAGCAGTGTGGATTTTCCAGTGCCGGATGCGCCGATGATGTGGCAATGACGTGTGCGCTGCTCTGGCGACAATCTCACTTCAACCGTTTCGCCAGCGTGTTCGTTGTTTCCAAACAACAATCCATTTCCCTGGCGGGCAATTATTGGTGCGGCTTTGGTCTTTGTCGTTTGCCGTCGAAACACTGGCGAACGCACGGCGCTGGACGGCAAATGAACAAAGCCGGTCAGTTCGTCGCAGTTCAAAATCATTCCACTGCGACGGGATTGCCGTCGCAACACGTCTTCAATGTGATTTTCAAAAGGGTAGTTGTCGTTTGTGAGCGGGATGAGTTTGTTGCCGTTCGGATGGGTAAACACGCGCAGCGAGCCGGCTAGATCGCGTGCCAGTTGCAACATGAATTCACGTTTCTCCGCACAAACCAAAATGCGAACCACGGCGGCAAACAACGGGCGGGCAACTTTATTTTCCGCCGCGCCAGCCAGTTCCGGCGAATCAACGAAAAACGGTTTGCCGTCTGCATGGGTGACGGAGCGAACGATGCTCTCCGCCCAAGGCTCTTGCGTGGGCTGGAACAAAACTTGGAACAATCCGAGTTCGCCAGCCTGCAACTCTGCCAGTGCGCCGATGATGCCGATGAAGGGATCAAGTTTGCCGCTGGCGAGCGGCAACATGAATTCATCTGCCAAGCCGAATTCGACCGCCAGCACTTCATCGCCTGTCGATGTATCCCACGCTTGCATCAATGCGTCTTCTTGTGGGACAAACACGGCTTCGGGAAAATATGCTGACAACTGGCGGCGGAGCAATGAAGCATCTTCGGCAGCGGCGGCGAAATGCGCGGTGACTTTTTTGTGAATGCCAAGCAATTCAAATGCAATCGGCTCACGGCACAGCGAAAGGTTCAAAAGGAATTGCTCAAAAGCTTCTTTGGGGATGTCGAGCTTGTCTGGTAGCGATGCCTGAAACTCAATCAATTTTTCTCGAACGAGTGATTGCGGTTCCGGTTCTTCCTCCGGTTCGGGCATGACCGGCGTTTCTGGTGGAGGGCCTGTCAACTTGCGATACAGCGAACTTAAGAACGTTGGCCTGCGTCCATCGTCAACCGCTGGCGTTTCAAGCAAATGATGACCATGAAATGGAACGAAGGGCGGTTCGGGATGCACCGGCTCGTCAAACACCTGCCAGCCGCGTCCGCGCAATTCCCAATGACGAAATTGTTCGGAGAATTGTTCGTGGGCCGTCGGCATGTCTCACGCCTTATTTTTCCGGTTCGGTCTTGCGTGGCGGAACCCGCTTGTAAAGTTCGCCTAAAATTGGCTGCAACTGATATTGCTGTTCCAGTCTGGCCCCTTTTACCGCCGTGATGTCTTCGGCGATCTCCTTGATGATTTCAGGAATTCGCTGCAAATAGATCAGCCGTGTATCGTGGCGATAATACGTGTCCGCCCGGAACCAATCTTCATAAAAGGTCGCAACCACTGGTATTTTGAGCAACAGGGTGTCGAGGTCGGACATGCCCGATGTGGCAGCGTTCCCCAGGACGCTGAACAACGCGAACATGAGCGCAACCATCGCGATGGCTGCAAACGTTATTCCAAGAGGTTTCACCAAAAGACCCCCGACAATTCCGAAGAAACCTAGAGCCGCGAGAATATGCCATAAGCGGACCAAAGCTGGGACATATACGGTGCGGCAGGAAAAGAAATAGCCTAAACCAAACGGCGCGGCACAGGTGTATAACGCCAAACGCTCCCGAAACATGCGGAGGTAAATCCGTTTATCGGAAAGCAATCCGCCTTCGGCGAATTCCTGATGGGAAATTTCCATGCCGGGAATTTTGCGGGCTTCCAATTCCTTCTCAAGGGTATCAAAAAACTCCTGTGGAGAAAAACTGAAATTATCATGGAAGGCAATCCAGTGACCGAGAATGTCGCCTTTTTTGTTTTCAAAACCGAAAACGAAATCAAACCAAGCGCGTAAAATCTCGCCTTTTTTAGACTTGAGTTCTGTGGTCGCCATAGTAAGGGTTGCTGCAAGCATTTTGGAGCCATGAGAACTCGTTGGCAACCTGAAAAGGTTGTTTAGATTTTGTCAACTATATGGAAAAATCGGGAACTCCAAACAAACAAGTCCGGCGTCCATTACGCACTCTCCGCCCCATTTTTTGGTGGCTCATTCTGGTGCTGGTGCTTTACGGCATTCGCACGCATCAGCGGTTAATGGAGGAAACGCGCCTTGTTTTCACGGTCTCGATACAAGGCCAACCGCATTACGATGCCTCAACCAGCTTTGACGGAAAACCTATAAAGAGCGGACAAAATATTTCCCTCGGCAATCACACCTTCGTAATCACGCTTCCCAAAGGTGAACCATTTTCAACCAATATGTTCGTCTGGTATGGCGAACACAACCTCGGCACGCTTGATTTGAAGCGGACGATGGGGGCTCTGGCAGTCACCGCCAATCCGCCTGCGCCCCTTCTTTTCATTCGCGGACCGGAATGGTCGGTGACGCTGACAAATAGTTCCGGCCTGACGGCTTCCGTTCCAACAGATCAATACACAGTCGAATCAAGATATGCCCATTGGGGACACGCCGATGACGTTACGGTTCTTGCGGGTCCAACCACCGAAACGTGGCAAATCGCACCGCGCCTGGGGGCGATACAATTGTCATGCAACCAATCAGATGCCACGTTCCAACTGCTGACGCTGGATGATCGGCAGGAGGAAGCAGGCGGGTTTCCAGATTTAATAACCGAAGTGCCGGAAGGGAATTACAAACTGATTTCCCGGCATCACGGTCATCAACATGAGCAAACGGTGTCTGTCAAAGCGGGAATGACCAATGACAATCCGATTGAATTCCTCTATGGCGCTGCGTTTCTTGAAACCGTCCCGGCTGATGCGACCGTGCAAGATACCGATGGACACCAATGGGGCGTTACTCCGCTCCGGCTTTCGGAAATATCACCGGGCACTTTACAATTCACGCTCCATCGAGCCGGTTACGAGCCAGTGTCAGTATCGCTTCAAATTACTGCCAACGATACCTCTACTTTTCGCACCAATCTCGTGAGCATGGGATATACGGGAGCAATGAAGTCGGCTCGGCAGTTTTTGGCTGCGATGAAGTATGCCCAGGCATTGCAGGCAATTGGCGATGCCCTTGTTGCAAAGCCAGATGACGCGGATGCCATCCTCCTGCGACGCGAAGCAACGGGCCTTGGAAAATTACAACACGCCAAACAGTTGGGAAAAGAAGGCGATTTTATTGAAGGCGGAAAAGAATTGGCACTGGCGCTGCAATCCTTGCCTGACAACGGGGAAATAAAACAATTGATCGCGGAATTCAAAGGGCGCGAGCCGGAACAAATCGAACGGGAGCGGTTGGAACGGTTAAACCGTCCGAAGCTGGTTTATGATGATATTTTGGAACGTTTCCAGGATGCTAATTTGTTTGACGATCACTCGCTCAAGACAAGTAAACCGGCCAAAGATGCGGCAGAGGCGATTGCCAGTGCGTTACTCTACACGCAACCTGCTTACAAGATCACCGTCAATACCTCGCCGCGTTCCGAAACATACGAAATTGTGGGCCTGCAGGAGGTCTCTGGCAATTTATTCAATGCTGGGGGCCTTCGCCGATTTATCATCGTTTGCGGACAGACGCGTGATGATGAAACGCAAATCCTTTTCAAAGTGATGGAATTTAAAAAGAAGCATAGCGTCTCAATGCCCGCGCTCTTGGAATTCAAGGATGAGCAGGAATATGTTCCCATTCATCCGTCACGGATTCCTGATATGAATGACAAGCTGAAGGCCCAGCTTCAGGCCGGAGTATCAAATTTGACGGTGCGGATTCAAGGGGCGATTGGGCAGACTCCGGCTCCGGCAATTCAACCGGCGGCTCCGCAATAAGGGATGCAATAACCTAACTGTTGGGTTAGTCTCAATACGGACTGAGAATTCTCGGTCGGCGGGCATTTCTTCGCGCAAGCTGGAAATGCCCATTTGATTTTATGGAGACACTTTCCACCTGCTGACGCCTCCCTGACCGTAAAGGCGTTTTCGCGCGATTTCAAATGCCCGGTTTTGCTTTGCCGGATTAAGAATATGAGAAGTAGGTATAAAAAGAGCGGAACCGCGTGGTTCCGCTCGTGATTGGCTATCGTTCGATCAGAATCAATGTAACCAGTTCTTTATTCGCAGGTCGGCGAAACCTCTCCGGCTGGCGCCTCGCTCTCATCGAATGTCCTGCCAAGGATGAAGTCCGCCGCACGTTGGGCTTGCGCCGCCGCATGAACGATCAGGGTTTTCTCGGTTCGCAGCCGTTTGAGCCATTCGGCGACGTAGGCCGCCGAATTATCAATCGTTCGCTCGACGATCTCCGCATGGCCGCACAGAAATGCGGCTCCGATTTCGGCGATCAATTCCTCCTTGCAGTAAGGGTCGGAACCAAAGCCCGCTTGCTCGGTCAGTGTTGACCGATTCAGACGGCTTTCGTGGCCGACGGCATGGACAAGTTCGTGATAGAGGGTGCTGAAATATTCCTCATTTCGGCTGAACCGCTCTCGTGCCGGCATTCCGACGTAATCCTCGCGCAACGAATAGAACGCCTTCGTGAAGCCGTCCTTGATGGGAGGTCTCTGCGGCATGTTGGCAACGATATCCTCCGGCTTGGTCGGTGCCACCGGTTCCGCGTCGTTTGGTTCCGTCGGATGGCCGTTCTTGATCCCCTCGCACTGTGCCAGGTTGAAGAGATGGTAGTAGCGGACCAACGGAACCTCCCGTTTTTCCTCTGAACGCGTGTCCTCAATTGCCAGTCGTTTCCAGAAGACGACAGGGCAGGCTTTTTCGCCTTTCCTGATCGTGCCGCCAAGCATGTTGGCTAGGCGGCAAGTGAGCCAGAAGGGAGATTCGTAGTTCATGCAGTGTAGCAAAAGCACGTTTATCCCCCGATACGGCTTGTTCGTGACCAGATTCCGGGGCCAGCCGGTGGATGCTTTCCACGGCTTGTGCCAGGGAACGGTGCCCTGCTCCAGCAAGGCGATAATTTGACCTGTGATGCGTTCGTACGCTTGTGTATTCATGCAGTCCTCCTTCGGTTAAGAATCGGAACTTCAGAATTGACGCAGATACGAACCGTGGCGGGCCGAGGCCGGAATTGAACCGGCTTGTCAAAGATGGTCATAAACTTTTTGACAGGCTGATTCATGATTATTACCGCTGCACACTCGTTCACTCGAACAACGCGGCAAAGCCGGTCGTTGAGTTTGATAACATCCCCCGCACGAAGCCGAAACGGATGCGTGAAAGGCCGCCAGATCAGGCCGACAAGTTCGGCTTGATGGGAATCGGTAGCAGGTTTGCGCTTCATTTGGATTCCTTCTCATTGACCAAGGAGGCCAAGCTCCCGTAACGAGCAGTGGCGTGGGTTGCCCATGATGATGTGATCGAGAACCTCTATTTTCAACAATTGCCCGGCTCGGAAGAGATCACGGGTCACTTTGATGTCTGCCTGTGATGGCTCTGGTTCTCCTGATGGATGATTGTGGATTAACACAATCGCAGATGCCGAAGCCACGATAGCGGTCCTGAAAGTAACGCCCGGCGAAACCAACAGCGTATCCATTGTCCCAATCGTGGCTAACTGGTGCCCTTTGACCTTCCTTCTTGTATTGAGGAAGAGGACCACAAAGCACTCGCACTCGGGGTTGAACTGAGGCGACGTGGCAATGTGGAGCTTCCAATACTCCGCAGCCTTGTCCGGTGTGTCGCATACTTGCAGATGTTCCGGGGTGGGACATTCACGCAAGGCAACGACTTTCCATTCTTTGGGCTGGTATTTGCGTTTTTCTCGTTCGGGCTTGAACAAGGGTATTTGATCCATGGTATTCTCTTTCTGCCGTCCACCTGGTGATACAGGTTGCTTCTGGTTTTGGGTGTATTCTCGCTGGAAGCGCGGACGGCGCTTTGTTGGGACAGCGGGAGCAATAACGGCACAGAAGTGCCGCTGGAAAAAGGCAACCTCTCGAATGGAGAGGTTGTTGAATCAGTAATCCTCCGGCATGAGCACCGTGTTGACTGAGCGATCCGCGTCAGTGATGATCCAGACCTTCACGTGGTCGGCGGACCGATAGACTGAGAGAAGGCGAAAGCCCTTTTCAAGGGACAATTCATTTTCCTTTCGATCATCCGCGCAAACGTCGCCCCAATCGCCGGCCTGGTGGCGTTCGATGGCCGCCAACATGTCATCCCAAGTCAGCTTTTCGATGGCGTTCCGCGTGGCGACAATCCGGCCAAGGCTAAACTTGGCGATGGCCAAGGTTTGAACACTCATAGTCGATAATCCTCGAATGTGGCGGCCAAACCGTCCTCGTCGTCACCCAGGAGTTCCTCAAGCGCTGCTTTTGTATGGACTTTACCCGCGTCAGGCGTTGCGCCTTTTGGACAGGACGGGCAATGAACAACGTTGATAACCGATTGACCAAATTCCCAACCGACAGCCTGGAACTCTTTCCGATAGTGGTCGCTCAGTTTTTGACTGCGAGGAAGGGAAGTCCAGGCTTTTGCCTCCTCAACCGACAATCCAGTCTCGAATATGGCGTCGCGCCAGAGGTGATATACATCCCAAGGCTCGTTACAGGTGGAGCAATGAACATCCATATCATTTCTCCTTTCACGCCAATGCAGTTGTCACTTCATCCGCACTCAACTGCTCCGGCTGACGCCCCTCCTGTTCAAAGATATGAACCTTCACAAACAGGAACTTGGCCAGTCGGAGCGCTATGTCCTCGCGTCCCGCCCGTCCAGCGTCGTCCTCGTCAAGCATGACGATGGCCCGGCTGTGGGCGTTGGTATGCGTTCGGATTAACTCCTCCTGCGCGGATGACATCGTGCTGCCCATAAGGGCAACAACCTTGCGACAGCCATGCTGGTGGAGCTTCATGCACCCAAAGAAGCCTTCTACAATAATGAGAGGTTTTTCGGGCGGTTCCTTGATAGCCTGATCGAGGTTGAATAGCTCAAGGGACTTTCGGAATCCCTGGGGCAGTTTGTATTTTGGCGTGCCTTCCTCTGGTTCACCCGGAAAACGTCCCGCGTATGCAACGAGCAGGCCATTCGCATTGTGAATGGGGATGGCAATTCTATCCGCCATCATGCCCTTGCTGCAAAACCCCACGTCGAACGTTGCAATGGTTTCGGGCGTAAGGCCACGTTCGGCGAGGTACGGATGATCCGATTGAAGCTTTTCCAATCTGAACTTGAGCGGCTTGTTGGGCGCGCTGTTGTCGTTTGCCGGCGGCGCATCTTTGGACGGCCTTGGCCGTGGTTTGTCACTCTCCCTCGGCGTTTCCGCTGGCCGCTCGGCTTCCTGCTCCCTGTCCGCAGACATTGCGTTGGGATCAAGCTGGAACCACTCAATGGCCTTCTGCGCCGCCGCGTGGATGCTCACATTTTCCATCTTGGCGATGAAATCGAGGGTATTCCCTCCATGTTTGCATTCGCTGAAACAGTTCCAGATGTTTTTGCTCAGGCTCACCCGGAATTGTGTCGGGTTCGAGCCTTTGTGAATCGGGCACGAACCGCTCAAGCTGTCACCGCTCCGCTTGAATTGGTCAAGCAGACCGTAATGCTCAAGCACTCGTTCAATACTGAGGGCCGATTTAACGGCCTTGAAGTCAACAAACTTTGATTTTGACATGGAATACTCCTATTTTTTAATTGTGAAGAACTGACGGCGGCTCGCGAAGTCGAACCGCATCTGAATGGAATCCTATCTTCCGCCGGAAAAAATCAGTAGGTGGGCAGACTTGCCGATTCTGGCAAGTCCAAGAGAGCCGATATTTTGGCGGATTTTCCGCATTGCCAAACAGGGGAGAACGGGTCTTTATCCAACACAGTCCGGTCGGCAAACAGGAATAACCCGTGGCCGCGCTTCAACCGGGAGCAGGCTTCAAGGAGCGAGGTTACCCGCATGGCATTCGTGGTGACGGTCAGCACGCGGAAACGATGGATGCCAAGTTTCCGCTGGTGGACTTTCTGTGTCCATGTCGCTTCGTATGCGAGAAGTTTCCGATAAAAAGAAGTCTGTGATAATCCGCTTCGCACAACCGGCATAGTTCCCCGGTCGGCCTCAAGAAAGAAATACACACGTTGCATCTCTCCGCCATAATCCGCGTATTCCAATGCGAACACGCGGTCGGGAACGACGCCAAGCGTTACACCGTGGTCGCGAACTTTTACCCGCCATTGGAATTGGGTCTGCTTCGATTGAAGCGCGAGCTGGTCTTCGTAAAGCAATCGAACGTCGCCGGATTTGCGACAAGCAAGTTCAATGGACACCATCACGTCGGAAACAAGGATCGCGTGTTCAAGGAACATCCGACCAATTCCGTCATCATGTTCGCCGCCCGAAACGGTGATTCCCAGCTCTCGCTCCAAGAGCTTCCCACCTTTGTTGCTTAAGCCATAGACCATTGGACGTGTGCCGCCGCGTTCGTAGTATTCAAGCTGGGCGCGTGGCCGCGTCAAATATCCGTGATGGTAGAGCGATTTTAGTCGCCGTAAGACCTGTTGCGGGCTCTCGGAAATCAAGGCGATGATCTGGTGTGAGCGCAAGAATCGGTGTCGGTGAACAAGCCGAATAATCTCGCGGTCCCGTTTTGTAAGCTGGATGGGGGCAACTGTGGAAGTCCGTTTGAAACGGGGAGATCGTTTCTGTGGCATCCTTGCAGATTGCCGCGAGTGAGGGAAACGATGTAGGTGGGCACACTTGCCAGAACTGGCATATTCGCTACTCGTCCTCCGGCAATTTGGCCCCGGCCATCCATCGCTTCAGTTTGTCCTCAATCAATCCGCGCGGCATGGCGAACCGTTCACGCGACAGCGCAATCAGATTGGCTTTCCGGCCAATTCGGTTTTCGAGCGGCGGCGACATTTTTGCCCGGAACGGCTCAAGGTTGGAACCTTCCACGAGCAACTTCACGACCGCTTCATACCGGGCAAGATCGGTAAGGGTGGTGGCCGTGAATGCCTTGCCGAATTCCTTTTCCATCACCTCGGCATCCGTGTAGCCGATGCGGAATGCAATGAGCGTTCCGACATTGCCAAACACCGCCTGTCGCACCGGCGGCGAAAGCTGGTCAATGTATTGATGCGAAAGCGTCAGAGCCAAACGGTATTTGCGGGCCTCCGCCAGAATCGAAGCAAAGGCATCCGTGGAAAAATTCTGAAATTCGTCAATAAACAAATAGAAATCGCGGCGTTCGGATTCGGGCCGGTTTGCCCGCGCCATTGCGCCAAGTTGGAACTGCGTCACCAACAGGGAACCAAGCAAATTTGCTTTGTCATGTCCAAGCTGGCCTTTGGACAAGTTGGCGATAAATAACCTTCCGTTGTCCATCACGAATGGAATATCCACCTTCTTTTTAATCTGCCCCAAAATGTTACGAATCACCGGATTCAAAAGGAACTGTCCAAGCTTGTTTTGAATCGGCGCAATCGCCTCGCGTTTGAACCGCTCGTCGTAGTTCGCATATTCCTCCGCCCAAAACGCTCGGATGAACGGGTCTTTGACCTGCCGGATTATTTTTGCTCGATACTCGTCATCAATCAAAAGGCGGTTCACGCCTAAAAGCGTCTGATTGCGGCATTCGAGCAATGCGGACACCGCATTGTATAAAATATATTCGAGTCTCGGCCCCCAGGAATCGCGCCAGATGCCCTTGAACGCCGCCACAATGCCGGAAGCAACCAGATGCCGTCCGTCCGGCGTGACGTTGCCGATGACGTTCAATCCGATGGGGAATTCCAAGTCACCCGGATTGAAATACACCAGGTGATCTGCCCGTGACGGCGGGATGTGGTTCAATAGCTCTTCGGCCAGGTCCCCGTGCGGGTCAATGACACCGACGCCGTGGCCGAGGGCGATGTGCTGCAGGATCAGGTTCCGCAGCAACGTCGTTTTTCCTGATCCGGTCTTGCCGATGATGTAGATGTGCTGGCGCTCGTCAATGGCGGCAATGCCAAAAGGCTGGGAATTGCCCCAGCCGTGACGCTCACCGATTGTGATGTCTTGATCATTCATGGTGCCAGAACCAGCCGCCACTCCTGCCGCCGGAAAAATCCAGGTTGTGGGTGATTTTGCCGGGGGTTTGCCGCTGGCAGTAGTGCTGGGCGCACGCCTGCGGGATAATGGCGGCTGGTTCTGGAATCCGAACGAGGCTGCCATCATAGCAGCAGCCCGAAAAATTGACGCGCCATTCGGCGCGGCTGGAATTAAAAAGCCCCATTCGGGGCGGTGCTTTCTCCCTCGGTCATTCAAAAAGTAGTGTCTTGACGAGTTTGCTAGTGAAACCCGTCCACCCGTCGTCCTCCGCCTTCAAGGCGAATCAGCCGCGGTAGCGTGTTCCGGTCGTTGGGCGATAGCCCTTATCTTAAAACCAGTCCCCAACGTGTCGGCGGATAGTGGCCGACTTATCGCTTTTTGGTAAAGGACAACGGTTAGTTGGCCTGCACCCGGATAGCCCGCAGGGAGAAAGCGATAAGTCGGGCGATAGCCGACGACACGTTGGGAGCCAGTGGTGCGGCGGTTAAGCCGTGAAAGTCAATAGTGATGGGCGTCAGCCCCTACATATGATGTATGTAGCCCGTCAAATCAAGGCTAGGGCAAATCACAGTGGCATAACTGCTTTCCAAAGGACGGATTCCTCTACCGAATACTGCAAGGGTCCCCGTGGACAACCAAGTTTGATTGACGGACATAAATTATGTATACTAACAGCGCATAGACTTGGGGGTTCAGAGAGGATTTAAAAGAAGGTACAACTGATTGGGAATGGTCCCAAGTTCACTTAAGAACAGTAAGTCTAGCCGGCTTTACAAAACACATCATGCTCAAACCAAATCGTAGGGAAAGTGGAGCCTTTCACATTGGATTTCCACGACATTTATTCCGCCGACTGTTTTTATTCGCCTTTCTTTTCTCGACTTTCTCTCTTATCGGCTTCTCCAACATTCCCGGCTATCTTCATCTTCTTCCCAAGATTCAAAATGCTGATGCGGCCTCGTACACCTGCACTGCCTCGGTAACCGGGAATTGGAGCAACCCTGCGACGTGGGGTGGCACTTGTGGTTCAAACCGTTACCCTGGTGAGGACCAGGCAGGGGATACTGTCATTGTAAATACGGGTATCACAGTGACTCTCGATGTCTCGCCCGCCTTTACCATAGGGTCACTCGCCCTCAACGCCGCTGGAACCGCGAACGGCGTTACATGGAGCGGCACGAACTCGCTGGAAGTAACCGGGTCCACCACGATCAATGCCCCGACGGCGGCCGTGAGCTCGACGCTTGCGGTCGGAACAGGTACCTTTACCGCTGATGGCCTGGTCACGATAAATGGCGGTGGCACTGCCAATTGGAAAGGCATCGTGAGTGCCAGTACTGGCACGATCACCCTTAACGGCGGGCTTACCTTCGGCGGTACCGCGGCCCAGGCCCAATTCACTACGACCGGGGCGGCCATCCTCAATATCGTCGGTACCGTAGGCGCTGGCGGCACTCTGGTTATTAATTCCGGGACCACTGCGAACTTCACGGGTACGAGCGCGATCAACGGTGCATATACCTTTGGCATTGTGAACGTCAACTCGGGAGGGACGCTCACCCTGGGAGCCGGAACCATCACCTTCGCTGGCAATCTCACTGTATCCGATACTTCGACCCTGACCATGGGCAACTTCGCTTTCACCGAGTCGGGATCAACCACAGTGGGCGGTGGATCGAGCGGCACGATCAATATCGGCACCGCAGGCTCGACAGGCACCCGCACTTTCACCGGCCTCGTTACGGTGAATGCCGGCGGCACCTTCGACCTCACCGGCGGCACGCCGGCGACCACCTTTGCGGGAGGCATCACCAACAACAGCGCCAACACCTTCAAGACGGGCACTGGCACGGCGACCATTTCCGCCACCTCGGCCCTCTCCGGCGGCGGGCCCATGACCTTCGGCGGCAGCGTTACCATCAGCGCCAGCGCAGTTCTCACCAACAACGATACCGGGACAACCACGTTCTCCAGCTCAGTTACGGGCGGCAATTCCAGCTCCGGCATCACGACCGGCCTCAATTCGGACACGGTTTTCCTGGGCAGCGGCACGAATACGCTTTCGACCGGCGTCCTGACGCCATACAACGGCGTGAACACCATCGAATATGACCTTGGCGGAGCGCAGACCCTCAAAGCGCCCACTACCAATAGCTATTACAATCTGGTCCTGGGCGGCACGAGCGCCAAGACGCTGGTTTCGGGCGTGACGGCCGTCACCAACAATCTGACGCTCTCAGGAACTGCGAGCGTATCTGCGACCGTGGTCAACCTCTCGATCGGGGGTGCGCTCATGCTCGGCACGGGCACCGCCTTCACGGCGACGAACGGCTTCACTGTCGGGATCACTGGTGGAGTTTCCATAACAGGCACGGGACAGGTCACGAACAACACCAGCAATGGTTTTACCATCGGAGGCAACCTCTCCGGCACCGGTACATTCACCAACGGAACAAACGCTTTGCTCAATCTCGGCGGCTCGGCTTCAGTCACGACCCTGACCGCCACGGCTGCGGGCAATACTGTCAACTATACGAGCACGACCGGTGCGACGATCAAGGGGACCACGTATCGCAATCTCGCGGCCAATGCTTCAGGCCAAACTTTTACTCTCGGAGGAATTGCAACAACGACCGGCAACCTGACGATCTCTTCAGGCACTACTCTCGATGTCTCATCGAACAATTACGCCTTGAACATCGCGGGTAACTTTGCGAATTCGGGAACATTCAACGCTGAAACCGGTACCGTCACCTTGAACGGCATAACCTCTGCCACGAGCAGTGTCTCTGGCAACAATACCTTCTACAACCTGGTCATCGCGAAGGCGAACAAGCCGGTCATCGCCTTCACATCGGGCACCACCCAAACGATATTAGGCTCGCTTTCCTCAGCCGGCGACTCGACCCACCAGATTACCATCACCGCCACGTCATCTGGAATGCTATCGCCCTTCACCTTCACCCAGTCCTCCGGATCCGAATTGGTCTCCTACACCACGCTCTCGTACTCGACCGCGGCCGGCGGCGCGACCTGGTCGGCTCCCTCTGCGGTTGGCGATGTCGACGGGGGGAACAACAGCGGGTGGTCGTTTGGCCCAGCGGCCCTGGCTAACGTCTACTATTCGGTGGGCCAAGTCAAATACAACGATGCTGGCGGCAACCTGATGACCGGCACGCCCACCGTCACCATATCCGGCGGCACGGCGACATTCTCCGTGGCTCAAACGGGGAATATCGGCGTCGGTGATCGTGTGACCTACAACGGCACGAGCGTGGCGTGGATCGCAGGCAGGACTTCCCAGACCGTATGGAATCTTGAAACGGTAACCGGCGGTATTCCGGCCAATGTGACCGGTGTCACCGTAAACTCCATCGGCCATGAATACAACAGCTTGAACGCCGCAGTGAACGGCGCTCTCGACTCCAACCACCTCAACAGCACGAGCCTCGTCGCGCTCAACGTCATTCTCAATTTCCCCTGCTACTACGACAACGGGCCTGATACGACATCGGTGCTATTCCCGGCAGTCACGACATCCGCTTCCAACTACATCCGCATCTACACCGCCACCAGCAGTACCGAGGCGAATCAATCCCAGCGGCATACGGGAAAGTGGACAAGCACGGCATATAGCTTGCAAGTGGGTGATACTGCAAACCATGCAGCTATCAACGCTGAGTTTAAGACCGACTTTCTCCGCATTGACGGATTGCAGATCAAGGTCACGGTGGATTCTTCCGAGGATGATGGAATACTTGTTGCCGGCAAACTATCTACTGACACTACAGACTTCCAGATCTCCAACAACATCATTGTCGGGGTGCTCAGCGGATCTCCGACTGAAAGCAGCGGTGTCTACGCCGGTTTCTATGGCTCTGTCAGCACCGATGTCGCCCATGTGTGGAACAATATCATATACGGATTTTCGCTCGGCGCCAGCACGGCATTCGCGGGCATCAAGGACGGCGGATATCTCGATGTGTACGCGTATAACAACACCATGTACGATGACTATTATGGAATTTTTAACAATACCAGTTCTGGCGGAGTGGTCACAGCAAAAAATAACATAGTTCAGGACTCGACCGTCGGTTACTTAGGCACGTACATCAATTCCTCTACCAACAACATCTCCGATCACGCCGATGCGCCCGGTACCAATGCACAGGGCTCGACCACCGTGGCTTTTGTCAGCACTTCCACATCTGATTTCCACCTGGCCTCGAACGACACGGCAGCCAAGGATCAGGGAGTCAATCTGTCAGCCGATCCAAACATCGCTTTCAACACCGACATCGACGGCCAGCCCAGGCCATATGGTCCCGCCTGGGACATCGGAGCGGATGAATACAACTCGGGCATGGGCTCGACCTTCGCGTTCACCGGCCCGCTCGGCGGCGATGTGAACAGTGCTTCAGGGAACTTCACCGTCACCCCTGACTATCTCTATACGGGAACGATCACGATAACCCCGTCAGGATCCGGCAGTACGGGTCTTTCTCCCATCGTCCTTACGTTCTCGAACTCAGATGCCCCGCAGACCTTCACCATCACTCCCACCGTGGCAGGTTCCATCACGCTCACGTCGTCGAACGACGGATCGCTCGTGAATCCCTCGAATCTAATCTATGTCTCGACCCAGCTTCCGATCGTGACCACTCAGGCCGCTTCAGCCCTGACGTCGACCGGAGCGACCTTAAACGGCACGATTGCCTCGATCGGAGGATCCAGCCCGACCACGATCGGCTTCGTCTATGGGACGACTGCCGCCTACGGTTTAACCACCGTCCAGACCGGCTCGTTCTCTGCCGGGCCATTCAGCTCCACGATCTCGGGCCTGACCTGCGGCATCACCTATCACTACTCGACATACGCAGTGAACTCCTTCGGCACGTCCACGTATCCGGCCGACAGCACCTTTACCCCTCCGTGTGCTCTTCTCGGCTGGTGGAAGTTCGACGACGGCTCGGGCACCACCGCTCTTGACTCCTCGGGCAACGGCTACAACGGAACGGTCTATGGCACCGCGCCGGTATGGACGACGGGCCAGATCGGGGGAGCGCTTTCTTTCGACGGCACGGACAACTACGTGGATGCGGGCAACAACGTCGACATCAATGGCAATCAGATGACCATATCCGTGTGGGTGGATACGGCGAACAACGTTCCTGACACCTATATCGGCAATATGCGCTGGACGGGCGTTTCTGGATATGCACTGAACTTTAACACCGGAGTATTCTATTGGGGAAATGGGACGAGTCAGCAGAGATGGAACACCGGGATCACAACGCCAAACAATACTTGGACGCTCATAACGGTAGTTATGGCAAACAGTACGCTGTACTATTATGAAAATGGGGCTCTTGCCACTTCCACACCAGAGACCATCAGCGGCAATGTCGGAACCGGCGTCGCTACTCTCAAGATAGGGAGGGATCCGGTCAATTCCCAATATTTCTTCAGCGGCTCCCTCGATGATGTGCAGATTTACAACCAAGCGCTCTCCGCCGGACAGATAGCTACGTACTATGCGCAAAATGAGACGTTTTCCCCTTCGAATCATACGCCGACTACCTATTATGTAAGCGCCGCCAGCGGCAACGATGCCAATCCGGGCACCGTCGCTTCGCCCTTCCAGACCATTCAAGAGGGAGCCAATACGGCACTGCCGGGCGATACGGTTATCGTCGAGGATGGGACTTATTCGGCGATGTCAGGACAAGCGCTTGTAACCCTTAACTCTGGTGGTCTGCCGAACGAGCCGATCACGTTCGAATCGCAGAATCCGGGAGGGGCGGTCCTCAACGGAGAAAGCAATGCCGTCCAGGACGCATGGCAATTTACTAATAGTGCCTCGTATATTACGATCAAAGGATTCGAAATATTCGGTTTTGCTAGCGGCGGCATCACGTTCAATACAGTGGCTCCAGAAAGTAACATAGATATCCTAAACAATAATATCCATGATATCGGCAGATTATGTTCTGATTCGACGTTCGGAAACGATGGCGTATACACGCCCAGTACTGTCAGTTCATCGCTCATAGAGGGCAATATCTTTCATGATATCGGCCGTTTCAGTCCATCAGAAAATGGTTGCAGCCCCGCCACCCAATACTATATGAATCATGACCATGGAGTGTACATTGAAGGTTCTACAAATATTACGGTCGCGAATAACATATTCTATAACCTTAACCATGGTTGGGGCGTGCATGTATATTCTGTAAACAACTCCTATTTGGCGTCAAATATCACTATCGAGAATAATACATTTTCCGGCGCGAATCCGTATGAACCAGGACAGATAATTCTGGCAACGCCCGGCGTGACAAACGCAGTTATCCAAAATAATATATTTTACGGCCCTGCGACCGATGGTATAAACTTCTATAATTGTTGCGCCATGCCCACGTTTATAAATGTAACGGTAACCAACAATATCACGTATGGAGCACCTGTGACCACATTCAATCCGTCAGGAGTGACCTTTTCGGGAAATCTGGACAATGCCGATCCTTTGCTTGTTGCTTCAAGCACTTACAATTTTCAACTAGCTTCGGGAATCAGTCCTGCCATTGATGCCGGCACCTCAGCGGGTTCGACCAGTACTACGACTGATTATTCCGGCAATCCCATATATGGCACTCCCGACATCGGCGCCTACGAGTACCAGCCGCCCTTCACCATCGGCACTGACATGATTGATCCCACAGGCAACATCCGCATCTACGGCGACGGCAAGTACCGATACCTCACCGCCACCTCAAGCACCCCGTCCGCCAGTCTCTTTGCCGCTCCAATCGGAGGCTTCCCGACATATGATGCAGTGACCACCCGTCCCGCATGGCTCGACATCTCGAACATCACCTGGGGTTCCTCCGACTCCTGGACCGCGTCAAGCTCTATTGCCACGAGTACCGTGTTTACGGTGGGCAACTTGACTCCCAATACCCCCTATTTCGTCAAAGTCGACGGAGCGACTTCGACGGCTTTCACGGGCGCTTCCTGTTCCAACTACTTCGCGTTCGGGAACTGCGGTTCCGATGCGAGCGGCAACCTCTCCCTCACGTACACCGGCGGCTATACCACGCATACCTTCCTCGTCGCACCCGATCCTTCCGCCCAATCGGTCATGCTCACGGCACCTTCCGCAGGAACGGTTTCCGGCACGGTCTCCTTGGCCGCCACCACGTCATCCGCCGCCAATGCGGCAGGCGTGCAATTTATCCTCGATGGCACTACGCCGATCGGCTCATTCGTCACCTCTACCTCATCGCCATATACATATACCGCAACATGGAATTCAACCGCGGCCTCCAACGGTTCCCATACGCTCTCCGCCGTTGCTCTCGACACCTCGGGGGAGTACGCCACTTCGAGCATAACCGTGACGGTATCGAACGCCGTTTCCGCCCCAGCGCCGACATCATCAGGCGGAAGCAGCGGCCCCTCGGGCGGAAGCAGCTTTTCAAGCAGCGGAGGAGGCCGAGGCGCTCCCGTGCTCCCGATAGCGACTTCCACTCCGGTCGCGTCTGATTGCCCCACAGGCTTCACATGTACCCCGGCCGCAACCCCCACCTGCAATATTCTAGTCCCAACCTCTCGCGCTGTTTTCACCCGGTCTCTTGCTCTCGGCTCCACCGGCTCCGATGTCCAAGCCCTCCAGCAATTCCTGAACAGCCACAGCTTCACGGTCGCATCAAGCGGGAACGGCTCTCCCGGGCTTGAAACCTCGTATTTCGGCCCCGCCACTAAAGCCGCCCTCATCCGCTTCCAGAATGCGTATGCGGCCCAGGTCCTTGCTCCCTCCAGCCTTACAGAAGGAACAGGCTACTTTGGCTCGGCTACTATGAAGGAGGCGAACCTCCTCAACGCCTCAACAGCATCGCGGGTCTGTCTTGCTTCCACAGCTTCGACTACCCCTGCCGCCGCCGTGACTGCCCCGTTTCCGGCGACTGCCTCCCCATTCACCCGCGATCTCACCCTCGGTTCGACCGGTCCTGACGTGACCGCCCTCCAGATCTTTCTCAACACCCACGGCTTCATCATAGCAGTCTTAGGTCCCGGCTCCCCAGGACACGAGACGACCTATTTTGGTCCGGCTACTCGTGCCGCCGTAGAGAAATTCCAACAAGAGTACGCTGCTCAAATACTCACTCCCAGTGGCCTCACTGTTCCTACCGGATTCTTTGGACCGGCAAGCATTAAACTGGCGAATACTATGGGGTGAGGTAGGTAACCGGCAAACCTTCACCCGTTAGTGTCTGCTTATCCCGAGGATTTTCAATAGATAAATATTTTTTTAAACCCAGGAATTGCGGTCAAGTCCGGCAATTCGCCATGCACAGCCAGCGTTGCTAGAATGCTGAGAAGTCGATCCCAGATATATACACTTGTCATTTCTGGCAAGTTTGCCCCCCTTCCCTTGGTTCTTAAAATCATCCATACTGCTGATGGAACAGACACACTCACCCCTTTGTTTGTTTTTCAGCGTTATTATAATACCTCTGAAACCCAGGAACCGCAGTCAAATCAGGTAATTCACCACTCACAGCCATCTTTGCTAGAATTTTGAGAAGTCGGTCCCAAGTTCGAGGTATGTCGGGTGGTTGGCTCCATTTTGGGGGGTGAAACCGATTTGCAATCTCTCGAAACGGAAGGGATGGCTCTATATCAAGCTGCTTTCCTTCCGCCAACCGGTTCGAGGTGAGGATTCGCAGCATTTCCCGTTTTTCTTCAAGTAATGCCAATTCATGGCTCAACCGAGCGTTCCCGACAAGTTCGAGGAATTTTTCCAGACGATCCGGTGATGACTGATTTCTTCGGCCCGAATCCGCCATTTTTTCTTCAATTGTTTTCTGCTCCGCAAGTAAACTGCCTTTTTTTTCGTGGAAAAGCCCCTTGTCAATCGTGCCATCCAGTAGCGCGTCCGTAAGTCGGTTCAAACGTTCCTTGGTTTGTCCAAGTTTAAGCTTCATATTCTTTGCCTCTGTCTCTTGTTCAATTACCCAGTTTTTTCGTATTTCGACAATGCGCCCTCTGAAATACAACTTCTCCGCATCATTGAATTCCAAGGCCCTGAAAAGGTCGGAGAATGCCGTATCCGCCACTTCCTGACGCAAGGATGTCTTCGGGCAAGTCTTTTCATGGCAGCGGTAATACACATTGCCCTTTTGCAGTTCGCCAATGAGGGATTGGCGGCATGTGCGACATGTAAGCAGCCGGCGAAATGTGAAGTCATGGCGCTGGCTGCGGGCGTTGAATTTGCCCGTCATCACTTCCTGCACCCGGTCAAACACTGATTTGCGTATCAAGGGATCGTGTTTACCGGGGAAGCTTTCCCCGGTTGAGCGAACGTGAATGACGCCAAAGTAAAAGGAGTTTTTGAAGATGAGTGACAATGCCTCCTGATCAATGAAGCCGTGATTGTGATTTTGCAATCCGCCCTTGTGAAGCTCAAAGGAAAGAGATTCCAGGGAATAGCGGCCGGTGCCGTAGAGTTCAAACGCTCTGCGTATGAGTGGCCCCTTCACGGGATCAATGATTTTCAGCTTGCCTCCTTTTCCTTGGTCCAGATACCCGATTGGGGCACGCCACGGAAGCACCCCTTGTTTCAATCTGCCATTCTGGCCTTTGCGGGTTTCCTCTTTGAGGTTTCTGATGAAATCAGAAGCGACGACCGCCTGAATATCGGCGGAGAGGCGTCCGCCCCTGGAATGGAGATCAAGACTCTCATTGACGAAATGAATTTCAACGCCCTGGTCGGAAAGTTCGCCAATGGCAGCCCAATCTTTGAGATTGCGCGCGCCACGGTCGAGCTTGTGGAGAATGATTCCTTGAGCTTTTCCAGTGCGCAAAAGTTTCAAAGCTTGATTGAATATGGGCCGTCCTTGCTTGGCTGCTGTCTCACGTTCCTCAAGCCAGACGGCAATGTGGAACTGATTGCGTTCGGCATAGCGCAAAATGGCGTCCTTCTGTTCCTGAAGTGATACGCCTTTGGTTCCTTGTTTGACGGTGGAAACTCGTATATATCCGATATATTCCTTCATGTGGATGATGATTAACTCGAAGATTTCGTCCCTGGCGGGGTACATGCTAACGTACCAGTTTCGGCTGTCAAATGATCGGCCTGCGGGTTCGCCTCATTTTCCGTGCGCTCAAAAATGCGCAACACGAGCGCGATATATCGCTCCATGTTGTCCTCCGCTTCCGCAAGCTCTTTTTCGGAGAGATTCGGGTAAAGCTCGCGGATGGCGGGGGTGGATTTTGTGTCCGTGGTGCTCACCGTATCCGTTATTTTTTGCCTTCGCCCTGATTCGGCTGGTGCAGAATTCCAAAGAAACGAAGCAAGCGCATCGCGATCTCCTGCACTTCATCGTCCGATAAAATCTCTCCGAATTCTTCCTGATAAATGACTTTGAATTCCTCGATGGCCTCACGGCTCAATTGTTGTGGTGGTTTCATGTCGGCCACCTTACCGCTGCGGCGTTGGATACCAAAGGAGGGCAAACTTGCCAGATTTGGCAGGGCACATTTTTGACAAAAATAGCAAACTATGTTCTAATATTGACAACAACACTGTGTCAGGGCCGGCATGGTGTTTTTCGTAAACATGCCAATTCTGGCAAGTTTACCTCCCTACGCCAGCCTTTGATGCCCGGCTATCCTTTGGCTCTGAACTCAACTGAGTTCGGTTATTCAATCATGCCGTCGTTACCGAATTATTTACGAACCAATCGGAAACAAATTTCACTTTCACAGGAGGAAGTGGCTTTTTTACTGGGCATGAAAGGAATGGACAAGGGCGGCAAAGTGTCCCGCGACGAAAACAACGCTCGCAACCCGACATTGGATACGGCTCTGGCTTATGAGGCGATTTATGGCAAACCGATTCGCGAACTGTTTGCCGGTCGCTACGACCAGATCGCACGGGATGTTTCATCCCGCGCCAAAATTCTCTCATATCGGCAGAATGTGCTGCCTGATCCAAAGAGACAGCAAGCTCTCTCGGAACTCGCCAGTCGTTATTCAAAATCGGCTATTTAATCAAAAATTTCATGAATCAAACTATTTCAAAACAGCTCCGCATTCTCGCCATTGCGCCTTCGGCCAGAGGTTTTGGATTTGCAGTCCTGGAGGATCGAGCAATTCTCGAATGTGGTAACAAAGGGGCAAAGGGAGATAAAAATCTACAGTCGCTTTTCAAAATCGAAAAGCTAATGAAATTATTCCAGCCGAATGTCCTGGTGCTGCAAGATGTGAATGCTAAAGGGTTTCATCGTGCGCCCCGGATCAAAACGTTACATAAGCAGATCATCGAGTTGGCAGAGAGACGAAAGTGCAAGGTTGTTCTTTTTTCGGGAAAGGAATTGCGAATTACACTGCTTGGTAATATCACAGGGACAAAGCACGAAATGGCAGAAATGCTCGCACAAAAATTTCCCCTTGAACTTGCTAGAAAGTTACCGCCCAAACGTCGCGCCTGGGAGAACGAAGATGGCCGTATGGATATGTTTGATGCTGTGGGGCTGGCTGTATTGTTTTGGATGGGAAAAAATTGACGATTTCGGGAGTTTGATGTGTTACTCTCGTATTTGAACCGCTTACCATTAAGGGAATGCCGTGATAACCCGACCATCCCCAATTGTCCGTGCGGCGCCAATGCGCGCTGTTGGGCGTGGCTGTGGCCAGCTACTATTACCAGGCCGTTCCAGAGTCGGCGGAGAACCTTTTCTATCAGCGATTGCTGGACGAGGAATATACACGACACCCGTTTTACGGCGTGCGCAAAATGATGAAGTGGCTGCGCTTGCAGCACTATCCGGTAGGACCCAAACGGGTGCGGCAGCTGTTGCGAGCCATGGGTTAGATGGCCATTTACCCCCAAGCCGCATTTGAGTCTCAATGCCTTGGAACACAAGCGTTTCCCCTGTTTGCTCAAAGGTTTGGCCATCGTGCGGTCCAACCAAGTCTGAGTATCAACATCACGTATATTCGGCAGTGGGGCGGGTTTGTTTACCTGACGGCGCTCATCGACTGGTTCAACCGCTATGTGCTGGCCAGGGAGTTGTCGATCACCTTTGAAGCAGATTTCTGTGTGGTGGTGGTGGAGCGGGCGATGGCCGCCCAGCGACCAGGGAGTGCAATCCGCCAAAGCGCACTTCCAAGCACTCCTGTTGGCGGCCCAACTGCGCTTAAGCATGGATGGGCGCGAGCGGGCCTACGAGAACGTCTTCAGGAACGGTTACGGCACACTGTCAAATACGAGGAAGTGTATCTCAAGGACTACCGCAACGTGCCGGAAGCCCGTCACGGTTTAGACCTTTATTTCTCATTTTACAACGACCAACACATTCATCACGCGCTGGACTATCGCACCCCCCCAAAGAGCGTTGAATCTGCCATTACCGAAGAAAAAGCCAGGGCGGCGCCCCAGACGCCGCAGCCGCCGGAGTCCTCAAAACTGTTACGCAATGTTCCGAAAGATGCGGAAGAGGGAGGAGTGTAGCGAAAGGGTGTTTCGGAAACGGACATGGAGCGGGTACGAGAACTGGATCGGGAGAATTTGGATTTGAAAATTGCCAACCGAGGCAAAGACTTTCTGATTGACCAGATGCAAAAGGGAGCCAACCGGCTTTCGACCAGCTACTCCAAGCTAGTCGAAAAGTGGGTGAACTGGAATCTAAGCTCTTGCGATTGGGTGAAGAAATGTTGGATCGTCTGTGTTAACAACCGGTATTATTGGCTTGTTTGCAGTTCACTTTTCAGGGGGGCAGGTCATGTCGAATAGCCGACATGCAAACAAAAGCAATAAACTCACGTCGCTTATCGCTGATAATGAGCAACTTGCAATGCTCAAGAGCAGAAAATCTATTCAGGAATATCGAGAATCTTTACAGTTTGGCCCTTTGGGCTAGCCGAAGATGCCGATTTTATTCCTCATTAGATATTACGTAACCTACTAAACATGAACGTTTTATGTTATAAACTCTTTCGGTATCTTGTTTTTGGCATATCGATTGCTGGTTCTTCATAAGGTTTTCCCTTACAGAACCTCGTGAGTACCGCCTAGGCATCTGTAGAGGAATGAATGGAGAGCTTGCGTGTGTCCATGGAAACCAAAACTGGGCGATAACACAAAGGCGCGAAAACCAAACCTGAAATGCAATTGTGGGGTTTGTCGGAGTAGCGGACCAGCGAATAGCGGGCCGAACGAGAAGTGCCTGCAATTGACGGGGACGAAGTCTGCCCAAAATCGGGGAGCTATCTTGATAAGTTGTCCATTGCTCGACTCAAACGCTCTGAGGCATCGTCCAACCAAAGTGATGGGTTCTATTTCAACTTGAGATCTGAATCATGAGCCCGCCTTTTCGTCGTGTGAATTCTCTTCCGGCCGGTCGGGTGGTATTTGGTTTTTGCCTTCTGGCGGCAATATTTCAGTCAACCGCAGTCGTGTCTGCACAGGACGCATTGATGTACACCCGGGCGGACGAGATAGCGGTGGAAACCAATCATCTCGACTTGGAATCGTTACCCTTCACGATTAAAAGCGGAGATTTCCGGCTTTTGGTGACCCCTTCGATGGAGGCCGATTGGAATGATAATGTGACTCTTGTGAAACAGAATCCTGTGCAGGATTATATACTCAGACCGATGTTAACGTTTGATGGGACGTATCCCATAACTGACCAAAATCTGTTGCAGTTTCGGATCGGAGCGGGCTACGACTTCTATTTGGAACATAAGGAATTCAGCGCCCTGCGGTTGGAATCAGGCTCTCAAATATCCTTCGATACGTTCATCAAGAATTTTCGGTTTAATCTACATGAACGCTTCCAGTACATCGAAGATCCGGCATCACAGGCTTCTTTCGCTGCAAGCGGTCGCTATGCCGGCCTTGACAACACAGCGGGGCTTTCCGCCGTTTGGTACTTGCAGGACCTGGCTTTGACTGTGGACTATGATCATCGGAACTTCGCTTCCTCAACGGGAGAGTTTGACTACCTTGATCTGGCGTCGGAATTGATTCTGGCACGGGTGGGGTTTCGCGTGGTTCCAACGCTGACCAATGGCGTGGAAGCAGGAGGATCGTTCACGACCTATGATCAAAACATTTTTAATAATAATAATAGTTATAACGTTGGTGCATTTGCAGATTGGAGACCTGGTTCCTACTTTGAACTCCAGGCGCGGAGCGGCTATACGACTTATTTTTTTCAACAAAGCAGCCGAACCGTTGAGGCGTTCAACCAATATTCGGTATACGGCGCACTGTCCGCCATCCACGAGATCACCGAAAGGCTAAGTTATGCAATCGATGCCGGACACGAGGTCCGGTTAGCGCAGCAGGCTGATTTCATCAAAGACTGGTACGTGCGGTCTCGAGTCGATTGGGCTGTTATCAAGGGCTTAAAATTCAGCCCAAATTTGTCCTTTGAAAATGGCAAACAAGGACAGTCAAATCCTCAGGGAACTTTGGCGGAAAACTATGATTGGGTGGCCACTGGGTTCACTCTTCGTCAGGTGATTACTAAAAATCTGACCGCGATGTTGTCATATCGTCTGACACTGAGGGCATCCAGCGTGGCGTCTCGAGGATATACGCAAGATTTTGTGGGGATAAACGTTGCTTATCAATTTAATTGAATGTTTTGAATGAACCAGAACACTACATCGTGGAGACAGGGATTTCAATCAAGTCATCGGCATCGTGCCGTTGCCTGGGCGGCGGGGGCATGGCTAGTCCTGCTGGCAGGCATCTGCCGCCTTTCCGCCTCGGACACAAATCTCGCTGGGGCGCCTGCATTGTCCAACGCGGGAACCAACACCGCGAATGCGAACCCGGGTACAAACTCTGAGGCGATAATTCAAAGCTCCTTCCGCGATATGGACGGGCTTGACGACAAGCACAAGCTAGTGAAAGGTGATACCCTCAGTTTTCGCATCGTGGAAGACTTGGAAGACACAAAGTCAATCATCGTCGCCGATTCGGGAGACTTGGAAGTCCCCTATATCGGGCGTTTCCCGGCCGAGGGCAAGACGTGCCGGCAATTGGCTTATGAAATAAAAGTCGCCCTGGAAAAAAGGTACTATTACCACGCCACTGTCATCATAGCTGTCGATGAAATGGCATTAAACCGTGGGAGGGTTTATCTGGCCGGCGATGTCCATACGCCTGGCCCGGTGGATATTCCCAGTGATGAGGTCCTCACCGTGAGCACCGCTATCCTGCGTGCGGGCGGCTTGACGGACAATGCCGATGGTCATAAAGTCAAGGTGATTAGAAAAGGAGAGTCCTATGCGGGAGGCAGGAAGACATTCGTTATTGACGTCAAACAGATTTATGACCAAGGAAAAGTCGATCTCGATTTGCCTTTGCAGCCGGACGATCTTATCGTTGTTCCTGAACGCTTAGTGCGCTTTTAGGCAATGAATAATTATACTCCTGCCAAATTCGAAGCTCCCAAACCACCGGATGGTTATGACCCGTTCTATGGGTACGGGGTCGGTCACGGCGATCCGGTTTCTGCCGCTGACTCGCGAAGGTTTTTACGCTTTCTAATAAGGTACCTTTGGGTGGTAATCCTCACATTGGCTGTGGCCTTGGGCGGGGTCGCCACTTACATCCTGAGCGAGTCGCCCGCGTTTGTTTCCCAAGCCAAAATGTGGGAAACAGAAAAAATGCGATTGCCAGGCGAAACTCTAACCGATGATATGCAAGATTACATCAGCACGCAGATCACATTGCTCAAGAGTGACAAGCTGGAGGAGTTGACCCTACAACGTTTGCGAGCCCAGGGAACGCAAGTCCCTCTGGTAAAGGAAGGCGTTATAGAGTCGGCTCTACATCGCTTATCATCCCCGGGGACCAATAAGGAGCTTATGAAACCTCTCAAAGTCCAATTGAAGGTGACCCAGGCCCCAAAGACGACTGTTATTGACTTGTCGGCCTACAGCACTAACAGTGCCTACACACAGGCTTATCTAAATGCTTTGATGGAGGCGTTCTTGGATTACAAGAAGAGCGTTCGAAAATTGCAATCCGGGGACACATTCGCCTCCATTTCGGCGGACGCCATGACTATGGAGCAGCGATTGAAGGCCGACCAGGATGCGCTGGCGGATTTCGAGCGAACGAACAACTTGGCGGTGTTAGAGGAGGAGGCCAGCATCGCAGCCGAATATATGACGAGGTTGAAAACAGAGGTGACTGGTTTGGAGCTGGAGTCCCAATTCCTGAACGCAACCGCTCTGGAACCGGATTGGACCGGTCAAGGGAAAAACATCACGAGCGGGTTCGTGATCAACTCGCATCCCGGCGCCTGGCTGCCAGGCGCCACCGCCCTGCCTGGCACCGGGGCTTCTGCCACCTCGGCCGAGCCGCTCGCCACCGACCGCCAGACCGCTTGGACAGAACTCCAGGCTCTCAAGCTTCAGCGCGAGGCCCTCAGCCAAAACCTTCGTCCGGAACATCCTAAAATCGTTAAACTGGACCAGGATATCGCAGAAGGGGAACACCTGATTGACCGCTATCGCACTCAACACACGGAGGAAGTCAACGGAGCCCGGAAGGCCCTCAAAATGAGCTCCGAGAGCGTGCAGGAATCCATCAAGCAATGGAATGCCAAAGTGCTTGAAGCCGATGTGCGGATTGCGGAAGCGGAGATCCTGAAAACCAACGTCGTTCGCACACAAACTCTCTATGACAGATTGGTGACGTTGCTACAAAACGTGGATATCAGCCGGGATGTTGATCAGGAATTCCTCGCGGTTTTCGAGCCGGCAACTCCTCCGGCGCGCTCCTTCAGGCGGGATTTGATTCTGCTGGCCCTAGCGCTGGTCGGGGGTTTGGGGGGGGGCTTGGGCATTGTTTTTCTGGTTCAAGTCCGCGACGACCGATTCTCTTCGCTCACCGAGGTGGATGGAGAATTCGGGGGTATCGTCATTGGTCAGGTGCCCAACATGCGCAAGAATGGAAGGAATGGAGCTAGTCTGTTGCTTGAGTCAGAAGATCGCTTCGATCAATACGCCGAGTCTTACCGACATCTCCGCTCGGCGCTCCTTTTCCTGCCGTTTGATGGCGAACGCCCAAAGATTATACTTATAACCAGTTCCTTGCCAAAGGAGGGAAAATCGACCATTGCCGCGAACCTGGCCAAGGCACTGGCGTTTGGCGGTTCACGGGTACTCCTTGTGGACGCCGACTTGCGTAAAGGCCGACTCCATGACCTATTCGGGCAACCATCGGAACCCGGTCTTGCTGACTTGATTCGGAAGCCAGAGAATGCGGAGACCATTATTCGTGCTGACGTCCTCCCGAATCTCTCCTTCATCGCCTGCGGGAGTACACAGGGTCATCCAGGAGACCTGTTGTTGAGGCCCGAACTGGAGAAGGCTTTTGCCCGCTGGCGACAGCAATTTGATTATGTATTGATTGACAGTTGCCCGGTTTTCGCGGCAGACGATGTATCCGTGCTGGCCAATAAAGTGGATGGCACGTTATTCGTGATACGCCGACGCTTTACCCGCGGGACGGCAGTGCGTGAAGCGCTTGAGTCGCTTTTGCGCCGGCAGACAAACGTCTTGGGTCTGATCTTCAACCGGGCGAACGGCTCAACGCAGTCGTATCATTACTTCAAGGACGCTAACTACCACCGTAATGGTGATGGTAATGGGAAAACCAACGCTGCTCAATCTTCAAGCATTTGAAGCAGATCGTCCACCAAATAGAGGCCGGGCTACAATTCGACCGGCATGTAGTTCCGTTCTCCCCATCCTTAAAAGTGTCTGCACTTCACCTTTTCGCGTGAATAAGCTCCTTGTCACCGGCTCGTCGGGTCTTATCGGTTCAGAGGTGGTGGACTTTTTCTGCAAATTGGGCTGGGAAGTACATGGGATTGACAACAATACTCGTGCGGATTTGTTTGGCCCAGATGGAGATACAAGATGGAATCAGCGCCGGTTGCAGTTCAAGAACCCTAATTTTTGCCATCACGAATTGGATATTCGCGACCGTAGTGGCGTTGATGCCCTCATGGCCATTCTGCAACCTAGCCTGCTGGTCCACACTGCCGCCCAGCCCAGTCATGATTTAGCCGCCTCCCGCACATTCGACGATTTTGATATCAATGCGGTTGGGACACTGAACTTGCTCGAGGCCTCCCGCCGACATGTGCCGGAACTTGTGTTTGTTCACATGAGCACCAACAAAGTTTATGGTGACAGGCCCAATACAATTCCTCTGAAAGAATTGGCTACTCGTTGGGATTATGATGATAGCTCACACGCCAACGGTATCGCAGAGGACTTTCCGATTGACCAAACCAAACATAGCCTTTTCGGAGCCTCGAAACTGGCTGGGGACGTCCTGGTTCAGGAGTACGGGCGTTACTTTAATATGAAAACCTGCTGTCTGCGGGGCGGGTGCCTAACCGGCCCAACTCACAGCGGGGTGGAACTGCACGGATTCCTAAGTTATCTTGTGAAATGCAATACCGAAGGCCGCCTTTATAAGGTTTTTGGCTACAAAGGCAAGCAGGTAAGGGATAACATCCATTCCCTAGATGTGGCGCGATTCATTCACGCCTTTGCGGAGAATCCGCGTAGCGGAGAGGTCTATAATATTGGCGGCGGACGCGCCAACAGTGTGTCCGTTCTTGAGGCATTTGAACGCGCGGCGGCGTGCAGCGGAAAAACAATGAATTTCGAATATGTGGAACAGAATCGCGCCGGCGACCACATCTGCTACATCAGTGATCTCACAAAGATGAAAGCACATTATCCAGCCTGGGGTATTACCAAAACCCTCGATGAAATTTTCAGCGAGATTTACGAGGCGACCGTTAATGGCCATTAATTCACAAGCCGGGCGGATATTGCCTTGCTCCAAAACCGCGGGTGGTTCCCCTGACATGTTGATCAAACGGATACAAACGATGAAGATGAGCATGGCTTTGGCGACCATGCTTTGCGCTTGCCTTACGACAAAGGCTTCCCATCTTCCATCTTCCCCTACCACATTGTACGTAATCAACCATGCCGTGTTTTTTGTCAGCAGTAATGGGAATGTGACAAACAGCGGTACACAGCTTTCCCCCTGGTCTTTTAGCTACGCATTGACTCAGCTTGCTCCTGGAGTGACGGTTACACTGATGCCCGGTCTGTACACCGGACCGTGGATCATTCCTACAAATGTGACTGGAACCTCCCTGTATCCAGCGACTATAAAGTCTCAGATCAAGTGGGGGGCGGTGCTCGCAAATTCAACAACCGGATTGATGCACGGCCTTGCGGTGCATAATGGGTATTCCCCTTATCTGGTAATCGATGGTCTGTGCGTCAGTAATAACATGGGCAATGGAATAGCAGTAAACTACGGCAGCACGATCAAAAATTGCTGGATAACAGGAAATCACTTGCAAGGCCTAGACTTGAGCAATCCTGCTTGTTCAAACAATACCGTGGAGTACAATTTGGTGGAGAACAACGGTGTCCGTCCACCAACTCAAATACCGCCTCCAGGTCATTTTCATGGCCTGTATCTCAGCGGGCCAAACAACATCGTTCGAGGGAACGTCTTCAGAAATCATACGAACGGTTACGGAATGATTGTTTATAGCAAATACCCAGGAGATACCCCTTGGAACGATTTGATTTATAATAACTTGATGTACGGGAACACCTCCAGATGGGCATTGGCGATCTATAGTGCTGGTGATTATAGCGGCTCGGTGCCCGGAACAAACTATTGTTTTAATAATACTCTTAATGGCGGCATTTTTGCGGTAAACGGCACCACGATTGTCAGCAACAACATCATTTTGCCTTCACCGATTATAGACCCCAAAGACATGATCCAAACATCTAGTCCTTATCCTGCGATCATTGCCGATTACAATCTGAGCACCTTGGCAATTGCGCCGAAAGGATCTGGCAACATCATCGGATCGCACAACGTCGTCAGCAGTTCAATTGGTTTCGAGAACACGAACAGTGGCCTTTACTGGCTGTCCGGTGTGAGTCCAGCGAAGGGTCTTGCCGGCACCAATTTGATTCCTCCAGTCGATTTTTTTGGTAATCCCCAATCTTCGGTGACCGATGTCGGAGCCTTTCAATATAACGCCGCAATGGCGGCTGATACGCGGGTTCTTTATTCCCCACCTATGTTAATGCCAGATTATTGGGTCGCACCCTGATTAATGAGGGGAAGGATACATGCATTGGGGCGTCGCGGGCGCTCGTTGGTTGGCCTGGTTAGACTCAAGCCGTTTGAGACATTCACATCAGACGGACGCTCAAAAGAAAGAATGCGACGCGGGTTATTAACCGCGTCGAGTGCTGTTGTCGCTCGCGTTATCTCGATGGCTGGCCCGTTGATCACAGTTCCGATGGTTCTGCATTATCTTGGTCATGAACAATATGGCCTCTGGATGACAGTAACCTCGCTGGTTGGGATGTTTACGTTTGCCGATCTTGGGCTTGGCAATGGTCTTATGACCGCCATCAGCCAGGCGGAAGGTCGTTGTGATGTGCAAGAATCACGCCGTTGCGTTGCCAGTGCCATGTTTGCGCTGACTGGTGTAGCAATGCTTCTTCTTTGCCTTTACGCGATTTGTTTCCACTTTTTACCCTGGCCCCGCTTGCTTAACACAACCTCTCCTGTGCTGCTGCGTGAAAGCGGGGCCGTGGTGACGGTTTGTTTCGTGACTTTTCTGGCGAACCTGCCTTTTGGAGTTGTGCAGCGAGTTCAATGTGGGCTGCAACAAGGGTTCCAGAGCAATTGCTGGCAGTGTGCTGCCAGCGCAATCAATGTGACCGTGGTCTTGACCGCCGTAAAGGCGCATGCCAGTTTGCCCGTGCTCGTTTTGGGGGTTTCCGGTGTGCAGCCTCTAGTTAGTCTTTTGAACGGGTGCGCCTTCTTTGGCTTCCAATCGCCTGCACTTCGTCCGCGATTCCGTAATTTCCACTGGGCTACGGCGCGACGACTTCTCGGCACCGGCTTCTGGTTCTTCCTCGTTTCGATTCTGATGGCAGTAGGAATTTGCTCGGATAACATGGTGATTGACCAGGTAATTGGGTTGGACAAAGTGCCTCTCTATTCGGTCCCGGCAAGATTGGCTGTTTATCTCGGAACCGTGGCCAGCATGTTATATCTCCCTTTTTGGACCGCCAATGGCGAAGCCTTGGCTAGGGGGGACGTTGAATGGGTGCGCCGCAATACGGCTCGCATTATGAGATGGAATGTTCTCATTTTAGGAATCGCCGGCTTCGCGTTTGCCGCTCTGGGCCCTCTGGCATTGCACTTGTGGATTGGCCTTCAATTCAGTCCAGGGAGGTCCCTTTTCGTCGGCATGGCTGTGTGGGCCTTCCTCACCTCCGTTGTTGGTCCGCTCTTCATGATTTTGAACGGCGCCAATTGCGTGCGCGTGCAAGTCCTGATTTATGGCGTTTTCTCCACCATTGCTGTTATCTTAAAAGTGATTTTGGCTCGCCGCATCGGGATAGCAGGGGTCGTTTGGGCGTCGGTACTGCCTTTCGCTTTGATTGTGGCGCCTACGGTGGCATGGGTAGCGAGACAGGTTTTGCGGAGAGCTGAAGGGACGTCTCTTAAAAATCGGGAGGGAACAGATATTCCGCTGGAATCATGCGACAATCCCGTCATAAACTATTAACAGGCACCATCGTTTTGCCAGACGGGCGTACCGGCACTCGGGGCGTTAACCTTGGAAAGGCCGGCGGTCAAGGCGGCAAATTCTACTGGCTTCTGAGGAAGAGACCAAACTTTCACAACTCAGTGCCACATGGACCGACACTCGATCGCCCTGTCCTTCCTCAACAATCAATGTCCAGCTCCGCCATTTTGACAATAATCGCGCTCATACTGTCATGGCTCGCGTCGGTGGTACACTGGGCTGGCACCAACGTTCATACCGATCACAGCGGTGGAAAGATTGTTTTTGAGCTTGTCGCCGATGACTCAAGATGGGATAGAATCGCGCGGTTGTTCGCCCTCGCGGCATTTGTCTTGGCAGGCATGTTAATCGCATTGAAAAAGCAGCGTCCGCGATTGCCTGGCACAGTCACTTTTCTGCTTTTGGCGATGCTGTTCTATTGCGGATTTTGGTGCCTGATTGGCTTCGAATCCTCTGATTCTTGGGCCGATCTCCTGCTACCGGGCAGCCCAATTGTCTTCACTATGTGCCTGGGTGTTTACGCGGGTTTTGACCCGACCTTATGGCCAAAAATCCGCCTGCTATCGATGGGGATCGCCTACGCTTCGATTGCGCTTTGCATCTATTATACATCGCGACTGACAGCCAAAGGGACCTTTGAAGAAGCCAATTCATCCATTGTACATTTACAAAGCGCGTTCTGGTTTAGCCTTTGCGCTATGGCGATGGCAAAATCGTCCGGTTGGTGGGACTGTGTGACTGCGGTAATTCCTATGGCGTTATGCATTCCCATTGCGATTATCGACAGTAGTCGAAGCTACGCGGTGCTTATGACACTTGCATTGATGACCTGCCTGTTAATTCCGGTTCGGCGCCACTTTCCGCAAAGGACCGTCAGGATCGCCGTAATGAGTTCAATCGTTGTGCTCACTTTTCTTGTGGGCTTATGGTTTGTGACGTTGACCGCGCCAGAACGTCTCGAAGCATTCCGGGACAGGCTAACTGACGATTCACGCAGCTCCCAATACTCACAGTTCTTTCAGCAAGTGCCTGTGACAAGTCTTATTTTTGGCCTTGGGCCCAAGGCCACATACGCCTACAAACACTGGAACAATTACGAGTACTTTGATAACCAGTTTTTGTTCATCCTCTTCAAACTCGGCGTCCCAGTCTTGCTCGGCTACTGCGCTGTTGTAATCTGGCCCGGCTTGCGTCTGGCAACGTGCGCAAAAACTCAGCAACAATGGCTGCTTGGTGTATTTGTCGTTTTCTGGACCCTTGCTTCGCTTGGACTCTCGATTTTTCATATAATCTCAATCACGCCGCAAAGTTTTATGGTCATTCTGCTGGCAGGCCGGGCATTTACCTGTGCGCAAGCCCAGACCAAGCGCCCGTCCATAGGCTGCCGCCAACCTTTGCCGGGTTTACGACGAAGAACTTCCATCCGAGATGATGCAATACTGCACTGATTTGAGGCTCCTTTTGAGTTGCTGTCATTTTCGTCATTCGCCGTTGAGTCTTCCAAGCAGGTTGTTATGTGTGGCATAGCAGGCTTTTTTACCAGTTCGCCCAAGGTCAAGAGGGAGGACCTCGATCAGGCGCTTGCCCGCATGTGTGAGTCAATACAGCATCGCGGTCCCGACGATTCCGGGACATGGGTGGATGAGATGGAAGGGATTGCGTTGGGACATCGTCGGTTATCTATACTGGATTTATCTCCAGCGGGGCATCAGCCGATGCAGTCGGCCTGCGGACGCAATGTCATAGTTTTCAACGGGGAGATTTACAACTTCATGGAACTCCGAAAGGAATTGGAGGACCTGGGCCACGTTTTCGGAGGTCACTCGGATACGGAGATCATGCTGGCGGCAATCGGGCAATGGGGGGTCGAAGCGTCTTTGAAACGCTTTGTGGGAATGTTTGCTTTCGTGTTGTGGGACCGGAAGGAACGAGTGTTGGTGCTGGCGCGGGATCGCATGGGAGAAAAGCCGCTCTACTACGGATGGTGTAAAAGCACGTTCCTTTTTGCATCAGAGCTTAAGGCCTTGCGGGCACATCCCGTGTGGGACGGGCAGATTGATCGAGGGGTTCTCGCTCTCTACCTCAAACGCGGGTACGTTCCCGCGCCGTTCTCGATTTATCAAAACATTTTCAAATTGATTCCCGGAACTTTCTTATCCTTGGCTACTTCGCATGCCCGGCCACGTCGGCTGTTTGAGCCGAAACCCTATTGGTCTTTCCATGATGCCGCAGAGGCGGGTTTGCGCTGCCCATTCTCCGGATCAGAGAGCGAAGCCTCCGGCGAACTTGATCGGTTGTTGCGTTCCGCCGTAAGTCAGCAAATGGTGGCCGACGTGCCCTTGGGAGCGTTCCTATCTGGCGGAGTTGATTCCTCGACCGTGGTGGCGCTTATGCAGACGCAGAGCAAACAGCCCATAAGGACATTTACCATTGGTTTTCAGGAAGCTGGATTTAACGAGGCTGAGTACGCCAAGGCAGTAGCGCGTCACCTTGGCACCGAGCATACGGAGATGTACGTCACGGGAAGGGAAGCGATGGCGGTGATTCCGAAGCTGCCGTTCATCTACGACGAACCATTTTCGGATGCATCACAAATTCCCACATTTTTGGTTTCGAAACTGGCCCGTCAACAGGTAACCGTCAGTCTCTCCGGTGATGCTGGAGACGAATTATTTTATGGTTACTCGCGATATTCCGAGACCGTTCGTATCTGGAACACGATTGAGTCGCTTCCCTTGTCCGGACGGACCATCTTAAACAAGGTGCTGACGTCAATTCCGATTCGGGGATGGGATGCAATTCTGGACGGAATACCCTCGTTTGCGAAACCGAAAAGACTCCAAAACTGCAGAGGCGACAGCATTCAAAGGCTGGCTGACAAGCTCCTTATGGAAAAGCGCACCGATCTTTACTCGACGACGATGTTTTTTTGGCAAGAATCTGGCCTTGTCTTGGGCGACGAACGGCCATTGAGAGCATTTGCTGATCGCCAGCCAGGAGTTCCTCAGTTCTCGTTTGAACACGAAATGATGTGGCGTGATTCGGTTGACTATCTGCCGGACGATATCCTGGTGAAGGTGGATCGGGCCAGCATGGCGGTAAGCCTTGAGAGTCGGATTCCATTGCTGGATTATCGGGTGGTCGAATTCGCTCTATCGGTTCCGCTTTCAATGAAGGCTCGCGATCGGCAGAGCAAATGGTTGTTACGGCAAGTCCTGCACAAATACGTGCCGCGCAAGCTGATCGAACGCCCAAAGAAGGGTTTTGCCGTGCCTATTGGCGAATGGTTGAGAGGTCCCTTGCTCGATTGGGCCGAGACTCTCTTGGCAGAAAAACGTCTTGTTGCCGAGGGCTGGTTCAATCCTAAACCCATAAGAGAAAAATGGATGCAACATCGAGCAGGGACACGAAACTGGCAACATCAGCTTTGGGTAATACTGATGTTCCAGGCCTGGCAAGAGCAGGAAAAGCAAGCCCCCTCCGAGTCTTCGAATTCAGTCGGAGATCGAGAGTAAATGCGTATCTCTCGACCAACCGTCGTCACCCTATGAAGGATCGTTCGCATCTGAGGACTTGCTTTTGGCGGGCGCTTTACCACAAAACAACTTGGAGCGGCAAACGTTTTGCATTTCACGAACATTATGCCCACCCTACTGACTGCTGCAATTGGCATGCGCTCGTTGCCTTTCCTGGCCGGTGTTGACATTGCGTTGCTCACTATTAAGAAAGTGTGGATCGGACTAGAATCGGCTATAAACGAATAGAAAGGTGAAGCATGGATTTGAAAGCTGAAACTGAAATTCAATCTGGAAGGCGCTTTGCGTTCGGGGAAAACTGGTCGCACTTTCTAAGGGAGCTGAACGACCATCGAGTTCGACTGGCTGAACAGTCGTTGCGGGACACTTTGGAAGTGAAAAGCTTGACGGGAAAACGCTTCCTCGACATCGGTTCTGGCAGCGGCTTGTTCAGCCTCGCGGCTCGGCGGTTGGGCGCAATCGTATATTCCTTCGATTATGACCGGCAATCGGTGGCCTGCACCGCAGAACTGAAGTGTCGTTACTTTCGGGATGACTTCGACTGGACGATCGAAGCGGGATCGGTACTCGACAAAGGCTTTCTTGAATCTCTAGGGCAATCGGACGTTGTCTATTCCTATGGCGTTCTTCACCATACGGGCAACATGTGGCAAGCACTGGATAACGCGGGATGTCTTGTTCGTCCGGGAGGAAAACTGTTTATCGCAATCTACAAAGATAATGGCAGAGTTAGTAAAAGGTGGCTGAAAGTAAAACAAACATACAATCGGTTACCGCCCAACCTCCGTTGGCTCGTGTTGTGGCCCGCGTTTATCCGACTGTGGGGGCCCCAAACCATACGTGATCTATTAACAGGCCGGCCCTTTTACACATGGCGACATTACGGAGAATGCACACTGCGTGGCATGTCACCATACTGGGATGTGGTGGACTGGGTCGGCGGCCTTCCCTACGAGGTGGCGACACCTGGAGAAATCTTTCACTTTTACCATGATCGTGGATTCGCGCTTCAACGGTTGAAAACTCCCGTGGGAGGGCATGGTAACAATGAGTTTGTTTTCCATGCGCAAGCATCCCGGTAACATCAAGCTCAAGCGAGAAAATGAAACTGGTAATATTACCTTGGGCAACACTGACGTTTCAAGCCTGACGAGAGCAGGAAAAGCAAAGCTCCTCCGGGTCCTTGAATTTTGTCGGAGATAGAAAGAATATGCGTATCTGTCGGACCATGTTCGTCAGCCTATGACGGATCTTTCACATATAAGGATTTGCTTTTTGGCGGGCACTTTGAGCCAGGGCGGGGCGGAGCGTCAACTCTTCTTCATCCTCCGCGCGTTGCGCCAAAGCGGGGCGGCTCCAGTGTTGCTCTGTTTGACGCAGGGTGAATTCTGGGAAAACCCCATCAAGAACCTGGGGGTGCAAGTTACTTTCGTGGGACAACCGAAACGGAAATTGATGCGTCTTTTCCGAATCATGAGCGAATTGCGCAAGCATCCTTTTCAAATCGTTCAGAGCCAGCATTGTTACACCAGCGCCTATGTCGGCGCGGCGGCCCGATTGCTTGGTCTGCGTGGCATCGGCGCCTTGCGCACTGACGGATTCACCGAAGTTCAGGGTAACGGACTAATCGGCGGTTGGCTTACTTTGCACGCCCCTACGGTGATTGCTGCCAATTCTCGCGCTGCCATTCAGTACGCGATGGAGAATGGTGTTGATCTGGCGCGTCTTTTTTTTTTAAAAAATGTCGTGGACACCGAACAATGGAAGACATCATCAGCGCACGCAGAGAACTCCATTCACCTAATCACGGTCGGGCGGTTGGTCCAACAAAAAAGGTTAGATCTCTTTCTCTCTATGCTGGCACGGCTCCGAAAGACAACTAATCGAGACGTGAAAGGAACGATCGTGGGAGTGGGCCCGCTCAAAGAGCCATTGCAAAAACAGGCCGAGGCTTTAGGGCTGGTGCCTTCCGCGGTCGAATTCCGGGGGGCGGTCTCAGACATGGCGCCGCTGTACCGCGAAGCCGATATTTGCGTTTTGACATCGGATTATGAAGGCACCCCCAATGTACTGCTGGAAGCCATGGCCTCCGGTTTGCCGGTGGTGGCGACAAAAGTCGGGGGCGTACCTGAGATTCTTCAGCAGGGGGAGAATGGTTTCATGGTGCCGCCTGGCGACGAGGAAAGCCTGTATGCCGCCCTAGCGCGCCTGATCAGCGATTCTCAACAGAGAACGCAAATGGGCAAAAACGCGCGCGCCTATGTTGAACAAAACCACTCTGTGGACGGTTTGCCAGCTACATTGACGGGTCTCTACCGGCTGGCCTGTTCATAAGTTGCCATCCAATATCTTGTTACATTGCCGATAACAGAGATCCGAATTCTATCGCTTACCAATATTACTCTATGGACAAAACTTCGAATGTCACGCTAAAGATTTTGCTCATGGGACCTCAAGGCAAGCTTATTGGGGGAGATACCATCCCCTTTCGCCAAACGGTGGACACCCTTCTAAAACGCAGCGATATTGAAGTTAAAGTGCTGGATACCTATGGTGTCCGCGGAAAGGGCTGGAATACCTTCCCTTGTTTGTTTGTGCTGCTCGTGCGGATGTTTATGCTGGCAAAATGGTGTGACGTCATATGCTTATATGCCAACGCGAGCGGGATTCCATTTATTGGACCGTTCGTAGTTTGTGCCGCGAGATTCTGGCGTCGCCCCATTATTTTCCGTCAGATTGGGGGAATGCACTATAACGCATTCTCCCGGCCCAAAGCGGCCATCATTCGATGGACCATTACCCGCTGCCGTCTGCATTTGGTAGAGAGCAAGGAGTTAAAACGTTTGGCTGACGAGGACGGAATGCGGCATACCAAATGGTATCCGAATTGCCGTTTGCGCCCTCCCGTTTCTGGAATATTAACGAGACCTGATAAATGCAGTGGACGATTTGTATTCGTTGGCCGCTTGCTGGTAAGCAAGGGGTTACAGATTTTGGTTGAAGCCGTTGAGGCATCTGACGTGAAGATGGAGGTGCATGTGTATGGACCTTGGTATGACTTGCCTCGTGGAACCTTTGATGGGTGTAAACGAGTCTTTTACAAAGGAGAATTGGCGCCTGAAGAAGTGATTCCGTGCATCGAAAAGTATGACGCCCTGTTGTTGCCTACATTTCATCCTTCGGAGGGTTATCCAGGCGTCGTATTGGAAGCTTATCATGCCCGCCGGCCTGTCATAGCGAGCCGATGGAAGGCGGTCCCCGAACTTGTGATTCACGACGAGACGGGGCTGCTGGTCGAGCCACGAAACGCCATTTCTTTGCAACAGGCAATGCAGCTCCTGGTGCAGTCGCCTGCCCTCTACCAAAAGCTCGGCGCAGGGGCGTCGCAGTTTGGCGAGCGGTTCTCTTTCGAGGCACTTTGCAACGATTTAGTCGGTTATTGTCGGCAGCATCCCAATGCAAGTTCGATTTAGGTATTTTCGTGATCAGAGAAGCAAATGATCCCCGCCCAAAGGGCGGGGCTTTGGACAGGGGCCTCCATAGGAGGCCATGCAACGCCCTCCGCTGACTGAGCCGCCAGATATCGGAATATCGTCGTGCCTTTTGAGCCTTTCAGAATGAAGACCCGGCTATCCGCTATCATTACGAATATCTTGTCATGTTGCGGGCCGCCTTGGCAAAAGACAATCAGACTGCTGTAAATGGCGATGCGCTGCAACGTGCGAAATAATTGCTGAACACTGCGCCCTCGGAAGTTTGCAGTGCGCCGAGCGCCGCCACTTTCACATGGGCGGAGGCAAAAGATCGTTCGGTTGCCGATCGCTCTCGAATCGCAATCCTAGAAGCGTTGACAGCACCGCACACGAAAAGGCCTTAAAGTCATCTTTCAAACCCGTGATAGTGATCGCTCATCGCCGGGATTTTGCCTGTTTAAAAGAGAAGGGCGCCTCCGAATCGACGAAACGGAGTCTGCCCGAACTTCAGAAGGAGAATTCAAAGTAAAACCGGCTGAAGCCCTTTTTATTTACATGTTCAACGATAACCCTAAAGCAGAGGCCACAGCGTTTTGTCTCGAACAAAAGCAACTCCGTCTGGATGCTCCCCACGCTTTGCCGCAGGAGGGCGCGATGGCTTTTCGGCCGGAACCCATTTCAACAGCCAAAACTATGACCGTCACAGAGAAGCCTAGAATCTTGATTGTTGGTAATTTTTCCTTCTCTCAAGGCCAGGGGGACGGCAACTACGTCATAGGCCTGGGAAAAGCACTGGCCGCAGCAGGCTTTTCCCCTGAATATCTGAGCCGGGAGGCCCCGTCGGTCCGGGAGGATTTTCGGCAGTTTGTTTGCCATGGCGCTCCGAAACGTTCCATGCACAAAGGATGGAGAGCCGCTATCAGAAACATCCTTGCCTCACAACATCACCTTCTCCACTGGTTGGAACAAAGGCCTTCCGGAGAATTTTTTGCCGTCATCGCGGACCCTGGTTGTGGCGCAACCGTCGCGTTTCTTTTAAGACTCCAGCGCTTGTGTCTGGCCAAGTCCTGGCGAGTAGGGGTTGTCGTTGTGGAATGGCAGAGATTCTGGAGATATGACCCAAGCAAAGTCCATAATGCCCTCCTCACCGCTCTCGATGCGCAGATTCAAGTGAGGATCGTCAATCATCAGATTAAGAAAATCATTGTCATCTCCACGTATTTGGAGAGTTACTATAAGAAAGCCGGCTGCAACGTGGTTCGCATTCCTCCCTTGATCGACTCTCGTGCGGAAATATGGCGTCGTGCTTCCACGGTCGAAAGGCCGAGGCAAAACCTGACATTGCTTTTCAATGGTTCCTGGTGCCGGGACCGTTTGGACCTCATGATCGAAGCGGTTCTAATGCTGAACCAGGATGGGCACAAGGTCATTTTGGAGTTCCTGGGTTGCACCCAAAACGACTTGGGCAGGGATCCCAAACTCCAAAGACTGATTTCTCAGGCCCCGCCCGGGGTTTTGCGATTCCATGGCTGGGTGCCGCGCGAACAAGTGCTCCCCATCGCCGCTGCAGCGGACTTTGGCATCCTGCTCCGCCACCGCGCGAGGTGGGCCGATGCTTGTTTTCCATCCAAGGTGGCGGAATTCCAATCTCTGGGGGTTCCACTGTTATGCAATCTTACCAGCGATCTGGATCAGGCATTAAAAGATGGTGAAAACGCGCTCATTGTTCCCAACGTTTCGGCCCCCGCTCTGGTCGCCACCATCCAACGTGCTTTAGACTTGACAACAGCGGACAAAAATCAGATGAGGCGCCGTTCCTTGCGCTGCGCCGAAGAGTACTTTGACTACCGAAACCATGTGGACCGGCTGGGGGAGTTTATCCGCAGTCTCTGAATGGACGGCGATCCCACCCCAAACCACATCGACCACTCTTATGCGAATCGCACTGGTAACGATGAGTTTTCTTCCTCATCAAGGGGGGGGCGAATATGTGGTTCACCATTTGGCCAACCAATGGTGCCGCCTGGGGCACGAGGTTTGCGTCGTCAATGCAACAACCGATAAAGTATCCCACCCTGAGGCGCGATATTCTGTGGTTCGCTATTGCATTCCAAGAGGGGCGACGCGTTTGGGTTATCATCGTCAACCGTGGCTCGGAGTTGCCTCCAGGTCGGTCTCAAAGGCATTGAACGCATTCAATCCCAGTGTAGTGTCAGCCCATTTCGCCATCCCGATCGCTTTTTATTTGGGACGTTGGCGTTCCACTGTGCCGTGGACACTCACAGCCCATGGAGGTGACGTAATGACGGGAGTCCCGGATTCGGAGTTAGACCGTTATCGTTGCCACAAAATGCTCCAAGAATCTGTAAAGAGAGCTTACCGACTCATTGCTATAAGTTGCGCGGCCAAGGAGAGTTTCCAACGCTTATTGGTGGCCCCTGGGCAAATCGTCGAGATACCCAATGGAGTCGAGGTTGAAAGGTTCTCGCGGCCAGCGAGATCCGACTTGCGTAAGAAGATTGGATTGCCCGGAGATTCACAGTTTTTCCTCACTATAGGTCGTAATGCTGCGCAGAAAAATCTGGTTCTTGGACTGACGGCGTTTGCCCGGTGGAAAACCAGGCCGAAAAATCTTTGTTACGTCATTGTGGGAAAGGGGGCACACTTGCTTGACGCCGAGGCGCAAAAGCTACGTATCAAGGACAGTGTTCGTTTGGTGGAACGCCTGGTTGGAGACGATTTGGTGGCGGCGTACCAGGCGGCCGTGGCATTTGTTTTGCCGTCGCGTTGGGAATTCTGTCCTCTCGTAATCCTCGAAGCGATGGCCGCGGGGTTGCCACAGGCAGCGACACGAGTGCAGGGAAATACTGACTACGTCGTCGAGGGAAAGACGGGGCTTCTCACAAATGACAACGATCCGGATGACCTGGCAAATGTTATGGCAAAGCTGGCCTCAAACAACGAACTGCGAAATGAGCTGAGTGAGAATAGCAGGCAGCATGCTGGCGGTTACGATTGGACAATAATTGCGGACCGCTACATTGCCCTGTTTAGTCCTCAACTGAGTTCACCTTAACGCACGAATATGGATATTTGGATCATCCAAGTAGGTGAGCCTTTACCTCAATTAGACGGTGCCACAAAACATTGGCGTTGCGCGATGCTCACTAAGGAGGCCATTGAATCGGGGCATAAAGTCCTTCGATGGAGCTCAACATTTGTCCACTTTGATAAAAGCCGACGTGCTGATGGTGATACGTCCTACAACTTTGGCGACTACCTTACGATTCGACTTGTGGATGGACCGGGATATCGAACCAACCGATCTCCCCAGCGCCTCCGACACCACCGGCTTGAGGTAGACTCATTCTTGCGCCAGGTTGAGAAGTGCGAGGTCCCGGATTTGATCTTTTGTTGTTTGCCCACACCTCATCTTTGCCGCGCTGCCGTCGATTTTGGGCAGCGGCACAAGATTCCTGTCGTCGTTGATGTGCGCGATCTTTGGCCAGATCATTATCTGACGATTTTTCCGCGGCTGTGGCGGCCTTGGCTTAAGCCATTGTTAACTTTTGAATACCGTTCTTTGCGGCACTTCTTATCTCGCGCCGCCGGCGTCACCGCAATCTCCGAGTCATACTTGGAATGGGCCCTGACCCATGGCGGACGCAAAAGAAGTTCTAGGGACGGCGTTTTCCCCATAGGAAGTTCTTCCCAGGCTCTTGATTCCAATGACGACTCGGGAGTTCAGGCCGCTAAAGAGCGATTGCGCCTTCAACTGACATTGCGGGCGGACGATTTTGTGGTAATATACGTCGGGACTTTTGTTTCCTCACAAGATTTCCATACTGTTATTCAGGCAGCGAAACGTTTGAAACGTTTGGGTTATCGTATCCGTTTCCTTTTTGCTGGGGCTGGAGGCTACGAGGCAAAGATGCGTCGCGCTGCCGAAAACGTCGATTCCGTCGTCTTTCTGGGGTGGATCAAAACAAATGAGGAATTATCCGCCCTCCTGCAACTGGCGAACGTCGGTATCTCGCCCTACCGTCGCGGGTGTACGATGTCACTTCCGAACAAGCCTTTTGAGTATATGGCCTTCGGATTGCCGCAGATATCCTCTCTTGAGGGCGAGATGGCTGAGATCATTAAACGAGAGGAGGTAGGAATGCAGTATATTTCAGACGACGTGGATGGACTCTGTAACTGCTTAATTAAGCTCGCGACCGATAAACTCGAAGCGAAGAGACTCGGGGACAATGCCCGGCGCTTATACCTGAAATGCTACTCATCCGAAGTCATTTATCCGAAACTGCTTAAGCATCTGCAGCAGGTTGCGGAGTTGAAAACTGCGAGTACTTGAAGCGTGTTTTGAAATTAGCTTTTTCTCATGATCGCCAGCCGTTTGACCATGAGACCAATCATGCAGATGCGAATCAGAGCACAATTTCGAAAGCTTAACTAATGCACTCCGTGCCCAAGCCAGTTCCGTTTGCTTTCATTCTAATTGCCATAACGAGCTATTTGCTAGGATTTCCGGTCGCTAAAACCTTGGTTCGATTGGGCATGGTAGACAAACCGAATACACGCTCAAGCCACTCGGTTTCAGTGGTGCGGGGAGGAGGTATTGCAATAGCTGGGGGAGCGGCTTTATTGGTTTTTCTAGGGTTGCCGTTGCAATGGGAAGTCACGTCTGGGGTGCTATTGGGTGCGCTGGCGATCGGAATTGTTTCCTTTCGTGATGACATCAAGTCAGTGGGTGCGGCCATTCGGTTCGGCTGTCATTCGGTGGCGGCCATGGCTGCTCTGGTGGTGCTAGATGTTTCCAGTCTTAGGTTGGGCTTGGATTCAGTTGGCTACCCTTGGCCTGCTGTTTCATTCGTTTGGCTGCTGGGGTTTATCTGGGTTGTCGGCTATACTAACGCCTTCAATTTCATGGATGGCATCAATGGGCTGGCCGCGGGGCAAGCCGTCGTAACGGGATTTGGCATGGCGCTGCTGGGAGGCCTGACCCTGCATGGATACAATTGTGCGCCAGTGCTTTGGAGCATGGCCATCGCCTGCGCAGCCCTGGGTTTTCTGCCCCATAACGTTCCCCAAGCCCGGATGTTCATGGGGGATGTCGGCAGCGCACCTCTTGGTTTTTGCCTGGCGGTGATCGTCCTTTGGCTGGCGATGGATGCCGGCATCTGGTTGCTAATTCCGCTGTTGTTGCTTCACGCCAATTTTGTGCTTGATACTGGCATCACACTCCTCCGGCGGATACTCATGGGCGAATGCTGGTATGCGCCGCACCGGGAGCATTTCTATCAACGGCTTATCCGTTCCGGGATGAGCCACTCCGCCGTCACCGGCCTGGAGATGGCATTGCAAAGCGTGGTGCTGGGTTTAATGGTGCTTTACGTCCACGCCAGTGTGCCATTGCGAGCGGGGCTAATTGCCGTGGTGATCTTGGTTTGGCTGGCCTTCTTTGCGTTTTGCGAACGGTCGTTTCGCGTGAGCAATAATGTTCACCAGGCGGCGGGGAATCCGAGCCATAAGGGCGTGCGGGAACATGCGTGAAGCGGATGACATGAAGCCGCACTTAATCCACGGCGGTCGCCATGTAGATGCGCGCGGCATCGTATCGTTCGTCAATGGCTTCGATTTCAAGGGTGTGGATAGGTTTTATTGGGTTGAGGCAGACCATGGGAATGTTCCGCGCGGCTGGGTGGGGCATCAGCGGGACCATAAGTGGTTCACCGTCATTTGCGGAGAAGTGTTGGTCGCTGTGGTCCGACCGGACCACTGGCAGTGCCCGCGTCGAAAATTGCCTGTAGCCCGCTATACTCTCTCGTCGGTCATTCCGCAGGTGCTCCATGTGCCACCGGGCCATGCCACAGGCAGTATCAATCTGAAGCCGGAGGCCATTCTGATGATCTTTTCATCCGGCAGATTTGAAGATGCGCAAGGTGATGATTTCCGCTATCCCGTGGAATACTGGCCAATTCGACAGTAAGCCGACAGATGAATGTTTGTTCGGCATCGGCCTTTGTCTTCTCTCCGGAACGGCTATGGGAGAGGGGAAATTGGAGCGGAGGGGGAAGGTGATTCGTGGATGCCTGAAGATATACGAGAAGGCTAAAATTTGAAACCTGACACCTGATAGGAGTTTGGTTTCGGTTCTCAGCCTTTATCGATTGTTTCTCGATGCATTTTTTTTATCCGTTGTTTGAACCGTTGGGGGTCATTTGGCTCGTGATGAGTTTTGGCTTTTTCTGGCTCATTTGGCACCGGCGTTGGAGAAGCGCAATTTGGCTCGGCATTCCCACATTCGTGCTTTTCCTTTTGGGCAGCACACCCCTAGTGGATCTGCTCGTAGTGGGAGTGGAAAAGGGAGTGGCGGGCGGACCCCGTCCAGAAACAAGCGCAGGAGACGGAGAAGGAGCGACGATCCAAAATGGGAAATCACTGTTGGAAGATGGGAATGGGGAAGCGGGGACAGTCGTGCTCGTGCTGGGGGGAGGATATTACGTATCGGACAGAGATCCGTATGGGCTCGCGCTGCGCGATGGAGGAACTCGGATTTTGACTGGGTTGGAGTTGATACGGGCGGGAAAGGCATCGGCGCTGGTGCTTGGCGGCGGTTCGCCAGTGCCTGGCAGGCCGGCCATATCTGCGCCCTCGCTGTTGCAGCACTGGATCGTGGCGTGGGGCCTCGCCAACAAAGCGGAGGTAGTAACGAACCTTGGTAACTGCATGAACACGCACGATGAGGCGGTGCAATTCCAGAAGCTGGAGAAGGTGTATGGCTGGCGAAAGGTGCTGCTGGTCACCTCGGCGCTCCACATGCCGCGTTCGGTGGCGGTGTTCAAGAATCAGGGGATAGAGGTCGAACCAGTAGCGTGTGATTTCAAGATTTATGGAGTTCCCGACGCGCGGTTTCGGTTTTCGCTTTTTCCTAGTTTGAACCGGTTTCAAATTTTTGGGCTTTACCTTCATGAGAAAATCGGCTGGTGGGTGTATCGGGTGAGGGGATGGGTGTGAGTGGGGCACGCATAATTGAGCACTGACGACACGACTGCTATGAGAGAATACGAAAAAATTGAGTCCGCGGAATCTGCGGGGCTTCCGGCTCCGGAAAACGGAGACCGTGGGACCTCGGACGAGACTCGGGGAGTCCATTTGCGCCTGATCAGCCGGAGGCTTATCATTGTCGGGCTTGCAGCTTGCATGCTGATTGCCTGCCGGTGGCTGGCTTACCAATTGCGTTTCGATTTTGACGTGCCGCTGAAAAACCGGTTGCAACTGCAACACCACGGACTTTGGGTCGTCTCCTTGCAGTTGTGCTGCCTCCTTTTTTTTCGCCAGTTCTCCGGCATCTACAAATATTTCAGCTTTACAGAGGCTGGTCACCTGGTTTACGCGATGGCTCTCTCCGGTATGTCGCTCTATGTCTTGCGTTTCCTGGATGTCAGTTTCTCTCCGCCTCTGGGAGTCATCCTGGTGCAATGCATGCTGTCTTTTCTGGCGCTCGGCGCCATGCGGTCAGCCTGGCGCATAGTGAATGAGCAGTACTATTCCCGCAAGAATTACAATTGTTGTGCCGCGCGCAATGTAGCTATTATAGGGGCAGGCGATGTTGGCGCCAGCTTGGTCCGGGAGCTACGTTCGCGCCCGAATCTTGGTCTGGTACCGGCGGTTTTCCTGGACGATGACCGCAAGAAATGGGGAGCCAGGATTCATGATGTGCCGGTCGTCGGCGCGCCGGAACAAATCCAGCACCTAAAGGAGAAGCTGGGCCTGGAAGAGGTCGTCATCGCGATGCCTTTATGCACGGCGAAACGCCTGGGCGAAATTGTCGCCATTCTGCAAAAAGCGCGGTTAAAATATGTGACCGTACCGAGCATTGATCAACTCACTAGTGGCAGGGTCCGTGTAAGCCGGTTGCGTCCTGTGAAAATCGAGGATCTGCTCGGACGCGAGTCGATCGATCTCAGAATGGACCAGATCGGCGGCGTGTTGAAGGGTCGCACGATCATGGTAACTGGCGCGGGCGGGAGCATCGGGTCCGAACTTTGCCGCCAAGTGGCTGGCTTTCGGCCCTGCCGCTTGTTGCTGGTCGATCAATCGGAAGTGCAGTTGTTTCAGATCGAGCAAGAACTTATCAAACTGGGTCATAGCAGCGTCATTGTGCCGCTAATTGCTGATATCCTCGACCAACCACGGATGCAGGCCGTCATGCAGCAGTATCAACCGGCGATTATTTTCCATGCGGCCGCCCACAAGCATGTGGGCATGATGGAAATACAGCCCAGCGAAGCCATCAAAAATAATGCGTTAGGGACGGCGGCTCTGGCCGAACTGGCGCTCAGGCATCGGGTGGAACGATTTATCATGATTTCGACCGATAAGGCGGTCAATCCCACCAGCGTGATGGGCGCCAGCAAACGCCTGGCGGAGGTTTTCCTCCAGGCGTTTGCCCTGGAACACGATGGCCAAAGCAGGTTTACGTTCGCTCGGAAGCATGATGGTCAAACTAGGTTCGTGGCCGTGCGGTTTGGCAATGTGCTCGGTTCGTCCGGCAGTGTCGTCCCCATTTTCGAGCGCCAGATCGCCGAAGGTGGCCCCATCACCGTGACGCATCCGGAAGTCGTTCGCTTTTTCATGACCATTCCCGAGGCTGTGGGTTTGGTCTTGCAGAGCTGTGCGCAGGGCGAGGGCGGAGATATTTTTATTCTCGACATGGGCAAACCGGTGAAGATCGTTGATCTGGCCCGCCAAATGGTACGACTTTCGGGTTTGGAGCCTGACCGCGACATCGAGATCAAGTTCACCGGGCTTAAGCCGGGCGAAAAGCTCTATGAGGAACTGGCCCATCTGCGGGCCAGTTGCGTCGATACGATGCATCCGCGCATTAAACGGCTCACAAGCCGCCCCATGCGGCTGGAAGATCTGCGAGCGGCGCTATGCCATTTTGAATTGGCGCTGCATTCAGCAACGCCGGATGAACTTAAACAGATGTTGAAGCAAATACTGCCTGAATATGTACCGTGTCTCTCTTCCGGCAACGGGAATGGCTATGGTGCTGAATCGGCAGAACATACATCAAGTGCGACGTCAGGCTTCGATCTTTTTGGCAGCCCTATCAGCCGACCGGACGCCAATTCGAGAGCTACGACTACCCACCCCGAACCGGAACTCGCAGCTTAGTTTGTAAATAGGGCCGATTGATCATGAAGTACGATAAATTCAATTGCAGACTAAAGTTTAGCGTGGGAATTATTGCTTACTGTGCAAGGATCAGTAAATCGAACAAATGTCGGAAAATTGTCCACCGTAAACCCCTTACGGCAACATGACATTAGTTGACGATCAAAAACCTCGAACACAATTATGAGAAGAACATGGCCTGCCCTCATTGGCTTGCTGTTATTGGGGGCACCGACCGCGATGCAAGCTCAATTCACTTACATGACAAATCCGAATGGCACTGCCGTCACCATCACCGGTTACACTGGGCCTGGCGGGTCTGTGACCATTCCATCCAGCATCAACGGGCTGGCGGTCACCGCCATTGGAACTGATGCGTTCTTTGGCCTCACCAGTCTGAGCGACGTGACGATTCCTGGCAGCGTCACCAGCATCGGGAGTAGTGCGTTCTTTGACTGCACCAGCCTGACAAATGCCACGATCGCCGACGGCGTCACCAGCATCGGCAACGAGGCGTTCTATGGCTGCACCAGCCTGAGCAACGTCACGATTCCTGGCAGCCTCACCAATATGGGGGGGGGTACCTTCGAATATTGCACCAGCATGACTGGCGTGACGATTCCTGGCAGCGTCACCAGCATCGGAAATTCCGCGTTTTATGCCTGCTACAGCCTGACCGGCGTGACGATTCCCGGAAGCGTTACCAACATCGGGGAGGGCACCTTCGAATATTGCGTGAACTTGACAAGCATGACGATTCCCGGCAACGTCATCAGCATCGGAGCTTCTGGGTTCGAGTACTGCACCGCCCTGACGAACGCTACGCTGGTCAATGGGGTCGCCAGCATCGGCAACGAGGCGTTCTACGGCTGCACCGGCCTGAGCAGCGTGACGATTCCCGATAGCGTCACCAGCATAGGGATTGCTGCGTTCTATGACTGTACCAGCCTGGGCAGCGTAGCGATTCCAGGCAGCGTAACCAACTTCGGAGCCTCTGCGTTCAACTCCTGCTCTGGCCTGACAAACGCCACGATCGCCAACGGAGTCACCAGCATCGGCGAACAGACGTTCCTCGGCTGCGGTCTGACTAGTGTGACGACTCCCGGCAGCGTCAGCAGCATAGGAGTGAATGCGTTCGATGGTTGCGCGAACATGACCAACGCCACGATCGCCAGTGGCGTCACCAGCATCGGAAGTTCTGCGTTCTTTGGCTGCAGCATTCTGGGCAGCGTAACAATTTCCGGCAGCGTCACCAGCATTGGAGATCTGGCGTTCGATGACTGCAGTAGTCTGACCAGCGTGACAATTCCCGGGAGCGTCATCAGCATAGGGAGCACTGCCTTCGGTTCCTGCAGCAGCCTGACGAGCGTTTACTTTGAGGGCAACGCTCCCACGGTTGGCCCATCTGTGTTCGGTTCTGACAATAACACGACGGTCTATTATTTGCCGGGGACCACAGGCTGGAGTTCGCTTCTTGACGGTCGTCCGGCCGTGCTGTGGAACCCGCTGATCCAAACCGGAAACCGTAGTTTTGGCATACAGAACAATCAATTCGGATTCGATGTCGTCGGCACAACCAATATTCCCATCGTGGTTGAAGCCTGCACCAATTTAGCCAGCTCGGTTTGGAATCCGGTGCAGAGCCTCAGGCTCACCAATGGTTTGGTCTATTTCAGTGAACCCGTGCAGACAAACGGTTCCGGTCGTTACTATCGCATCAGCTCGCCATGAGGCAGCAACCATTAAAAAGTGCAAACCTCAAAATGCCCGCTCCTTCATTCTGCATGCGGGCTTTCTTATTTCCCTCCCCAAACTTGAAACCGGCGACGAACAGAAAAAGTACCTGATTTGAGGCAATTACAAGGTTTGTCTAAAAACTGGACGGCCACCGTTTTATCAGGAACGCTCAAACTTGGCGGCTTCAGCCCGAAGCACCTGCTGAATGCGACGACAAGCTTCATTCCACAGGTCCACAGCGAGGGGCGATTGCTCCGATTCGGCAATTTTTGCCGCCTGGCGTAGGACATCGGCCCGGATTTTCTTGAGATCCTTGCCTTCTTTCTCGATTTTCATTATTACAATGAGAATAAGCACTTCCTGTGCCGAAGCTTTAGCGCAAGATTGAAAGGTTGATTTAATGAAAATACTAGTCACTGGCGCGGCCGGTTTTATTGGATACCATGTTAGCAATGCGCTTCTGGAACGGGGTGATGAGGTCGTCGGACTTGATAATTTGAACGACTATTATGATCCTCTTTTTAAGCAGGCCCGTCTTCGCCGGTTGACGAATCAAGAGAACTTTCGGTTTGTAAAACTGGATCTTACGGATCGGATTGGTCTGGGAACGTTGTTCGCCAAAGAAGGTTTTCAGCGTGTCATTAACCTCGCCGCTCAGGCGGGCGTGCGTTACTCGCTCAAGAATCCTCAGGCTTACATTAGCAGCAACATTATTGGGTTCACTAATATTCTGGAAGGGTGCCGCCATAATCGCGTGGAACACCTGACTTACGCCTCTTCAAGCTCAGTGTACGGCGCGAACACCAAAACACCCTTCTCGGTGCATGATAATGTGGACCACCCCGTCAGCCTTTATGCGGCGACAAAAAAGGCCAACGAACTGATGGCCCATACGTACAGCCATCTCTTCCAGTTGCCGACGACTGGACTGCGGTTCTTCACAGTATATGGACCTTGGGGCCGCCCCGACATGGCATTATTTTTGTTCACCAAGGCCATCCTTGAGGGACGTCCAATCGATGTGTTTAATGAAGGACACATGCAGCGCGATTTAACCTACATTGATGACATAGTCGAGGGCGTTATTCGTGTTGCAGATAGGATCGCCACTGCCAATCCTCAATGGAACGGGAGCCAGCCAGATCCGGGGACGAGCAATGCGCCTTACAGAATTTACAACATTGGCAACAACAATCCGGTCGAATTGCTGTACCTTATTGAAACTCTTGAAAGGACATTGGGAGTGAAAGCGCAAAAAAACTTTCTGCCAATGCAGCCGGGTGACGTACTCGCCACCTACGCGGATGTCGATGACTTGATGCGAGATGTCGGTTTTAAACCTGCTACTTCCATTGAAACTGGAATTGCCAAGTTTGTTCAGTGGTACACGGGCTATTTTAAAGAGGCGCGCTCGTGAAACTGGACAAATCAAAATCAAATCCGCCAGAACGGGGCAGAATCAAACAGTCGGCGAATAGTAGATGCCGAGAGGAAAATTTGGCCGTGACAAAGCAAACTTCTCGGGATCGTCGCTCCTCGCCCGATTTCAACATGCTGCCATGATATGGGCGGTTCAACAGTAACCGCAGTAGTGGTTTCGCATTTTGTGCTGTTAGGTGGGTTCGAGCAGGTCGGCTTCGATTTTGACTGCGGCGGCTTGGCCGATGAAGTCCAGGCGTAGCAACACTGTGGACTTGCCATATCGATTTTCTACCCAGCCTTCTACCCCCCTTAATGGTCCCGCCTTGATGGATACGCGCGTACCCACGCCAATCGCAGGTACTAGGCGCACTTCGATATCCGTCTCCAACGCCAGAAGAATAGCTTCTAATTGCTGGCGAAGTATCTCCTGATCGAATACGTCCAGCAGATTGGCGACGTGCCTGTTTTGTCGGATGGAATCCGCCTGCTGCGGTTCAAGTTGAAGAAATACGTACCCGGGAAATAGCGGCTTGCGGAACACAACGGTCTTGCCGCGATATTTGTGCGCCGAGTCGTAACAAGGCAGCGTTGCGGCAATTCCTTGCCTCTGGCAATGCTCCAGAAGCTTCTTTTCCTGACGCGGTCTGGTATGCGCCACGAACCAAATCAACCCCGACACGCCGTCAACAATTCGCGACATCGTTCTCGATGTCAACGTGAAATAACCGATTTTTGCTCAAGCCGAAAAAAATTGAGGGCCCAACGATTAGCCGGGAAGATTAAATTGATGGTGGATCGCTCACAGTGATCGCGGGTTAATGACGATGGTGGATGAGGGCGTCTGTCGCGTCGAGTTGAAAAGCGGCGGCTTTGCCTTTTCCAGTTGAGGAAAGCGCATATGAGGCATGGCGCGGTGCCAACAAGCCAACAAGTCGAGTCGCAACGCTTTACGTCAATGTGCCGAAAGCAAACGCCACAAGCCATTCTCAGCCATTTCCAGATTATCCTCCAAATTCCAAGTATCACGGCGGAACCCTATGACTCGCCTCCCAGGAAGTGGCGAATTTGAGGCCAGACAGATTTGGAGGGCAGATAGCGGTTGTGTTCCCAATTTTTTAGGCTTATGACGCTCACCCCAAGCAGTGTCGCAACGGCTTCTTGCGTCAAACCAGCAGCCAACCGCTTATCCACGAGCAATTTGCCCAAGGGCGTTTTCAGATTGTCAAAAGGTGGCGAATCGTGTCTTATGGCCTTGATCAAGAGTCGGCAATAAGGGAGCAGAAACGACCCCTTCCGCCAGTTTTTCTAATCTAGATTATTAGCAGTATCACTTCATTAACAAAACGATCTGAATGAAAGGAATCGAACCCTCGATCGGTTACATTTTTATATATATTTGGTAACAAACACAACGGGGAGGCCAATATGTATCAATGTTTCCAGCGGATGAAAACTGCGTCAGCCAACCCCCGTCTCCGCTTGGTCGTTTTTCGCGTTCTATTTCTGGCGGCGGTTTCACCTTAATCGAGTTATTGACCGTCATTGCCATTATTGCAATTCTGGCCGCAATGTTATTGCTGGCGACGTCTGAAAAGTAGCGGGTAAGTACGGAAACAGAAACATGGACGGTATGAACTGCGTTAGTCATGGCCCTCAGAATAAGTCGAATGGTCACCTCAAAATGTTATGGATAGAAAGCCCTGTAGAAACGCATCGCGAATGGCAACGCATTAGTGTCAGTCGTAACGTACGGCGTGTTGGTCGGGGTCGGCGTAGAGAACGTCGTCCAGCTTATGAGATCCATGGAGGATTGGAGTGTTAGGGCAATACCCGGTGTATTCGTGATTACGAGTGTCACCAAACCATTTGGCGCACGTTCGATGGGGCCAAAGCTCAAGGGTTCCAGAAGCGAGGGGATAGTTATGACGTTGGCGTCCAGTGTGACCGCAGTCTGCGCCAACAATCTGCCGTTGATTGATGCGCCAGTTTGCAGGTTGATCCCGGCTTCTGAGAGTATGTTCCCCTCAAATTGGGAGGTTGTGCCGAGGTCCACGCCAACGCCGCCGGCGACCTGCCAAAATATATTGCCAGCCTGAGCGCCCCCGCTAAGTATGACAGCCGTGACTCCGGCAATGGTGAGATTACCCGCTATTTGGAATATCCAGACGGCATTTGGGCCACCGGCGAGTGTAACGTCTGTTGGAATTGTAACATCGGTGCTCCATTTGTAGAGGCCAGGAGCAAGGGTCATCCCGCCGATATTTCCGCTTCCCAGTTCCGTTTGGTCAGGCAATGTCCGTCCTGCTGCGTCCGTGTATGCGGTCTGCATGTCGCTCACAGCCGCTGTTAGATTGACTGGCGTAGGAGAGGCATAATCTGGCGCAAACACTTTTCCCGTTACTTGAGAAGAAGTGGAAAATTGACTCGATCCATCAAGTATTAGTGAAAACCCAGTGATGGCCGTCGAATCAATTGGACTGACCCCTAGGTTTCCGGTCACGGCCGAGGGCGGCACAGTTGAGATACCTGATTTTGCCAGTATGACGTAATCGCTGGCCGCTCCGAGACTCACCTTCGATTGAACTGCCAGGGCGGCGTTACTTGCGAGAAGAACGGCGAGAGCGGATGTGGCGATTAGTCGCGCCCGGTTAAAAGAGATTACGGTTCTAAGAGTTGCGACAATTGTATTTTGCATTTGTTTGTTTTTTAATTGTTAGTATAGGTTGTGTAGTAATGACTTTTCATCTGATTAAGACGCTTCTTTTAGCCAGGATTGTTTTGGACGGCCTCCTCGATCAGAAGCGACGAGGTGGTATCCGCGACCACATAAGGGATCGCCCAGTTTCCGTCCTCAAAATGAAAATCCTTGATGTGTCCGATTGTGCCTCTGGTGGCCCAGGGTTTGTTTGCGTAAAGCTGCTTAAGACTTCGCAACATAGACTTATAATTGGTTAATGAGCCCGCTGAATATCACAACAGTCAATACCAATCCGCAGCAGCCGACAGTGAGAAAGGAAAAGTAATTCCCAGTCATGTGGCAAGTTTAACTTGAAAGTGTGAGGGCGCTATTCGGTGTTACCCGAACACGTAAAGAAATGTTCAAAATGTCACAAAAAACTACCGCCCGCGAAAATCAATAAAACATCCAACATTTCCCGCGCTTTAATTGCCAAAGCAGATTGGGAATGGAAGTGATGATTGCTGCTGACAAAAAGAATGCGCGAATCCCTCATCCCCCTTCAAAGAAGAAAAAGCGTTGTTTGGACGTTTTGCCTCAAGATGACTTGGGGTATCCCGGCATTCCTTGCATTATTTCAGTTGCCAGGTTTTTTGCACGCCCAAGTCACGGATCACTTGCCGAGACCGTGGTTTTTGGTTGGCAAGAGTGGTTCTCTTGCGGTCTGACTTAAACTTAAGCGCTGCCACGATTATAGCGGCGATCAGAAAGACATGGATTATCCCGCCAAACTTAAAACTGTATATTTCGCCAAACAGCCACAGAACAGCCAACACGACAGCAAAAAGGTACATAATATCAATTTATTTCAATCTGGTGATAACCGGAATCGCAACCTTTATAGCGGTTGCCAAGCCTGTATGCTATGGGGTGTACTTCGGTTGCGCTTGGGTGTCGCTTCGTGATTACCCAGAAAGTCTGCTTTAAGTGACTGGGTAAAACACCGTATGGCGTCATAAGAGTTTCCCGGATACTATTTTAGGGTGATTGCCCCAAACCGTGCAGATCCCGAGCACCTTCCAAACTCACTGGAGGAAGCGGGCGTCAGCGCACAATCCGGCGCGAACAAATCAACAAGACGCCAAAACGGCAATTACGAGCAGGGTTTTGATAATCAAATTGAGATGTCTCATTCCCGAACGAAATGGGATGAAATGCGAACTGAGCAGGCGGAATCGCGAACTGATCAAGCCAAGGAACGGACCGAACAAGCGGAGACTCGAAGCCGGCGGGCTATCCAGATCACTGCGGCTGACAAATTGCACGCGGTAAAGGCGGATGCCGGGCAGATTGAGCAAGTCATCATGAACATGGCCATCAACGCCAGCGATGCCATGCCCAACGGCGGCAAATTGATGTTTGAAACTGCAAACGTCATATTCGACCTGGACAGCATCGGTCGTTATCCCGAGTTAAAACCGGGACATTACGTGATGCTGGCGATCACAGATACAGGCACCGGCATGAACGAGGAAGTACAAGCGCGCTTATTCGAGCCTTTCTTTTCCACCAAGGCCATTGGGCAGGGAGTTGGTTTGGGATTGTCCACCTGCTACGGGATTGTCAAACAAAGCGGCGGTCACATCAGTGTCTATAGCGAGGTTGGCCGCGGCACCACCTTTAAGATTTATTTGCCGGAAGCTGGAGCAGAATCCACGATTCCCTCTGGCCGTCTTGACGCACAAGACCTGCCACGCGGAACAGAAACCATCCTATTCGTCGAGGACGATCCCGCCTTGCGCGAAATGGCTTCAACCTTACTCAGGCGCCTGGGCTACACAGTTTTGACGGCGGTCAACGGTGTCGAAGCCCTGAATCTCAAGCATCAGCGCAATGTCGGCCACATTGATTTGCTGTTCACCGATGTTGTGATGCCCCACATGAGCGGCAAAGAACTGGCGGATCGTGTAAAGGCAATATTTCCCCACACGCGAATTCTTTTCACCTCGGCGTACACGGAGAACGCCATTGTCCATCAAGGAATGCTCAACAAAGGCGTGGCCCTACTCCACAAGCCCTTCACGCCGTCCAACCTCGCAAACAAATTGCGGGAAGTGCTGGACAAACCGGATGAACCCCTGCCAAACACCAGACAGGGAACATTGGGTTTCGACAAGGACAGATGATAAGACGAACACCTCATGCAGACCGGTCTTCTATCAATGAACTATTTCACAGCCAGCCACTCAAATTCCCATCACCCGTAGTGAAAGCCCACCTCCTATGAAAACAATACTGCTATAAACGCCCTGGCTGGGAGGAATCTATTGGGCGGGCGGTGGGTGCGGAACCCATCATTTGCATCCCAGGAATTGGCGGATTTGCGGCCCGAGATATTTGGAGGGCAGATTGCGATTGTGTTCCCAATTCTTTAGACTTCTGACGCTCACTCCGAGTGCTTTCGCAACCTCATTTTGCGTCTGATCAATCGCCAAACGCTTATCCAATAACAACTTGCCCAATGGCGTTTTCAGATTGTCAAAAGGTGGCGAATCGTGCCTTATGGCCTTGATCAAAAGTTGGCAAAAAGGGTTCAGAAACCACCCCTTCCGCCATCATTAAACTGTTGATTTTCAACAGGATGGCGCAACCAGAGGAGGCCAGTGCCAGTGAAAGTGCCAGTGAAATCAATACCGGGCTGCTACTCAACAACTACTCCGGTAAAAC
>JBKQWF010000093.1:0-31991 GCA_052139695.1 Limisphaerales bacterium
CTTTTCGAAAGTTCTTTGAAGCGCGGAAAGAAGCAGCAGACAACAATAACTATAAATGACAGCAGACCGGAAGAGTCCATCTTAAATTACGCGCTTCGTGGTCTAAAGAATGGGGTCCGCCTCAGACCTCGAAGCGTTTTGTCAAGGTTCGCAGCCGCCGCCGACGACGATCAACCAAGCATTGATTCAATCGGGACAGTTATTAGCGAATTAACCCGTTGCTTCACGGCATTTCCCGGAGCACACGGATTTAAAGCAGGTAGTACTCACGCAGAGCGCGGAGAACGCAGAGAAAACTCTTCTTCCTTCTCTTCACTCCGCTCTCAGTAGTGCAATTTCAAAGAACTTCTTCATTTTTGGGAAAATTCTTTTCTCCGCGCTCTCCGCGTCTCTGCGCGCCACGCGGGCTTGCTCATTTCTGAGAAAACCTTTCTACCACGAAGGTCACGAAGTCTTGAAAAGAAAAATCTCAACCTCCCTTTCTTCGTGCTCTTCGTGTCCCTTGAACTAAATCCGGTTGCGGCTTGGCGCGCTGCGCCTCTGCGCGAGCATTCGCCCTTTTTTTTCGTGCGACCCGCGCCATCGGTGGTCATGCACTTTGTAGATATTCTCAAAACTCGCGCCGAAACACGGGCACCGGGAGCGGCGGAAGTCTGCTGCCGTGAACAGAGCCAATTCTCTCCTGAACTTGGCGGCGGCAGTTTCAACTTGGAACCTGGCGGCGGCAATTGTTACCCTTCCTCATGGTCATCGCCTTTGCCAAAATGAACGGAGCGGGAAACGATTTTATCCTGATCGACAATCGGTCCAGGGAAATCAAGCTTTCCACCGGGCAGATCGCGCAGTTATGCGACCGGCACCGCGGTATCGGCGCGGATGGCCTCATTCTGCTGGTTCCCTGCGCTTCGGGACAAGCGGATTGGGCCTGGGATTTTTACAATAACGACGGCCATGCGGCGGAAATGTGCGGCAACGGCGCCCGCTGCTTCGCCCGTTTTGTCCGGCGCCTGACCGGCCTGGAAGCGGGTTTCCGTTTCGAGACGCGGGCCGGGATCATCGCCGCTCGCTTCGATGGCGGCAAAGTCACCGTGGATTTAACGCCCCCGGCGGACCTGCGTTTGAACCAGAAGTTTTCCCTCAGCAGCGGCCCGGCAGTCGTCCATTCGCTCAACACGGGCGTGCCGCACGCCGTGCTCTTTGTCGAAGACGCCGACCAGGCAATGGTGCGGACCCTTGGCCCGGAAATCCGCCGCCACCCGCATTTTGCCCCGCGCGGGACCAATGTAAACTTCGTCCAGGTGCGCGGCCCCAACGCCATCCGCGTGCGCACCTACGAACGCGGCGTGGAAGGCGAGACCCTGGCCTGCGGCACAGGAGTGACGGCCTCGGCGCTGATTGCGGCCGAGCTGCACGGCTTCCGTTCTCCCGTGCAGGTGCAGGTGCAGGGCGGGGACATCCTGGAGGTGAGCTTCCGCCGCGAACATGGCCAATTCACCGGCGTCGCCTTGACGGGTCCGGCGGATTTCGTGTTTGAGGGAAGGATCGAAGTGTAATGGAGCGCGCGACGAATCCTTACGCGATCCTGCGCAATTGGGATTATTTATTTTATTTGACTGGCCGCTTCATGGCCTCCTTTGGGCAGCAAATGCTCACGGTGGCGGTCGGATGGGAAATCTACGAACGGACCCGCTCCTCGCTGGACTTGGGCCTGGTGGGATTGACCGCGTTTCTGCCGCAGGTGGTCATGACGCTGCCAGCTGGGCACGTCGCCGACGCCTATGATCGCAAGAAAGTCATCATCGCCATGCAGGCCGTGCTGGCGATGACCTCCGTGGGATTGGCGGTCATCTCGTGGCGCCAGGCGCCGGTTTGGTGGATTTACGTTTGCCTCTCCCTCGCAGGCGTGGCCCGCACGTTTCTCTGGGCGGCCAGCGCTTCGTTTCTCCCTCAACTGGTGGAACGGAAGGAATTTCCGCTGGCCATGACCTGGTCATCCAGCACGTTTCAATTTTCCGCTGTGACCGGCCCGGCGGCCGGCGGCGCCCTCATCGCGCTGACGCACAGCGCCGTCATGGTTTACGCGGCCAACGGCGTGGCGGCCATTCTCTGCCTCGCCATGGTCTCGCTGGTGCGCGCCCGCCATAAGCTGGCGCCCAAAGAGAAGTTTTCCAGGGCGACGGTTTTGGGCGGATTCCATTTTGTCTTTAACCACCGCATCATCCTCGGCGCGATCACGCTGGACCTTTTTGCCGTGCTTTTCGGCGGCGCGACGGCTTTGCTCCCGGTCTACGCCAAGGACATCCTCAATGTCGGGCCGCAAGGCCTGGGCATCTTGCAGGCCGCCCTGCCCGTCGGATCGGTTTCCTGCGCGGTCCTCATGGCGCATCGCCCGCCGATGCTCAAGGCGGGACGCTCGCTCATTTCCGCGGTCACTGTTTTCGGGCTGGCGACCATTGGCTTTGGTTTTTCGCGATGGTTCTGGCTCTCGCTGTTCATGCTTTTTATCTGCGGCTTTGCGGACAACATCAGCGTCATAGTGCGCCACACCCTTGTGCAACTGCTCACCCCTGACGAGATGCGAGGGCGCGTTTCCTCTGTCAATAACCTTTTCATCGGCACATCCAACGAAGCCGGCGCGTTTGAATCCGGCCTGGTCAGCAACTTCTTCGGTCCGGTTTTTTCGGTGGTCTCAGGAGGTGTGGCCACGATTCTGGTCGTGGCGGCGGTCGCCTGGTGTTGGCCGGAAATCCCCCGCTTCGGACGCCTGGTCCAACTGGAAGACGAAGAAGTCACCACCTCCGCGCTAAAGCCGTAGGGCCCTCTCGGGTTTAGTCCGGTTGCCTGTTGAAATGTGTTCGCCCTGGAAAAAAGCCGCCTGTTCGGTTCGCTCATCGTTGACGGCGGACGCTTCGATGCTACCCTTGCGGCGCGGTGATTGCTTTGGTTGATTATGACTCGGGGAACCTGCGCAGTGTGCAGAAGGCGCTGCTCAAGGTGGGGGCGGACGTCCGCGTCGTGAGACGGCCGGCGGAAATGGCGGAGGCGCGCGCCGTGGTCCTGCCAGGGGTGGGCGCGTTTGATGACTGTCTCAATGCCATGCGCAAACAGGAATTGCTGGGCGCCATCCGGGACTTCATCCAGTCGGGGCGGCCCTTTCTCGGCATCTGCGTCGGCTATCAGGCGCTCTTTGAGCGCAGCGAGGAGTTCAACAGTTGCGCGCCGGGACTGGGCGTGTTTGGCGGCAAAGTGGTCCGGTTCTCCAAGACCAGCGGGCTCAAGGTGCCGCAGATCGGCTGGAATCAATTAAATGTTCTCCGGCCGGATTGCCCCATCTTTCAAGGGATTCCTTCCGGCAGTTACGTCTATTTCGTCCACAGCTTTTTCCCCCGGCCTGATGATGCCAAGCTGGCCGCGACGGAGACCACTTACGGCGAGCCGTTCGCTTCTTCCGTCTGGCGGGACAACGTCTATGCCACGCAATTTCACCCGGAAAAAAGCCAGACGGTCGGGCTGCGTCTGCTAAAAAACTTCGTCGCGCTCACCAAGTGAAGCGTCAGGAAGATGGGGTTGCGGCAAGGTAGGGTCGCCTTGCCGAGGCGGCCATTCCGGCGAGAAATGCTTTGCCATTTTCCGGGGAGCGCGGTCGTCTTGACCGCTCCCGCCGGCGTCCCGCCGGCGGAATTCTTTATTACCTCAGCAAGTAATCACTTCTTGACTAAGGACCGGAGGGTCTGGAGGTTTTCGATGTCCTCATGCAAATCCTTCGACTTTGGGGTTTCCAGGCAACCTGCAATCTTGGCAAAGCGCGCGTCATTGACGATATGGCGAAAGGCTTCCAAACCGATTTTTCCCTGGCCGATGTGTTCATGCCGGTCCACGCGGGAGTTCAGCGCGGACTTGGAATCGTTGAGGTGAAAGGCGGTGATTTGCGCCCGGCCAATCAAGGAATGCAGGCGGCCGATGGTTTTGTCCCATTCTTTGGGCTGGCTGATGTCGTGGCCGGCCGCGAAAAGATGGGCGGTGTCGATACAAACCGCCAGGCGCCCCGGTTTTTCCACGCCCGCGTAAATGGCGGCCAGGTCTTCGAGTTCGGCGCCCAAACAGCTTCCTTGCCCGGCGGTATTTTCCAGCGCCACGCGCACGGACGAATCGTTCGTGGCGCGGAAAACTCCGTCCAAACCTTCAATGACGCGGCGGAGACCTTCCTCTTTCCCGGCCCCCAGGTGCGCGCCGGGATGGAGGACTAAAAAAGGCAGCCCGAATGCGCCGGCAAAGGTGATTTCCTGGATGAGCGACTGCACGGACTTGTCGCGATTCGGCGAGGGCGGCGCACCCAGGTTGATGAGATAGCCGGCATGGCCAAAAATCGCGCCCAGTTTGAGGCGGGCCTTTTCCTCTTGATACCGGGCAAGTTCAGTCGGACCGGGAGGATTGCCCATCCACTGCATGTTATTCTTGACGAAGATTTGGACACAATCCGCCGCGATCTGCTCGGCCCTTTTTAACGCCATGAAGCCCCCTCCAGCCGTCGAACAGTGAGCACCGAAAATCATACGGAAATACTGGATGAACGGAGGGGTTGTGCAATGGGAAAAATTGGGGGGATGTAATCGGCCAATATTGAACCTTCCCAGACCCCAAATCCACGACGCTTCCCAAGGGTTTCCAGACGTTCAAACGGTAGATGCACCGACCACGAGCTTAAAGCCGCCTCCAGTCCCATTTCCGCCCGATTTCCAGTCGGTTTGAGGTTCAGAAGGTCATAAGGACATTATCCACGAGGTTCAAATCGTATTTAATTTTCTTCTAAGAAAACTCGGCATTTGGTGTCATACTGGTTGAGCATCGCGCTGTCTGCGAGCAGCCAAACGTGCCGCACCGCGCGCTCAGAAAGAGAAAATATGAGATCGTTGGTGAAAATTGTTTCAATTCTGTTGTTCGGTCTATTTTTGATAATACCAAATTCACGTGCGGCACCCATCCCCTTGGACATCAAACGAATTGTCGCTTTTATCTACTACCCAACCAATACCACAAATGCTGCGGCGGATGGAACAGGTTTCCTCGTAGGTGTGGTTTCTAAAAATACCAACAAAACGTTCAGTTATTTAGTTACCGCAAAACATGTTGTCAGACCAACCACTAACTCTTGGCTTCCGCTCATTTTCGCGCGCGTAAACTGTCTCGATGGTTCCTCACAAATGATTCCGATCCGACTTGTTACAACTGGCCGTGACAAAAATGTGTTCATCCATGATGACCCGAGCGTCGATATCGCAATTATTCCTTTTCTCCCAGATCCGAAGCGTTTTGACTTCAAACTGATGTCAATAGACTTTATTACAACCGATTCGGATTTTAAGGACTTGGACATCCATGAAGGGTCTGACGTTTTTTTCACGGGAATGTTTGTCCAACATTTAGGTGAAATGCGAAACACACCGATTACAAGATTCGGAAAGGTGGCGTTGATAACTGATGAAAAAATAGATTGGGTATTTGGGAAAACGGACATGTATCTGATGGAAGCGTACGCGTACGGAGGATACAGTGGTTCACCTGTATTCTTTCAAATTGGCGCGGAACGACACGGAATGGTTACTTTTGGCGGTCCTAATATCAAGTTGGCTGGGGTGGTGAGCGGACACTACAACGACATACAACCAATTGAGACCGTCTCGGTAAGCACAAATCAATACGTTACCGCCAACCTTGGCATTTGCGGAATCGTTCCATCATACAAAATAAGAGATGTTCTGCTTTCTAAAGAATTGCAACACCAACGGGGGGACTGATCGAAAAGCCACCAAACTCGCCGAAAAGCTCTTCCGGGCCTGAAAATCCGGTTCAATCCATGACCGGTTTCCCATTCCGCCTGCGACGACGGCGATACGCATTTCCGCACCAAACATCAAACTGCCGTGATTGACCGTCCATCCATCCGTCGTTCCAGGAGATTTTTTCAGTTTTTTTTGACGATTTATGGGGTCAAATACTGGAAATGCCGGGTCCGGGACGGCAGTATTGAATTGGAATACAACAGCGGTTTTCTTCGTTTCCTCAGTTTCCTTTTGTTCAAACGCTTTTCCGAAATCCAGGCAAGCACCTGCCCGGGATCCCTGTCAGTCCCGAGGCTTCCAAAGGGCTTACAGAAGCAAACGAAGTTAACGAAGAATGACTTCTGGTTTGAAGAATTGTGCTGGCTGGCGTCCCATCGGTTTTGCCCTCCACTACGACAACACTGTTGACCGGCGCGGGAAAGGGCGGATAATCAGCCCATGAATACGGTAATCATCAGAACACCTCCTCCGGGCATTTTCGAGGAAATCAGCAGCGAGATGCCGGAGTGGAAAGAGAAATTCCTCAGCTTGGTTCACCAAGGGAAACTCATCAGATACGAAGCCCACAACATGCCGGCCCTCTCCGGAGACATCCGAACCGAACTCAATAAAGGGAATTATTGTGACTTTGTTTTGGGCCGGGACAACGACCGGCATTTTCTTGTTCCGAGAGCAAGCTGAAACATTCCCTTGGGTCACGCCAGTCCGGCTCTCGGATTAAATCCCCCATTTTCCGTCCGGAGCGGCTTCAAATCCGGGTCGTTCAAAGCCATCAATTTCACGTGTTTGGCGTCGCCCAAACTGAAGGCGATGCTCAACCATTTCCCCGCCTCCTCGAGGTCTCCAAGCTGGCAGGAGTAACACGCGAGATTGTATCGAATGAGCCATTCCTTAGGAAAGAGGGCTGCTGCTGGAACCAGAAGATCACAGGCCTCCTGGGTGCGTTTCAGCTCATGGAGGGCGAAGGAGCGGTGGATCCAACCCGATGAACTTTCGGCGTCGGCGTTGACCAAATCAGTCCCAATCTCGACGCACCGCTCCCATTGCCCGGCTTTGGCATAAATGACCCAGCGAATCTCTAACACGTTTGGGTGGACGCGCAAGGCGGGCGCGATTTTTTCCAGTTCCTCGTCCGCCTCGCGCCAGTCGCCCAACTCAAGCCAGCCAATGGCCGCAGACAAGTGAAAACTGTCCGGTGGTTCCAACGGTGTCACAAGCCAACAATCGCAAATAGTGCTTTGGGACGCAAGAAATGCCGCGATTGGCCTGCCTCGGTTAGCCGGCGGAGGCCCCGGTGGGAATGAACTGTTGCCAATTAAAATGCGGGTCGCCTACGGTCATGAGCGAAGGGTTTTTTAAACCGGCTTTGCCGTAACGCAAAGCCTTGCCATCCAGCGAACAGATGAGTCCCCCCGCGGACTCGACAATGCATTGCGCGGCCGCCGTATCCCATTCCATCGTGGGCACGTCCCGCAAGTAAAGATCGGCGGAACCTTCCGCCACCAGGCAAAACTTCAATGAACTGCCCATGGAACGAAGCGCGGGGTTGGATAACCGCTCCAATAACGCCTGGACCATCGGCCCCGCATGATCTTTGCTCGCCACTACCGCCAGACGCGCCAGATCGGCCGGCCGCGTCACAATGGGACTGGCCGCGCTTTCCAGGGACTTCCGCCACGCGCCCGCCCCCTGCGCGGCATAGTAAGTGACGCCCACGGCTGGAGCATGGACCACGCCCGCGACCGGGCGCCCTTTTTCGACCAGCGCGACATTGACAGTAAATTCGCCGGTGCTTTTGAGAAACTCCTTGGTCCCGTCCAGCGGATCGACCAGCCAAAAGCGATCCATCCCGCCGACCGCCTGGTGTGTTTCCGGGTCCGATTCCTCCGAAATCACCGGCGTATCCGGCAAAACCGCGGGCAACGATTCCACCAGGAAATGATGCGCCGCCAAATCAGCTTCCGTCAGCGGACTGGCATCCTGCTTCGCCGTAACCGCCAGCCGGCTGCGATAAAATGGCATGATTCGCCGCCCGGCCTCTGCTGCCAGATTACACACTGCCTCCAGCTTTTCCGCGTTCATATCAGTTCAAACGACAAACAGACTGGCGGTGTCAGATTTTGGACAGGCTGCCCGCCGGTTTTACCCATGCAGTTTGTGCCAGCCTCGGACCTAAACGCAATCCAGAAGAATAAAGTCAGAAAAATGGGGTCAGAAAAATCAAGATGCCAGGAAATTAATTCTTCTCCTTGCCGCAAGGAAGGCCGCCAGCAAGCAAGAAAGCCGCGGCGATAAATACGATTTTCTTTTCATCTTTCTGACCCCATTTTTCTGACTTGAACTATCCCCATTACCATTTTCCCAGCCTCTTATCGTCGAATCCGCTCACCGTCCAATGGATCAGCTTGGCGCGGCAGCACGTTCAATTGACCTCGCTGATCAGGTAAAATATTGTCAGAAGAATGTTTTAGGTTAACGCCCATGAAAATAAAAAGACAAACCGTCCCTTCTCTTGGCGTCCGTTCTGTTCTATTTGCGGTCAAACCTTGCTTGTCGCGCTTAAAGTTTTTCCGGCGTTTGCAGGAGGGAGGCGACGCGGGAGAGGAGGCGGCCGGCGGCGCCGCCGTCCAGGACGCGATGGTCGAAGCTGAGGGTCAGGTTGGCTTCCATCACGGGGACAAATTGGTTCTTTTTTTCGTCCCAGAAAGGCACGCGCCGGCCCGCGCCGAGGCCCAGGACAAGGGTTTGTTCGGGCAACGGAATGGGAGTCGCCCATGTCAAACCGAAAGTTCCAAAATTGGTCACGGTGGCAATGGAGCCGCCGGTGGCTTCCGGCGGCAACCGGCGCTGCCGCGCCAGGCCGACCAATTCGTTATAAAACACGATCAGCTCGCTCAACGGCCGCACGTCCGCGTTCCGCACGACGGGCACGAGCACCCCTTCCTCCGCTTCGACCGCGAAGCCAATGTCGATGGACGCCGGATGCACGATTTTGTTGCCAATCAAACGCCCGGCGGCGGCGCTGTTTTCCGCCAGGGCGACGGCGATGGCGCGCAGGGCATACAGGGCCGGACCGATTCGGGGACGGTTGACCCGGCGATGGGCCAGCATGGCTTCCAACGCCACCGGCATCCCAACGGACGCGATCGGGCGCGTCCAACTCCGCCGCATGGCGTCGGCCACGGCCACCCTCATGCTGGAGGCGGGTGTCAAACGATTTTTCTCCAGGTTGGTGAGGAATTTTTCGAAATCCTGAATGGTGACCCGTCCCGCGGCGCCGCTGCCGGGAATGCCGGCCAGGTCCGCCGCGCCCAGGCCCAGTTCGTTCATGCGCGCTTTCATGCGGGGCGACATGTAGCTCGCGCCGGCCGCGTGGGCGGGAACAGGCAGCCCGCGCACCGTTGGCACGACGCCGCGTTTGGTTTCGGTCTCGGTCCTCGTGGCCGGATCGCCCGCCTGGGCGGAGGGGCGGGGCTCGGCTGTTTCCGGCCCGTCGAGGCCCGCGCGCGCCGCTTCTTCCAGAGTTAATTCGACACGGCCCAAGACCGCCCCAATGGGATAGCTTTCGCCCAGCTTGCCGACCAGCTCCACCACCTGTCCCGTGCAGGGTGAGGAGACGATCATGGTTGCCTTGTTGGTCTCGACTTCGATCACGTCCTGGCCGGCCGCGACCTGGTCACCAGGCTTAATGAGGAAATTGACAATCGTCGCCTCGGCGATGGACTCGCCCAATTGGGGCATGATGATAGGCAGTTGTTTCATGTCACATTCGCAATAACTGGCGCGCGGCGGCGCTGACGTGGCGCGCGGTGGGGCGGTGAACGGACCACAGGTTGGGATGGTAGGGAATAGGCGTGTCCTTGGCGTTGAGGCGTTGCGGCGGGGCGTCCAACAAACCAAAACCTTCCGTGGCCACCCGGGCAATGACTTCGGCGGTGACCCCGCCCCAGGGAAATGCTTCCCCCACGCACAACAAACGCCCGGTGCGCGCCACCGAAGCGACGACCGTGTCCGTATCGAGCGGCTTGATGGAGCGCAGGTCCACGACTTCGATTTCCGCCCCGTCGCCGGCGATGTCTTCCGCCGCCGCCAGGGCCTCGTGCAGCATGGCGCTGTAGGTGACAATCGTCAGGTCCCGGCCCGCCCGGGCGACCCTGGCCTTGCCAATCGGCATGGCATCGGTGGGCAATGCCGGAGCCTTGAGATGATAGTAAAGATGCTTGTGCTCGCAAAAGATGACCGGGTCATCGAGGGCCACCGCTTCCAACAACATGCTGTAGGCATCTTCGACGGTGGCTGGAGTCAAGACAATCAAACCGGGGTAATGCGCGTAGAGGCCTTCCAGGCATTGGCTGTGAAAAGGGCCGCCGCCGGAAATCCCGCCCGAGGGCATCCGGATGGTGATGGGGCAAGGAACACGCGTGCGCCAGTAAAGCGTGGCGGCTTGATTGATAATCTGGTTGAAGCCCGGCGTGGAAAAATCGGCGTACTGGATTTCGATGATGGGACGCATCCCTTCGATGGCCGCGCCGATGCCGGCGCCGACGATCGCGTCCTCGCTGATAGGAGCGTCCAGCACGCGGCCGGGAAAATCCTGCGCAAGCTTTTTGGTGGCCTTGAACGCGCCCCCGAAAGCGCCGACGTCCTGGCCGTAAATAAACACGCGGGGATCATCCGCCAGCGCTTTGGCCTGGGCCTCGCGAATCGCTTCCAGGTAGGTGATGCTCATGCGGGCTCGGGCGGGAGCGAGGATTCAAAGGTTTCGCTCAGATGCCGCGACGCCAGGGCGCACCAGTTTTCCTTGTAGGGATCGGGCGCGGGTTCCCGTTGCACGATGACCACGGCCTCTTCCACTTCTTGCGTGACTTCCTGGCGCAACGCCTTGAGAGACTTGGCATCGGCCCAGCTTTCGTGGAGCAACCGTTCCTCGGCCACCGCCAGGCAATCCCGGCCCAGCGGCGATTGCTTGAGCTGCGGATCGACATAATGGGCGTCGTCGTGCTCACCGTGACCGCAGAGCCGCAGCAAGCTGGCGACGACCAATTGCGGGCCTCCGCCCGCCCGCGCCTGCTCGACCGCCGCGAACACCACTTTCAAACAGCACTCCAAGTCCGTCCCGTCCAACGAGTGGGGAGTGACGCCGTACCCGACCGCTTTGTCCGCCAAATCGCGGCAAGCAAACTGGCGCGACGTTGGAGTGGAATAGGCATATTGGTTGTTGGCCACGACCAGGACCAAAGGCAAATGTTCGACCGCCGCCTGGTTCAAGCCTTCGTGAAAGGCACCCGTGGAAGTGCCGCCATCGCCTAGAGAAGCAGCGCCCACCACGCCCTGCGCGTTGTTAAAACGCCTCGCCATCAGCGCGCCGTTGACCACGGAAATCATGGCGCCCAAATGGCTGATCATGGGCAGCAATCCATTCCTGGGGCGTCCCCGATGAACATTGCCGTCGCGCCCGCGCATGGGGCCGAGGGCGGAGCCAAGATAAGTGCGGACCGCGTCCAGCACCGGTTCACCAAAAGCGAGGCGTCCGGCCCCATCGCGGATGAGCGGAGCGAAAATGTCTCCCGGATGCAAAGCCATCCCCAGCGAGGCGCTCAACGCTTCCTGCCCGCGTCCCAGAAAGACGCCACCATGGATCTTTCCCGCCCGGCCGAGGCTGGCGATCTTGTCATCCAGCACCCGTGCCAGGAGCATGAAGCGGAAGGCTTTCAGGTACTGCGCGGGAAAGGGCGGAGCCGTTTCCGGAAGCCGCGCATTTTCCACAGTTTGCAGCATGGGGCGCAGTTTACCGGGCCTTAGCCACAAGGCGCAACCGTTTCTTTGGCCGGTTCCCCGACTCGTTCTGCCCGGCCAAAATCAGCGGCCGGTTGTCTTCCAATCGGCGGCGCGAGCGCTGAGGAACGCCGCGGACTTTGCCTCTGGATAAAGCGCCACCAGATACTCCACCTGGAATTTGTCGCCCGCGTGATAAACGATGGGTTCCTTGTCCAGTCCTTGCGTAGCGGAGATATAGGGGAAAGGATGTTTCATCGTAAAAAAGGTGGCCTGGCCTCGCGCGTTGGCGGGATGACCGAACATGGCGAAGGTGGCGGGCGCGGATGGCCGATCAAAGGCCACGGCGCACCAGTCATGAGGCGTCACGTCCTGCCGCGTTCCCGTGAGGTCCGGAGCGCCCTCGGAGTTGAAGTGCGCCGCGATGGGGTCGAGTTCTTCGAGAAATCTCGCGCCGAGACCGAAGTAGGATGATCCCGCCAAGACGACCGTATTGGTTTTGCCGCCGACTTCGAAATCCGACTTCCAGTCGAGCGTGACTTCGTCCCGCGATTCGTTGACTGTCAAAACCAGCGTGCGTCTTTCGATGAGCAGGGCCCATTTCGGGGAGTCGGGCAGAAAGGCATCTGGCGGGGCCACCCAATGAAGCATTTGCCGGATGGTCGCTTGGGGCAGACCGTCGCGACCGACGCTCAACTCCGCTCGTGGGGCCTCCGTTGGTTTCTCCACGCCGTTGCCGCTAATCTCCTCCCAGAAATTGAGGCCGTTGACCCGGATCGCGTACATCAGGGCGTGGTGGTGCAGGTGATCGCTGGGAGCGTCGCGGAGAAGGTTGTCGCCGCGGATGGTGCAAAGCTCTTTGACGTAGGGCTTGAATTGCCGTGGATCACTGCGATAGACGAGGAGCTTTTTGTCGCCGTGGAAGACGGTCCACTCCACCTGGGCCGTGGTCGGCTCCAGGCGCAACGCTTCGGCGGCCACCGCCGTCTGTGCCGCGCCGGTGATCAGGAGCGAGACCGTTGCGGCAATGAACGACCAGTGCTCTGGTCTCACAGCAGTATCTCCTTTTTCTGGGCATCGAACCGGGCGACCTTCTTGTGCAGAAAGGCGAGCATGGCCATGCACATGGCGGCCTGGACCTTGAGCGCGAACTCCACGTCGCTGACGGGCTTCTCGCGGGTCCGCACACAATGGATGAAATTCTTCCAGTGCAATGGCGTGGACTCCGTCTTCAAGCCGGGCACAACGCGGGAAGCGCCCTTTTTGGGAATGACTGTAATGCTGTCGAAACCGCCTTCCCAGCCGCCGGCGTTCTGCAAAGTGAGGGTGCCCTCGTCACCGCGAATGGCGGGCTCGGTCGTGTACTCGTTGGCCAGGGTGCAGACCAGCACGGCGGAAGCTCCTTCCGGGTAATCCAGCGCCATATTGAAGGTGTCCGGCACCTCGCGGTCGTAGGTGTTGTACTTGAAGATCCCCCCGGAAGCCACCGCCAGTGAAGGATAGTTCAGGCCCAGCGCGCTCACAAAGGGCGTCAGCACATGCGGAAACAAGTCCGTGCAGGGGCCCCCGGCGTAGTCGAGATACTTTCGCCAACTGAAGTAACGGTTCACCGTGAAAGGCACTTTCGGTGCGTCCCCAAGAAAAGCTTCCCAATCCAGGTCAGGACCGGGCACCGCTTCCGGGTCCGGGATGGGCATGCGTTCGCCCCAATCGCCGTCGCGGTAGTAGCCAGCCAGAACGTGCTGGAGGCGCCCAATCGCGCCTTGCTCGACAAGCTCCCGCACCTTGCCCCACGCCGGGCTGGAATTGCCCTGGTTGCCCACCTGCACAATGCGGTTAAGTTGGCGCGTCTCGTCGGCGAAGTGGCGGCTGAGATCGAATTGGCTCCAATGGCCCATGGGTTTTTCGCAATAAACGTCTTTGCCCGCCGCGATCGCCTCCAGGCCAATCGGCACATGCAGCCGGTCCGGGGTGGCGATGCAAACGACATCGACATCCGGATCGGCCAGCAACTCGGCATGTTTGAAGTACGGCTTGGCGCCGGTCGCTTTCGCCGCCTCGTTCAAGCGGTAGCGGTAGGCGTCACACGCGGCGGTGATTTGCAAATTCTCGCCGGATTTGATCAGACCTTGAACCACGGCAAGATGAGTCCCGCCGCGCCCCCCCACGCCGATGAACCCAACGCCGATACGGTCGTTCGCTCCGAGCACGCGGGCGCGGGAGACATACGGCGCGGTCACGGCGGCGGTGACGGCAAGTTTCGTGGCCTGGCCGAGAAACTCGCGCCGGCTGATGGCGGGAGTAGTTAGAGCATTTAATTCAAGCACATTGTTGGAAGCGGATGGACTCATGATCGTATCTTTCGTTCTTTGTTGATTCTTGGCAAGCCTGGTTTATCGGCGCGAGGAGCGGTGCGGCTGAGTTCCGAAACGCCAGGGGAAGGCAACGGGCGTTGACACTCGGAAGTGGGAGTTTTAGGATCCGGGCATGAAACGCCCCCGGGTCCTTGCCCTTGTCCTTTTTTCTCTCTTCTTGCTCTGCCAGCCTGAGCGAGGAAGCGCTCTTTCCCAAATCGAAATGGGCGACGCCAAAACCAGCGACGCCCAGGTAACGAAAACTGAAAATGGCTGGCGGATCATCACCGGGCACAGGGAAGCTTACCCTGGCGTAACGTTGCCAGCGCCGGGGGGGCACTGGGACCTCTCTGCCAGCGGCGAAATCGCCTTGAACGTCAAGAATTGCGGTTCTGATTCTCTGACGGTCTCCTGCCGGGTGGATAACCCCGGAGCGGACGGGACGAAGCATTGTGTCACGGGCAGTGTCAAATTGGCGGCAGGTCAATCGGGCGAGCTTGTCGTGGACTTAAAGAGGGCGACCGACGACACTCTCGACGGCAAACTTTTTGGAATGAGAGGCTACCCGGTGGCCAAGGGCGGCTCCAACACCATCGATCCAAGCAACATCGTAGGCCTGGTGGTTTTTGTGACCAGACCTTCGGCGGCGCAGACGTTTGAAATCGCCAATCTCCGCGCCACCGGCCGCTACACGCCGCCCACGGCCTGGACGAGCGACGCCCATCCGTTTTTTCCTTTTATTGACACATTTGGCCAGTACCGCCACAAGGATTGGCCAGGCAAAACAGAATCCGAAGCGGACATGGCCGCCAAACGGCAGGCCGAAGCCGCCGACCTCGCCGCACACCCCGGCCCCGAAGACTGGGACCAGTACGGCGGGGCGAAAAACGGGCCGCGATTGCAGGCCACCGGCTTTTTCCGCACGGAGAAGGTCAAAGGCAAATGGTGGCTGGTGGACCCGGATGGGCATTTGTTTTTCTCTCAGGGCATCGATTGCGTGACTTACCATGAAAACACGCCAACGGAGGGGCGCGAAAGTTGGTTTGAGGATTTCCCCGGCGCCAAGCCGGAGATGAAGGATTTCATTTCGCGCGGCGGCTCAATCAAAGGCCATTACCAGGGGCAATCACCCGCCTCCTTCAGCTTTTCCGATGCCAACCTCCTGCGCAAATACGGCCCTGATTGGAAAGAAGTTTATCCTGAGCTCGTCCGAAAACGCCTGCGCAGTTGGGGGCTTAACACCATCGGCAATTGGTCGGAGCGGTCGATCTGCGCCCGGCATTTGGCGCCTTACACCGATTCAGTTGGTTCCGGCGGCGCGCGCATGATCGAAGGGAGCGAAGGCTATTGGGGAAAATTTCCCGATGTCTTCGACCCGTCCTTTACGAACGCGCTCCACCGCTCGCTGCGGCACGCCGAAGGCGCCTCGGCGGGGGACGCCTGGTGCCTGGGATACTTTTCGGACAATGAAATGTCGTGGGGAGATGAGACTTCCCTGGCGCTGGCAGCGTTGCATTCCGGCCCGGCGCAAGCAGCCAAAAATGTCTTTCTCTCAGACCTGACCGCGAAATACGGCGACATCGCGAAGCTCAATCAGGCCTGGGGAGCGAGCTATGCTTCGTGGGATGAGTTGTCGCGGAGCTCGTCCGCGCCGGACAAAGATAAGGCGCGCGCCGATTTGACGGCATTTTATACCAAGGCCGCCGAGCAGTATTTCCGCTCCGTCCGGGAGGCCGTCAAAGCGGTGGCGCCGCATCAGCTTTATTTGGGCTGCCGTTTTGCCTGGGTCAACCCATTGGCGTCGCGGGCGGCGGCGAAGTATTGCGATGTTGTCAGCTATAATATCTATCACCGCGGGGTGGCCGATTTTTCCTTCAACGGCGGGGCGGACGTTCCCCTGCTCATCGGCGAATTTCATCTCGGCGCCTTGGACCGGGGGATGTTTCATCCGGGGTTGGTCGCGCTGCGCGATCAGAACGAGCGGGCCGCCGTTTACCAGGAGTACGTCGAGGGAGCGTTACGGCATCCGCAAATTGTCGGATGCCACTGGTTCCAGTACAGAGATGAACCCGTCACGGGACGGGTCTATGATGAAGAGAACTATCAGATCGGCTTCGTCGATGTGGCGGACACGCCTTACGTCGAAACGATCAACGCCTGCCGCGCTGTCGGCTCCCGCCTTTATCGGTAAGAGCCGCTGCCAGCGCGACGGGCAAAAATGCTAACGGTGTCCACCGCCGCCATGGCCACCACCCCCGCCGTGGAAACCACCGCCGCCCCCACCGTGGAAACCGCCGCCGCCATGGAAACCACCGCCGCCGTGTCCCCATCCACCACCATAACGCCCGCCCCAACCCCAACCGCGGCCGCCCCATCCCCATCCCCAGCCCCAGCCGCCAACAACCGGCCAGTAACCACCATAATAATAGGGGTAAGCGTAGTCGTAATAGGGAGCGCCATAATCATAGGCATACGGCGCAACCACCTCTGGCGCGGGGGTTGTCGGTGTGACTACGGCCTGAGATTGATCGCCCGGAGGCGGCTGTTTGCCGTAGCCTGGAGGTGGCAGTTGGCCGTAACCGGCAGGAGGACCCTGCTGACCATAGCCCGGAGGCGGTTGCTGCTGCTGATAAGCCAGCATGGCCTGCTGCTGCAATTGACCGTCGCGCTCAATGAGCGTGCGGACAATTTCCTCCGGCACTCCCAAATTGTGCAGATAAATAATATTATCAGCCGTGACATGGAACGGCAGCGCCGTATTGTGAATGTAGTGCAGGATCACATCCTTATTGATCCCTCCCTGGTACATTTTCAAGACTTCAGAGACCCCGTAGGCCATTCCCGGGGCCGGCATGTTGTTCCCGTTACCCGGAGGCGGGGCGGCGGCAAAACCATTCGGCGCCGACGGTGGAACGCTTGGCGGGGGGGTGTTTGCGGGGGTTTGGGCAACCGCGCTGGCGGTAAAATAAGCCGCTGTGGCGACAGAAGCCAAGCCCACCAAAAAGATTGACGGACGATTTTTCATTTTATTCTCCTCCGGCTTGTTGGCCGGTTAAAACTTCTTCACTTTTCAATGTACTCCGCAAAAAGCCCTTGGCAAGACCAGACAGAACCGGAGGACCGGACATCAGGTGGGCCGAAGGCCGATACTCGGATTAGACGCTCAAATCCGGATCGCAATTCATATTGCGCCGCCAGCGTGAAGGACATAGAATCCCGCCAATGCAACATTCGCCGGGCTTTTTAAAGGTGGTGGAGCAAGTGCGGCCTCTCATCCGCGAGGTCAGCTTGGAGGAAGCGCGGCAGCGGTTGGCCCGCAACCCGCACGCCGTTTTGGTGGATGTGCGCGAGGACAGCGAGTGGGCGGGCGGCCATGCGGTCCAAGCCGTTCATTTGGGCAAAGGCATCCTGGAGCGCGACATTGAAAAGAAAGTGCCCAATCCCCAGACGGAGCTAATCCTTTATTGTGGAGGCGGTTACCGTTCGGCACTGGCGGCCGAAATGGCTCAACGGATGGGCTACTCCAACGTCTTCTCGCTGGCCGGCGGCTATAAGGCGATGCTGGCGGGGGGCTGGCCGCTGTGCCAATAGCAAGGCCGGGACCATGCGTTTGTTACCTTTTTCGGCCTGCGGACATAATCAAGCAATGACGGCGGAAATTAAACTGAATTAGCCGCCTCAAAAAAACATCCGAAACTTTTCCGCCTCTCGCATGTCTATTTAGGAAAGAACAAAATGGCCAAGAAAAAAAGCAAAGGGAAGTATTTCATTTTCCTGATTTTAGGCGTCCTCATTGCCGGCGGTGTCGGCTGGAGCAAGTATGTCAAGCGCGATCCCCCTATCGCCATCTCCAAAGAGAAGGTCGCCCGGCGCAACTTGACCGAGATTGTCGTCGCCAATGGGAAAATTGAACCCGTCCTCCAGGTCAAAGTCAGCCCGGAGGTTTCAGGTGAGCTGATCGCCTTGCCGGTCAAAGAAGGCCAGTGCGTCAAAAAGGGTGATCTCTTGTTCAAAATCCGGCCGGATAATTATCTGGCGGCCAGCAATTCCGCCGCGGCCAATTACAATTTCGCCATCGCCAGCCGCGACACCGCCTCGGCCAACCTGGAGAAAGCCGCCCTTGAATTCGCTCGCAGCGAAGCCCTTTCCAAGGCCAAACTCATCTCCGATTCCGATTTTTTGACGGCCAAGAACCTGCTGGATGTGGCCAAATCCACCCTGGCGGGCGCGACGGAACAAGTGAGCATCGCCAAAGCCCAATTTGATTCCGCCGCGGCGGATTTTTCCAAGACGACCTTCTATTCGCCGCTGACCGGGACGGTGAGCAAGTTGAATTCGCAACTCGGCGAGCGCGTTGTGGGCACCGCGACCATGGCCGGCACCGAAGTCATGACGCTGGCCGACTTAAACAACATGGAAGCCCGCGTCGATATCGGCGAGATCGATGTGCCGTTAATCAAAGTGGCTGAGAAAGCGCGCCTGGAAGTCGATTCATTTAAAGACCAAAAGTTCAACGGCCTTGTCACGGAAATCGCCGACTCGGCCAACAATAATGACACTTCGACCACCGCCAGCACCAGCACGGACGCCACTAAATTCCAGGTCAAAATCCGCGTGCAGGAAAAAGAGGCCTTTCTTCCGGGAATGTCCGTGACGGCGGACATTGAGACCAGGTACCGCACCAATGTGTTGACCATTCCGATTCAGAGCGTCACCACCCGGCTGCCCTCGACCAACAATCCTGCCAAGACCAATGCCGCCATCGCGTCCGCCACCAATGCCGCGGTCTTGGCCGCCGGCACCAACACCGTTCGAGGCACTAACATCGCGGGCGCGAAACCTGACGAACCGCCCAAGCCGATTGAAGTGGTGTTCGTGGTGGAAGGCGATCACGTGAAAATGGTCCCGGTCAAGCGTGGGATCAGCGACGACAACTACGTCGAAATCCTGGAGGGCTTAAGCGAGACCAACGAGGTCGTTTCGGGCGGTTACAAGGCGATTAATCGCGACTTGGAAGACGGCAAAAAGGTGACCGTCAACGTCCAATTGGCCGGCAAGGACAAGGAAACCAAAACCTATTAACCAGGAAGCGCCGTGAGTTTGATTCGGCTCCAGAGTATCTCCCGGCTTTACCAAATGGGCACGGAGACAATCCATGCCTTGCGCAGTATTTCCCTGGAGGTCCAGCGCGGCGAATACGTCGCCATCATGGGGCCATCGGGCTCCGGCAAATCCACTTTGATGAACCTCCTGGGATGCCTGGATACCTGCACCTCTGGAGTCTATGAGTTGAACGGGGCCAAGGTCAGCGAACTGGACGACAACGAGCTGGCGGAAATCCGCAATCGGGAAATCGGTTTTGTCTTTCAGACCTTCAACCTCCTGCCGCGCGCCAATGCCTTGCGCAATGTCGAACTGCCCTTGATTTATTCCGGCATGGACGCTGAGGAACGCAAGGAAACGGCCTTAAAAGCACTGGCCAGCGTCGGCTTGGCGGATCGCGTCCATCATAAGCCGAACGAAATGTCCGGCGGCCAGCGGCAGCGCGTCGCCATCGCGCGGGCTCTGGTTAATTCCCCTTCGATCATCCTCGCGGACGAGCCGACCGGCAATCTGGATACCAAGACCGGGGAAGAAATCATGGCGCTGCTCCGTTTGCTTTCGGACAAGGGCAACACCATTTTTGTCGTAACCCACGAGGAAGACGTTGCCCGGCACGCGCGCCGTATCTTGCGCATCCGCGACGGGCTGATTGCCGACGACGCTCCCAACCAGCGTCCCATTGCCTCGTGAACTTCTTCCTCGAACTAAAAGAGGGTTTGAGCATCGCCTGGGACGCCATCCGCGCCAACAAGATGCGGTCCATTCTCACGACGCTGGGCATCATCATTGGGATTGTCACGGTCACGTCCATGGCGACGGCCATTGACGCCTTGAACCGGGCCTTTCACGAAAGCATTTCCATCCTCGGCGCGGACGTCCTTTTCGTCAGCCGCCAAAGCTGGGTCGAGCATTCTTACGAGGAATGGATCAGAGACCGCAAGCGCCATCCTATCACGCGCGATCAGGTGCGGCAGGTGGAAAGGCAAGTGGTTCTGGCCCAAGCAGTCGCGCCAGAGGTGGGTGTCAACCAAGCCGTCTGGTTTCAAAATCGCCGCTCCAACCGGGTCCAGATCATCGGCACGACGGATCAGTTTCCCGCCACCAGCGGGTTTGATGTCGCCATCGGGCGTTTCATGACCGCGGCCGAAGCTGAGGGGGGCCGCCCGGTCTGCATCATTGGCAACGACGTCGCCACCAACCTTTTCCTCAGAGAATCGCCCTTGGGCAAGAAGATCAAGATCGGGGAGCGCCGGCTGGAAGTCATTGGTGTGCTGGAGAAACGCGGCAGTTTTCTGGGGATGGACAGCTTTGACAACGAGGTCATTATTCCTATCCAACAGTTCCTCATCGGCTACTGGCGCAATCCGGATTTTACGATTCAGGTCAAGGTCAAACAAATAGACCATTTGGAAGACGCCAAAGAGGAGTTGCGCGGGGTCCTGCGAAAAATCCGCCACGTTGCTCCCTCCGATCCGGACGATTTTGCCATCAACCAGCAGGAGCAGTTCGTCAAAACCTTTGAACGGGTGACGGGAACGATCGCCACCGCCGGCCTGCTCATCACCAGCATGTCGTTATTTGTCGGCGGCATCGGCATCATGAATATTATGTTTGTCTCGGTAGCCGAAAGGACGCGCGAAATCGGCGTGCGCAAGGCCATCGGGGCCAAGCCGCGCACCATCCTCCTGCAATTCCTCATCGAGGCGGCGGCCATTTGTTTGCTTGGCGGCCTGGCGGGGCTTTCCATCACTTATTTATTGACTCTGATGGTGGGCCAGTTCTTCCCTTATTTTCCCGTCAAAATGTCCTTGCCAGTGATGGGGTTGGCCATTTTGGTTTCCGTTGTCACTGGGGTCACTTCGGGCTTCCTGCCCGCTTGGCGCGCCGCGCGCATGAACCCGGTGGACGCTTTGCGGAATGAATAAGGAGGGGCCATGCGGACTTTGAGTTTTCTGATGGCGGAGTTAAGGGAGAGCTTTTTCATGGCCATCGGCGCGGTCGTGGCGCACAAACTGCGTTCCGCTCTCACTTTGCTCGGGGTGCTGGTGGGCGTCTTTTCCATCATCGTTGTGATGACGGCGATGCGCGCTTCGGAACAGAAAATCGAGGCGGACCTCAACCAATTGGGCGGGCAGACCTTCATGGTGCAGACCTGGCCCGCTGTCAATTTTGAAGGGCCCGGGGGCTCGCAGAAGTATTGGCGGCGCAAACGCATTGACGTGGCGCAAGGACTGGAAGTGGCGCGGCGGGCGACCCTGGCCATCAATGTGGGGATGGAGGACGGGGGCGTGAGCGCGGGGCCGATGAGTTCGCGCTATTCCAAAGGGCCGCCAACGGTGTGGTTGACAGGAGAAACTCCCGGCAGTTTCCCGGCGCAGAACTGGACCATCTCCGAAGGGCGGGCCTTGCTCGACTCGGATCTGGATAGCGAGCGCGACGTTTGCGTTCTGGGCAACAGCCTGGCCCATGACCTGTTTCCTTTCGGCTCGCCGCTGGATGAACGGGTCAATTTCAATGGCGCCAAATACACCGTCGTCGGTGTTCTCGAACCGAAAGGTTCCATGGAAGGAAGCCACGAGGACAACTTTGCCCTTATTCCCATCACCACCGGCATTTCCCGCTATGAAGACAAACGCTGGCTCAATCTCAGCATCCTCGTTCAGACCCGCAGCCCGGCCATGCTGGAGGACACGATCGATCAAGTGCGTGGCGTCCTGCGCCAAGTGCGCAAAGTCCAGCCAGGACAGCCGGATGACTTCGAGATCATTTCCAACGATTCCATGATCCAGCAAATGAAGTCGTTTACTTCCAAATTGCGCATCGCCATTGCGTTGATCAGCTCCATCGCCCTCATCGCCTCGGGCATTGGCATCATGAACATCATGCTCGTCTCTGTCACGGAACGGACCCGGGAGATCGGAATCCGCCGCGCCATCGGCGCCAAAAAACGCACCATCATGGCGCAGTTTATCATGGAGGCGATCGTCCTCTGTGAATTGGGCGGCGCGGCCGGCGTGGCTCTCGGCGTGGCGGCGGGCGACATCTTCGCGCATTACGTGGACTTGCCCAAAGTTTTTCCCTTGGACTGGGTGCTTATCGGATTGGGTATTTGTTCACTCGTCGGCATCATCTTTGGAACCTACCCGGCCTACAAAGCAGCCAATTTGGATCCGATTGAATCTCTGCGTTATGAATAGCCGCCCCGACCCTAGATAAGGACTTATATGCTCCCTAAACGACTCCCAACGGTTCTGGCCGCGCTTTGCGGCTGTTTCCTTTTGCATCCAGGCCCTGCCAACGCCCAACAAACCGTGCCGCCACCGCAGCAACCCTGGGACTTGACCATCGAAAACGCCCTGCAAATGGCTTTGACCAACAACCTGGATGTCCGCATCAACATCCTTTATCCGGAAATGGATCAATACGCACTCAACGGCCTATACGGCGCCTACGAACCAACGGGTACCGGCTCGGCGACGCATCAGTTCAATGCGTTTCCCTCTGGCTTCTTCAGCCAGGCCGGTCTCCGCTATCCGGCCACGGTCGATCAGATCAATGCTTACCAGCCAGGCATTAACGGCCTGACACCCTCGGGCGCAACCTACTCCCTGACCGGTCCGCTTTCCGAGCAGAATGTTAAGGGCTCACAGGACTTGTACAATAGCGGGCCGACTATCTCTCTGACGCAACCGCTCTTGAAGAACATGTGGATTAACTCCGCCCGCTATCAGATCCTGCTAGGCAAGAACACGATCAAGAACGATCTCCAAGGCGTGCGGCTCCAGGTTATGAACGTGGTCTTCAACGTCAAATCCGCCTATTACAACCTCATCTCCGCCCGCCAGAACGTGACTGTGGAGCAGGCCGCTGTGGCACTGGCTGAAGAGACTTACCACGAGGACGAGCAAAAGGTGCAAGTGGGCGCGCTGGCTCCCCTGGACGAGAAGCAGGCGGAATCCCAGGCGGCCAGCGCCCGCTCTGATCTGCTGACCACCCAGGCCAATCTCGTGGTCCAGGAGAATGTGATGAAAGCTTTGCTCGCCGTTCCCATGGGCCAGTGGGCGGGCAAGCGTCCGGTTCCGACCGAGACTTTGGTGGCCGTGCCGTCCCATCCGCAATTATTGGAATGCTGGCGCACCGGCTTGGAAAAGCGCCCGGACATGCTCCAGGCTAAATTAGGCATCGAAAGGCAGCACATCACCCTCAAGTACGACTTCAACCAGCTTTTTCCTGAAATCGATTTGGTCGGCAGTTATGGGCGCAACGCCACGGAACTGACCCTCGGCAATAACCTGAATGCCATCAGCCATGGGGACTACTACGCATACACTTACGGCATCTCCATGACTATTCCGCTCGGCTTCACCGGCGCGCGCAATAATTACAGGTCGGCCAAGGCCGGTTTGCAACAGCTCCTATTGCAGGCCAAGAAAGTCGAGCAAACGGTTGTCGCGGCGATCGATAATGACGTGAAGACGGTCGAGTCAGATTTACAAAAGGTCGATTCCACGCGGCAGGCCCGGCTTTATGCCGAGGACGCGTTAGAGGCAGAGCAACTGAAGCTGCACCATGGCCGGAGCACCAGTTTCATTGTCCTCCAACTCCAGAACAACCTCACCACCGCCCGCTTGGCCGAAATCCAGGCCCTGGCAGGTTATAATATCGCGCTCGAGCAACTGGCCCTCGACGAAGGGATCAACCTGGAGCAAAACAGAATCGACCTGCAAGTCCGCCACACTGACCTGCAGATTCGATAGGGAAAACAAAAAAGGCTTGCAGGTCATAAACCCGCAAGCCTCTGAAGATTTAGCAGTTTACCCGTTTACCACTTAAAGCAACCGGGATTCGACCAGTTACCGCAATAACTATTATTCCAGCCGCTATTGTTCCAGCCATTGTTATTCCAACCATTGTTCCAGTTGTTGCCGCCGGAGCAATAAGACTTGTAATTCTCGGGCGTACCGGCGCAATCGTTGTTGTTGTAACCGCAGTAATTCTGGTAGCAGGGCTTTACCTGGACCGTGTTGCAGTTGCTCAAGTCGCAGTTATAACTGCAAGCGCCGGTTTGCCATTGGCAACTCACACCCGGGATGTTGCATTTGAAATTGCCAGTCCAGCAAATCGAGGTGCAGTTGTTGAAGTCAGACTGCCACGGGATGCCGCAGCCGGTGAGGAAAACCTGGGAATCGCCCGAGCAGGGCACGGTGGTGCACCACTGGCCGTTTTGATAAGAGCAACTTGAGTAGGAGCACTTCGAGCTGAAGTTGACCTGACAGTTGGGCACGTTATAAGTGTAAGAATGGCCGCTGCTGCAGTTGAAGGTCACGCAGGCATTCTGGCAACTGACGGTGCAAGGCTTGCCAGGATTGCAACTGAGTTGCGCGTTGCACCAGACGGAGCCGCCCCAGCCGCCGCATTTCTGCTGCGGAGGCGGGCAGCAAACCATCTGTGGCTGAGGGACCGGAACTTCGAGGATCGTCAGTTGCGTGATGGCAGTGGGCTCCGGGGTGCCAGGCTCCGGGTCCAGGTCCTTCCCATAGGGGACGGCCAGGACAACGGCGACTGTTTGGCCGGTGGTGGGCACAAAACTTTGATCCCCATTCGCTCCCGAAACCATTGTTGAAATAGCCGTCCCGTCTTCTCCGGTGGTGGGAGCCGGAGGCCAGCCTGCTGACGCCGGGTTTTCTCCTAGAACCTCCCAAATGGCGTATTGGACGTCCTCAGGAGACCCTGTTTTGTGATTGAGGATATAATTGACTTCATTCCACTGCTGTTGAGTGGGGTTCAGAGTCGTTGGCGGGTAACCCAAGCTTTGCAGATCGCCCTCCAGTGTACTGGCTCCGGAGCACGTCGAATACATCAAAACCGGCCAGGTTTGATTTACCGCCTGGCCGCCGCTGCCTGTGTCGATTTGGTCCAAGACATCAATGCACCAGCCCAAATACGGTCCGCTGCCCGTGGGGATCGTCGGATTGCCAGCTACAATAATGTCCGAAAACAAAGCTGTTGTAGGAGTAGTTGCGAAAGTCGTGAAAGCCGCTTGACCACTCGGATAAACATCGAATGTCACCACCCCGGCATTGCCGCTGGGAAAAGTAAGTGTGCATTGAGCCACCAAGGAGCTTTGAAAGCCCGCTAGAGAGGCAAGACAAAACAGCCAGCGAGCCGCGATTGAGTTGAGATTCTTCTTTTTCATAATTCTTGATTGCGAGAATAGTCCTCATGCCGCTTGAAAAAGAAAAGAGCCAGACTACGCCCAATTCGAAGTGAAATGGACACAAGCCCGCCCTCCTTCTTGCGGCAGAAAACCCTCTGATGAATCGGAGATGTTTAGCGAACCAATCTGCGAATGACGACAAGCGCTGAGCCGGCAAGCCCCAACAAGCATGCCGTGGAACTTGCATCCGGCGCCGTAGGCGGAGGGGGCGCGGCACTGACGGTTTGGGTTAACGCAGCCAGGAGCGTGACAACGATCGCTCCATCCAACAAACGATAAACGAGTTTTTTCATAATCTTTCTAGTTTTTTTCTCTAGTTTTTATTGCTCAAATCGAACCGGACTCTCAACAACGTGTATCGCACCTAAGCCTATATCGTGCCAAAAATGGACAAATTACATATCTCATTCACAAGCATCTGCGTTTTAGTGACTTCCGCATGTTCAAATCGCCATCCTGGCAATAATGGGACACCAAGAAATGTAAAATAAACCGACGAAAACCCCCGTTGCTTGCCTAAGCTTGCTTAATGGACTCCATTAAGACGCTTATAATAAACGACTTGCAAAATGAAACCCGCGTTATGGCCCAAATTGTTAGCTTTTTCGACATCTTTACCGTCCGTCATGGTCCTGGCCATGACCCGGCCGTCCATCGCTACTTCCTATCACTCCTTTGCGATCCCATATTTTTCCATCAAATCATACAAAGTAGGACGGCTGATGCCCAAGTCCACGGCGGCTGGGGCGATGCGGCCACTGTGCTTTTTGAGGGCGGCCTGGATCATTTCCCGTTCCAGGTTTTCCCGGGCGTCTTTCATGTTGGCCGTGGACGCGGCTCCAGTTGCCGAAGTTAATTCCAAGTCCTTTACAGTCAATCGCTTGCCTTCTGCCATAATGACCGCGCGCCGCACCTGGTTTTCTAATTGGCGCACATTGCCCGGCCAATGGTAGCGGTCGAGGGCGCGCAAAGCGTCCTGGTCGAAGGACAATCCCGTCTTGCCGCTTTGCGCGGCGAACCGTTGCAGGAAGAACTGCGCCAGCAACCGGGGGTCCCCGTCGCGCTCGCGCAACGGCGGCAGAGTGATCGGCACCACCGCCAGGCGATAGTAAAGGTCCTCGCGAAAGGTGCCGGCAACCATTCCCTTGCGCAGGTCGGCATTGGTGGCGGTGACGACGCGGGCATCAATCGGAATGGACTGCCGTCCGCCGACCCTTTCGATGCACTGCTCCTGCAGAAAGCGCAGCAGTTTGACCTGCAACGGGAGCGGTATTTCCCCTATTTCATCCAGGAACAGGGTGCCCCCATTGGCCATTTCAAACCGTCCCTTGCGCTGGGCGTGCGCGCCGGTGAAAGACCCCTTCTCGTGACCGAACAGTTCGCTTTCCAAGAGCGTTTCCGGAATGGCGCTGCAATTGATGGCAATAAACTCCCCGTCTTTGCGCGCGCTGGCTTGGTGAATGGCTTTGGCCGCCATTTCTTTGCCCGTGCCACTTTCTCCCAACAGCAGGACAGGGGCGTCCGTGGTGGCTACTTTGCGAATGGAATCGAAAACGGCGCGAATGGCCGGGCTATTGCCCAGCATGCCTTCGAAGGTATTGCCCCCGATAAAACTCTGCATCTGCCGGCACTCGACTTCCAGGCTGGCGACATAGACCCCGCGCCGGACCATGACTTTGAGCTCGTCCATCTCTATCGGTTTGACCAGGAAATCATAAGCGCCGCTGCCGAGCGCCCTCATGGCGATGCTCTTTTCGCCCTGGCCAGTGATGACAATCACCTTGGTCAGCCGTTCCAGGGCAACGATCTCCGACAAGGCAGCCAGTCCTTCTTCCGGATCACCCGGCCGCGGCGGCAGGCCCAAGTCCAGCAACACCACCAAAGGGTGCTCGGCTTGGAAGACCTCCAAGGCACTGGCTCGGTCCCCGGCCAGGACAATCTCATAATCCTCGGCCAAACCCCATTTCATCTGGGTGCGAATCTCGTCATCGTCATCCACAATCAGCAGTTTATGTTTCATTTCGTCCGTTTCTGAATGGGGAGCAGAACGCGGAAAGTGGTGCCTTTTTTCAATTCACTTTCCACTTCGATGCGCCCCCCATGTGCTTCGACAATCATCTTGCTCTGGAACATGCCAATGCCAAAGCCATTTTTCTTCGTAGTTTGAAACGGTCGAAACAGCCCGCGGCTTAAGAACTCCGGCGGCATGCCGCAGCCGTTGTCAGCCACCAGCAATTCCGCCCATCCGTTATGCTGATGGGTTTCCACTCGCACTTCGCCGCTTCGCGCGACGGCTTCCGTCGCGTTAATGACAAGGTTGGTGACCACTTTGAGGAACTGTTCCGGGTCCAGGAGAAGACGCGGGCACGGTCGGAGGTTCTTGACCAGGCGGACCCCCTCCACTCCGTTCCAACTGGCCAGAACCCGCGAAATGACCTCGTTCAAATCCGCCTCGACTGGTTTGATCTGCAAGTCATGGCGCAACTGGCTCAAGCGGCTGATGAGCTGGTTGATGTGATCGCACGTTTTGGCGACGCCGCGCAAGGCATCTTCCCGGAAGGCCGGGTTATTGAAATGCACCGGCAGGTTCTGCAACATCAAATTGAGGGTTGAGGCCGTGTTCTTTAAATCATGGACAAAAAAGGCCGACATGGTTTGAAAAGCCTCCAGCTCTTTTGCTTGCAGAAGTTTCTGCGACAATTGCGCGTTGAGCAAGCCCGCCGCCACCTGGTCTCCGACGCAGCGCAACAGATCAAAATCCTGCAACGAAAAGAAAACTCCGCCCACCCTGTCCGCCAAAGTGATCAAGCCCAGCAGCTCCCCCCCGGCAATGAGCGGCACGCAAACCCGTCCGCCTCCGGTCCGGGGAAACTGTGGCGGGGTGCAACGCCGCAGGGCCGACGCCCAGTCCGTTCCTGAACCTTCCACCTCGACCGGGTCCGGGTGATTGTGCAAGCCGCGCAGAATCGCCGCCGCCTCTTCCTTTTGCGGCTGCAAATCGGCTCCAGCCGCCGAGGAAAGCGAGGTGGAAGCGGCAAAGAGCAAGTTCTCTTTTTTGTCGTCCACCAGCCAGATCGTGACGGAGAGCGTTTGGAATATTTGCGAAATGAGGGTGATCGCCGCCTGGCACAAATCGCTCTGGCTGACTCGGGTTGTTGTTCCTTCGGTCAACGTCCTCCACACCGAGCGATAATCGTGCAGGGGCCGTTGAAAATACCGGCTGATGAATCGCCGGGTATAAAGCCGCACTCTCTCCGAGAGGGCCACGACAAACACCGCCACCAAGGCCACCAGCAAAATGAACGCCTTGGCCTGGAGATTCCCATGCCCTCCAAACCACCCTGCCACTCTTGTGTAAAGCCCAACGCTCAGCAGATAAATTCCCGCCACCAGCACCGTAAAGGAGTTGCCCAGCACGGTCTTGGACGGAAAAACGCTCACTTTGGGGAGATCCCGGAAAACGGAGCGCAACATCAGCAGGCACGCCAGGCCCAGCACCCCCCAATCGACCCAAGCCAGCGAAGGTTTGATCTGGCGCGTGGCCAAGGCCTGGCTGGCCGTGTAGGCGCGGACAGTAAAGAGCAAACCCACTGCTATAATCATGAACTTGATCCGCCAGCGCATCGTGCCCACCGCCGCTTGAAAGGTCCGCTCCAAGCTCATCACCACGGCGACACTCCAGACCAAAAACAGCGCGTACAACGCCATTCCGCCCGCTCTCAATTGAAAGGGAGCCCACAGGGCAGCGTCGTTCATCTCCGGCGGCGCGCTGATCAGAGATCCCATCCCCGGGTAAAAAACCAACAGCACTGCGGGCAAGACAAAAGCCGCTCCGACAGCCCACCGCCACATCCGGAAGAATTCCCGGTAATTGCCTCGCGCAAAACTCAGACTAAAAAGCAGCCAGACACCCGGAAGGAATGACATCACCGTTAGACTGGCGAGGTACCAAAAAATGGCCTGCTGGCGCTCCCAAGCGTTCGTCGCAAAACCGAGGAAAACGCTTTCCACCGCCAGCAAAACCATCCCCGCGGCAAAGAGCCAGACGGAAATCGAGCGCCAGCTCCGTGACAAGGCGATGACCGCCATCGTGACGGCGCAGGCGGCACTGAAATTAGCTAGTATCACTGCTGTGCTCATCCATTTCCGGGCCTCGGCTCGGTTATGATCGCGCTTTCGCGCGTGATTCTATGCGCCTGCAGCGCTCCGAAGCAATGAAAAGTCAAAGGCAGGCGGCGCGCACACGAGGGGCGCTCCAGGCGTTGCCTAACCTGCCGAATCACACGGCCCGGGGAGCGCGACCGTCCCGGTCGCTGTGGTTGGCGTCTCGCCAACCACATCATTCCTGTCCTACACCTCGGCACGCTTCCTCCTTGCGGTTGCGCCATCTTTGATTATTTTGCAGGGCATGTTGCCTATTAATTTAAGAAGAGATCATTTGAAAAATTGCTGGCCGACCCTGCTCGGGCTGGCCTTGTTCTGCGTCGTCGGCTGCGGCAAGGCCGCCAATACCGACACCGTCACTTCCGACGTCGATACCAACGAGGTGGCGGTCATCAATACCTCGGAAGGAACCATGGTCATTGGGTTTTGGAAAGATGCCGCCCCCAAGACGATCGCCAATTTCAAGAAACTCTCGCGCGACGGTTTTTATGACGGCACTCTTTTTCACCGCGTCATCAAGGGCTTCATGATCCAGGGCGGCGACCCGAAAACCAAGGATGCTAGCAAAGAAATCGAATGGGGCACGGGCGACCCAGGATACAAGCTCGACGCCGAATTCAATGACCATTCGCACGTGCGCGGCGTCATTTCCATGGCCCGCTCGCAAAATCCCAACTCCGCCGGCAGCCAGTTTTTCATCTGCCACGGCAGCCCAACCCAGCTTGACCACCAGTACACCACCTTTGGGAAATTGCTCAAAGGCGACGATGTGCTGGAAAAAATCGCCACCACCCCGACCCACATGGGACCTGGCCACAATCCGGATCGGCCGGACAAACCGATGAAAATCATCAGCATTAAAATTGTGCCCGGCAATACCGTGCTTTAAGGTAAGAACATGGCTGACAGCGAAGTGGCAATCATCAAAACGAGCGCGGGCGAAATGGTCATCGAGTTCTGGCCGGACGTGGCGCCGAAAACCGTGGAGAACTTCAAAAGCCTCGCGCGCAAATCCTTTTATGACGGGACCGCCTTTCACCGCGTTGTCAAAGGGTTCATGATCCAGGGCGGCGATCCGCTGACCAAAGACGCGGCGGCGCAGTCGCGCTGGGGCACGGGCGACCCGGGATATAAGCTCAAGGCGGAATTCAATGACAAGCCGCATGTCCGCGGCGTCATTTCCATGGCTCGTTCCCAGGATCCGGATTCCGCCGGCTGCCAGTTTTTTATTTGCCTGGGCGACGCGCGCTTTTTGGACCGGCAGTACACCGCTTTTGGCAAATTGCGTTCCGGTGACGACGTCCTGGGAAAAATCGGGGACACGCCCACGCTGCCCGGCGGCGGCGGAGAGAAAAGCCGTCCGTCGGTGCGGGTCGCGGTGGAAAGCGTCAAGATTGTTCCGGCGGCGTAGGCTCCCGCGCCGCCCCTTATGATCAAGCCGTGGCGCGCCATTTCCTCCCGGCCGCTCGGTGATTTCCGGGTTTTTTCCGTGCGCGAGGAGCGCAGGGCTTCCCCGCGCACCGGAGCCATTCTGGATTTCTTTGTCCTTGACGCCGCCAACTGGGTCAACGTCGTCGCTTTGACGCCGGATGGCCAGATGGTCTTGGTCGAGCAATACCGCCACGGTTCCAACACGGTGGAATTGGAAATTCCCGGCGGAGTGATGGATCCCGCGGACCTTTCGCCTGTGGCGACCGGTTGCCGCGAGCTGGAGGAGGAAACCGGGTTCGTTGGAGAGAACCCGCAAATCGTCGGCCAGGTCTTTCCCAACCCTGCCATTATGAGCAACACCTGTTTTACCGTCCTAGTGCGCAATTGCCGCCAGGTTAAAATGGTCAAATTAGATCAAGGCGAAGATTTGGCCACCCGATTAGTGCCCGCCGCTCAAGTGCCGGAACTTGTGGCCTCCGGGCAAATCCGTCACTCCCTCATCGTCGCCGCCCTCTACCAATTCGACCTCTGGTCCCAGCGCCACGGCGGCAAGTAAATAAGGTAGGGCGAGCACTCCGTGCGCGCCGCTGGAGTTTGGACATTTTTGGCCAGTCCAGAGAATTCTTCGCGTGTTGTATCAGACAACGCCCTCGGACACGGTGAGGCGCCGGGGTTTCGGCCCCTCTCCGCCGCGAAGTGGAGGAGAGGTTGGGAGAGGAGGTTCCCTTGGTCCCAGCGCCACCACGGCAAGTAAATAAGGTAGGGCGAGCACTCCGTGCGCGCCGCTGGAGTTTGGACATTTTTGGCCAGCCTAAAGAATTCTTCGCGTGTTGTATCAGACAACGCCCTTGGACACGGTGAGGCGCCGGGGTTTCGGCCCCTCTCCGCCGCGAAGTGGAGGAGAGGTTGGGAGAGGAGGTTCCCTTGGTCATTGACGGCCCCCCCTCTCTCCCCGCTCGCATTACAGTATGTTACAATAACATTAACTGACACCCATTCTTTACAAGGCAAAGGGTGGATTTAACCCGTTCCGGGTAGGGGCAAATGATGGACCGACCTGGGGTAGCCCCTCTGGAAGTCGGGGCAACCCCAGGCTGAATGATTTTC
>JBKQWF010000094.1:0-64260 GCA_052139695.1 Limisphaerales bacterium
GCGGCCAAATCGCTCTCGATCATCCTCGTACTCAAATTCGCGCCCAAACCATGGATGAAAAGGATGGGTGACGCGAAATCGCCGTATAGCCTGAGCACTATAAGGTGCAGTCTGCTTCTTCTTTGAATACCGAATGCGAGTGCTTCGTCGTCATCCTCCTCAATACCAGGAGACGGGTGAAAGGACACAACCTTGTCTCCATCGGAACGATGGATACCCTGCTGGTTTCCGCTCGGGAAACGTTCCGAACGGCGGTGGTCGCAAGCGCGGCGGCAGTTGTCTTGATGCACAACCACCCCAGCGGTGAGCCGCAGCCATCCGACGCGGACATCAAAGTGACGCGGGACCTCATCCGGGCCGGGCAAATCCTCAAGATCGAGGTCCTTGACCATGTGATCGTCGGCAATCCCGCGCACTGCTCTCTCCGCGCGCTCGGTTATTTCTACAACTGACAGCAAGGAGATCACATGAGCGCATACGCCTACGAACGCATCACCGCAGTTATCATCGCCCTCTTGGAGCAAGGCACCGTTCCCTGGCACAAGCCCTGGAAGGCATCCAGCGGCTGGCCTCGGAATCTGGTGAGCAACAAGCCGTATCGAGGGATAAACGTACTATTGCTCCATTGCATGGCTTACGAATCGCCCTGTTGGCTTACTTGCCGCCAGGCCAACCTGCTTGGCGGCACGGTGAGGAAAGGCGAAAAAGCCTGCCCGGTCGTCTTCTGGAAACGCCTCACGGTCGAGGAAAAGGATTCGACGGAGGAGCGGACTATTCCGCTTCTTCGGTTTTATCACGTCTTCAATGTCGCCCAGTGCGAAGGATTGAAGAACGGTCATCCGACACCGAATGGCACGGAGACACTGGCCTCAAAGCCGGAGGAGATCGTTGCCAATATGCCGCAGAGGCCGGCCATCAAGGACGGCTTCACGAAGGCATTCTATTCGCTCCGAGAGGACTATGTCGGAATGCCCACACGGGAGCGGTTCACCAGGACCGAGGAGTATCACGGCACCCTCTTCCATGAGTTGGTCCATGCGACCGGCCACGAGAGCCGCCTCAATCGGTCAACCCTGACCGAGCAGGCGGGCTTCGGTTCCGACCCGTATTGCCGGGAGGAACTGATCGCCGAAATCGGTGCCGCATTCCTGTGCGGAGAGGCGGAGATCGGCGAGCGCACCATCGACAATTCGGCTGCCTATGTCGCCGAATGGCTGAAACGCATGAAGGACGACAAGAAGTTGATCGTCCAGGCTGCGGCGCAGGCCCAGAGGGCGGCGGACTTCGTCCTTGGCAGGACATTCGAGGAAAGCGAGGCGGCGCATGACTGAGTTGGAACGGTTAGTGCGCCGCCGGACTCGCACCACGTATCGGGCGATGCTTTCGGCGGTCTTCCAGCAGCTTGCCGACTGGCACGCCGCTACTGAACGCCGGCACAAACGCGAGCAGAGAAAGGCAATGCAATGAACTCATCTAATTCCATTGACGTTCACAAAACTCGGCTCCACTTCCCCGATGGCCGTGTCATGCACTATGACGACCAGAAACTGGCATACTTCGTGTGGTTGGCACTGCCGAAAGGCACCCGTGTCGCATTTCGCGCCGCGAACGACGCCCGGCCTGTGTATTCTTGGGATTGTGCTGGCGCGTAGTGAAAATCACTTACACAGTCGTCAAGACTAAGCCCCGCCAAATCTCGGCGGGGCCTTTTATTCACCGGAAGGGGCCATCGCTTCCTCTGGCAATCCAACATCATGATGGAGCTCCAGGCATTTGCCAGCTTTCTCCACAAGGCGATTCAGTGCAATCTGCAATCCCTTTTGACACATTGCACGTTCCTCTGGAGTTGAAATTGTAGTTTCTGCAGCTATACTACCTTGGTCATCGCGAACGTCCCTCAGTTAACCCCGAAAGGGGCAATTTTTGCCCATGACATTTGAAGTTATAGCAGTATTGGATATTGGCTCGCTTTCTGCAGCACGATGCACGTATGAGAATAAATCCGACATAGGGACCAAACATGAGTTTGATTGCTCCGGTGCTTTTGACCGAAACCAAATCAATTCGCTGGCAAAACGTGTTTTTGGCCTTGCTAAGCGCTGGCTGTTTTGATTACCTATCCCCAGATTGCGAGTGGATTCTAAACCGTTGGCGGTATATAATTTGTTGCGGATAAAGCACTTACACAATTAAATTGATGGTTTATGATTAATTCAGATCTACTTAAGAAACGCCCTCAGAGGAATAGTCGATTTTGGCAATTTATGGGACCGTTGCGTAGCCCGTTCGTTACAATGGGCATTGTTGTGTTGAGCTTTGCGGTTGCAGGTGTAATGGCCTCTTTTGATTACCGCTTTGCCGCCGTTGACCGTCCTCCAGATGGTGTTCAACGGAATGCCCTCGAGGCACTGTACCTGGGAACCGAGATGGCTCGGGAAGTTGGGCCGCATTTTGCGCAAGAGCAAATGATGCATGCTCGCATCCTCGAGCAGTTCATTGCGAGGATGCAGGAACGGCTCCCTAATAGCCTCTCCTCGGCACTGCAAGATAAATACTCCCCAAAGAGTCAATTGCAGCCTGCATTGGACATTCTTGCCGGATCACAATCGTCGGATCTCTCGAGCAGCAATGTAATTCAACAAGCCGCTGGCATTATTATAAAGACGGCCAATCTTTGGTCAGGAAATGGGGGACCCATTCGGGCTTTGAAAGCTCAAAATCCGCCGCAATTTGAATCTGTAGTTGAAGAAAGCCTAACCGAATTCGCCCATTCGGCAGAAGCGTTCAAAGAGGATCGAACTGTCGGGAATGCAGAATTGGCCTGCATGAAGAGTCGGCTCGCAACTGAGACTTTGCTTGCTTTCTGGCCTGAGTTTACCAAGAATCAAAGGAATTCTAGCGTAGACGACTTCACGGGCCAACTCAAATCCCTGCAAGCCGAGATGCTGCAGCTTTCAAGTAGGTTGCCATTGAATGAACGGTCTCGTGTCGAGAGGTATGCGAACAATGTGAATAGTCGCTTCGTTTTCTTGGTGGGGATGAATAACGGCGAATTGCGTGCAGCACGTGATTCGCTTTTGGCGATTGCTTCCCGCCACTGAAATCATATTCGGAATCTCAAGGAGACATGACCAACATGTCTCTTTTTTTCCTTGCAAAGGAGGAATTTAAGCGCTTCCGAAATGGGTGATGATTGGGACCATTGCTAGTCTCAGCGGCGGAATGAAATTGGATTGAATCCGCCGGTCTGAAATCCGTTTTCCTTCGGCTGCATTTTCTTCCGGTAGGTGGTTTTTGTTTGATTGGCGCTGGCTTGGTGGTGGTTTCGCGGGTACGCGCAAAATACCTGTTGCGCTCTCAGAGCCAACCCGCACTGCCGCGATCTTGGTTAATTCAGGGGAAGAAATATTTGATCAGATAGAGTACCATTGCGATTAACGGCACGCCAATAATCCAGGCACGGGCTCGATTGCCGGTAGCGGCGCCTACGAGGTGGGTTGTGGCAAACAGCGGCAACGTGATCGCCACCCACGGGAGTGCGAGCGCGGCGTATGGCGTAAGCGTAACGCTAACACTGATCAAGCCCATGAAGAAGAGGTCAATACAAATAAGGAAGAACGCCTTCCCCCAAGTTAAGTCCAGCCACTGAATTAGGCAGATGGTCATAATCACGAACACGCCAACCAGCGCGCAACCATCTAATGTGGCAGCTGCTCCGGCTGAAAACGCCAAGAGGGGCATCATCTTGTGATTCTTAAAGAAGCAATTTACAGTCAGTCGCATCGTATGATCCATGTTTATCCTATGTCATCGGCTCCTGCGAAGCGCCACTCGGGAAGGCAATAATGGAACCAATTTTTTGCTTATATTTTAGAAGCTACGGAATTGGACCACTTCTTGTCAAGCGTTGATTTACTTTTGAATTCTCCTCTGCGGGGATTCAAGAAATTCTGGGCATTCGTCGTTTGGCAAATTCGCCACGCAACTTAAACTGTGGCGATCAGGGATCGGGAAACAAGGGCGTCGAACACATAATCATGCGAGCCGCCTCAATCCGACTAACAAAAAGTCACTCATAGTATGCAATCTGGATACTTTGCGAGCTTGGTGCGCTTTTTCTCCCCGCAGGATCATGCCCAAAGGCAGATGTGTCCCCTTTCGCGCCATAAACGACAACCTTTCACCACGGTCAGATTGGCTATCTGTCTCCGTGACGCTGGAGCATCCCAGCCTTAGAATTCCGTTGTCCTAGGTTGTCCTAGAATTCATCTTGCAATCCAACCGGGAGCCGAGTAATATCGCCCCGACCCCGAACGTCACCGGGACAGATGCTTTTGCATTGCGGGTTTTGCCTCATGGGACGCCGCCGGAGCCAAACAACATAATGGAAAAGGACCTCAATGTCGGAAACCAAGTCGGAGCCACAGCCCCCTCAACCAGCCGGAACATCGAAACCATCTTCATCGTGGACGCCCCAGAAACTTGCCATTGCGCTTTGCGCCCTGGGCATTTTCGGGGCTTTTTTTGCCCCGTGGATAACCTTGACCGCACCAACACAGTTCCAAAGTGCCCCAACGGTCAGCGCCGCCATGCTCTTTCGGCTCGATAAGGCTCTCCTCGTCCTGTGGCTCCTGCCGATCCTGGCCCTTGACACGCTTGTGACGGTCGAAAATCAACCCCGTTTACGTAAGCTCGGCACGGCAACGGCCATCGCCGCCTTGCTCGGCTTCGCCTACGTATTCACCAGACCCTTGGTGGCTAATATGGCCTGGGGCATGACGCTCACCCGTTTGTTGGGTTTTGTCCTGTTCGCCTTCTCAGGCCGAATCCAGGGCACGAAGATGATCGACTTCGTGGCGAAGAAACTCGGCTCACGCAAAGGAGGAGTATATGGGCATTCTGCCGCTTTCCCGTCCGATGTTCATTTCTCCGCCCAGGACTTCTACGCCAAGCTTGAAACCGACATCGGCGCCAAGGCGTGGCCGGGGGTGCAATTGTCCCGCATCGACTGGAGCGAGGCCGGAGTGCTCTCCCACAAGCGCGAATATCTGCGCGTCATCAGGCAGCGCTAGTTGTTCGACATCTGCGCGGCCACATTCGGCAAAGACTGTTTTTTCAGCGTGAGAGAGGCCGAGATCCCGGCCGTCGTCGATCTCCGCTCCTTCGTCGTGCTGTTGTTCGTCCTGTATATCGGGACAAATGCCCTGATCAAAACGCTGGGGAATGTCTCCGGTTACGCGACGGTCGCGTTGCTCATCGCATTCATCGCCTCGTTCCTGTGGAACGTCCTCAAGCTGGGCCTGACGCGGGTGGATTCCATCCTCATTCAACTGCCGGTCATCGGCCCCGTATATGAGGCATGGTTCAGGCGTGACACATATTTCCAGCAGGACACCCGTATGGCCTTCCTTCACAGCGTCATGGAGCTTGTCAAGAGATCTGTCGAAGAAACCACGTCCGCACAGGGGATCAAGTTCCTCGACTATTTCGAGCATCAGCCCCTGATGGACGGGATATATACGCGCTCGCGGGTCCAATTAGGCAGCACCGTCAAGATACCGGCAATGGCGGCATGAGGTATGGGACGGCTGGATGAGATCGCAAGCGAGCAGTTCGCCCGCTGGGAGCAACGCGGGCGCGGCTACGATCTTTGGCCGCATCCGGTCTCCCCGGAGCCGCCCTTTCGCCCGTTTCGCCAATACACCCTGACGGAACCTGACCCCCGGTTTGACGACGGACGCAAGCCGGCCTTTCTGGCTTCCCTGTTCGATACCGTCCATGAGCGGCTCAATCCACAGCCCCCACGGACCGAACCGGTACCCGAAGAGGAACCGGAGCCGGAACCATTGATTCGCGGCTCCCTGATCGAGCTTCAGACTTCGCTTCCCGCCAAGCTCGACATATCCAAGGAGACATTCGAGCAGTTTCTTTCAAGTCTCTCGTTGTGCCGCGAACCAATCGCCTTCGAGCTGTCCGGAATTCCCCAGCATGTCACGGCCCAATTCGCGGTTCATCCCGACGACGCTCCGCTCGTCCGACGCCAATTGAGAGCATACTTCCCCGAAGCCCTGTTCCAACGGCGTGAAAGCACGCTTGAGAACGCCTGGCGCACCCTGGATGGCCCGGAGGAATTCGCCGTCGAATTCGGTTTGGAGCAGGAATTCGTGCTTCCGCTTGGAAGCGGAAAGACCGACCCGTTCATCGGCATCATCGGCGCATTGTCCGAATTGGAGGAAGGCGAGCTTGGCTTGTTCCAGGTCCTTTTCCAACCAGTAGTCAATCCCTGGCCGGAGAGCATCGCCCGCTCCGTCCACGGCAATGACGGCAAACCGATCTTCGTCAATAGGCCCGAACTCTCCGACGCGGCGGAGAACAAGATCGCCCGACCCCTCTATGCCGCCCTTGTCCGTATCGCCATAAAAGCCGAACGGCACGAACGGATGCTTGAGCTTGCACGCGACCTCTCCGGCTCGCTTCGGGTATTCGCCCACCCGGCAGGGAACGCGCTCATTCCTCTTTCCAACGAGGAATACCCCAACATGGAGGACCACATCGAAGATGTCCTCTCCCGTCAAACAAAGCGTTCCGGGATGATCCTCAACAGCGATGAATTGATCGGGTTCGTCCACCTGCCCGGAAGCGCCGTGCGATCACCCGTCCTCGCGCGCGATACCGGCGCGACCAAGGCCGCTCCGGCTTCGGTGATTCATGCCAAGGGTATCTTGCTGGGCGACAATGCTCATGCGGGCCAAACCGTCGAGGTCCGGCTCTCCCCCGACCAGCGGGTGCAGCATACACATGTGATCGGCGCGTCCGGCACCGGAAAGTCCACGCTCTTATTCAATCTCATCCGCCAGGACATAGAGAACGGCGATGGCGTCGGCGTCCTTGACCCCCACGGGGATTTGATTGACCGGATATTGGGCATCATTCCCGAATCCCGCATCGACGACGTGGTCCTGGTTGACCCGTCCGATGCGGACTTCCCCATCGGCTTCAATATCCTCTCCGCCCATTCCGAGCAGGAAAAGACCCTGCTCGCGTCCGACTTGGTATCGGTCTTCCGCCGCCTCTCGGCCGCCTGGGGCGACCAGATGGACACGGTATTGCAGAATTCCATTCTGGTGTTTCTGGAAAGCCCCCGAGGCGGGACATTGGCCGAGCTGCGCCGCTTCCTCATCGAGCCTGCCTTCCGCGCGGAGTACCTGAAATCCGTTCCCGACCCGGAATTGATCTACTACTGGCAGCGCGTCTTTCCGCAGCTCACCGGGAACCGCTCCGTCGGTCCAGTCCTCACCCGCCTCCAGGGCTTCATGAGCCAGAAGCCGATCAGGAACATGGTCTCACAAACGGAGAACAGGCTCGACTTCGCCCAGATCATGGACACCGGGAAAATCTTTCTGGCGCGGCTCCCCGAGGGCCTCTTCGGCGCGGAGAACTCATACATGCTGGGCACGCTCCTCGTGTCAAAGTTCCAGGAGATCGCCATGAGCCGCCAGGCCCAGGCCCTGTCCCATCGCCGGGACTACTGGCTCTACATCGACGAGTTCGACCATTTCATCACGCCCACGATGGCGGAGATATTGAAGGGCGCGCGCAAATACCGCCTTGGCCTTACGCTCGCCCACCAGGAATTGCACCAATTGCGGAGCGACCCCAAGCTCGAAAGCGCCGTCGCCACCCATCCTGCCACGCGGATCGTATTCAGGGTGAGCGATGACGACGCCAAGCGGCTCTCGGAGAATTTCTCTTCGTTCGACGCACAGAGCTTGAAGAAACTGGACAAGTTCCATGCCGTCGCCCGCGTCGAGCGGAGCGACTGCGATTTCAACCTCTCCATCCGGCTGCCGGAGAAGCAGGATGCGGCACAAGCCGAACGGCGGCGGAATGAGGTGATAACGGCTTCGAGAAAGAAGTATGGCAAGCCACGGGCTGAGATCGAAGCGGCGTTGCGGGCGGCTTTGGAAACGCCAGCGGAGCCGGACTCGCCCAGGCCAAGACCGGGTGCTATGCCGATTCCGAAGGCCGTCGAAGCCCTGAAACCCGCGCCGCAACCGAAGAAGGACGAATGTGCCGTTCCTCAGGTCGAATCACGGCCTGTGGCCGTTTCAGAGCCCCAGGCATCCCGGCAAGCCGAGCCTGCCCCCATCCCGGAGCCGCCGCCCGATCTGGGCCGTGGCGGAAATCAGCACCAAGCGATCCAGAAGCGCATCAAAGAGGCTGCCGAGGCGCTTAGCTTCCGCAGCACGATTGAAAAGGAAGTATTGGACGGCAAAGGCAGCGTCGATTTGCTCCTGGAGAGAGCCGGAGAGATCATCGCCTGCGAGATCGCTATCACGACGACGATTGACCACGAAGTCGGCAATGTCGCGAAGTGCCTCAAAGCGGGCTTTGCAAGGATCGCTGTCGTCGCGATTGACAGGGAGCGCCTGCACAAGATCGCTTCCGCCGTTTGCGCGAGCTTCGGAGGGGTGGCAGATGCCCGCGTCGATTACTATCTGCCGGACGAGCTCATCCAGGAATTGCGGAGGATGCCAGCCCCAGCCGAGCCACAGACCGTCAAAATCAGCCATGGATACAAGGTCAGGCGGTCATCGTCGGAACTCACGCCCGAAGAGCGGAAACGGAAACAGGACGAAACATACCAGGTGGCGATGGAAGCGATCCGGCGCCCGAAGAAGAACCGCCAGCCGTGAGACCACTATGCTGTCTTGGTCATATATATGGCTAAGATATTTCATCTGAAAAGCACGTCCACGCCGGCCCTCTTGAAGTGCAGGATCGCTCTGTCAGCGCGCCTCCGCGTTCCCTTGGCGTATGTGCGCGCCTCATATGTCAAACAATTCCTCACCTGCGGGAAGAAGAACTGCCGCTGCCATCGCGGAGCCAAGCACGGCCCCTTCCATTACCTTGTCCAATGCATGGGCGTCGGCAATGTGCGCAAGTTTCTCTTGAAGACGACCGCCCAGCGCGAGGCGGCGCTCGCGGGCATCGCCGCGCACGACGCGATTCAGGCGTGCCTGGAGGAGCTTTCCCAAATCAACACCGAGCTATTGCGGCGTGGAGCGCTTTTCGGCGACGCTCCGCATCGAATCGGCTGACCGAGGATGACCAGAGCGCATCCGGACATCCTGCCCTGCGTTCTGCCCCGCTCCGCACGCATTTCTTTCGCGAAAATCGCGTAAAAATGCTTGACAGCAGGCAATGGTACGTTAGGATGAACCTGTACATTGACAAGGAAATATGTCCTAATGTTTTGCAGGGTGCCGACCATGTTCTCCCATGTCCGCCGCCCTGGAGGATGTTAGACGTAGCGTTCTCCCCGTCGGCATTTCGGGCCAACGGACGCATTATCAGTCATCAGAATCACCATGACTACAACCAAGCAGGTTCCATCGTGCAATCTGGCCAAGGAAGTCGTCGAGAACATCGAGCGCATCGTAAACAAGAGCACGGACGACACCGCCGTGAGCGTCGCCCGTTCATTCGAGCGATTTGAAGAGCGGGTCGATGCGATGGAAGCGCGCCTGTATTCCCGCGTTTCGGACGTGGAGGACAATGTGGAAGAGGCCAAAGCACTCATCAAGGAATCCACAACTCCCCTTCAAACGGCAGGAAGCCCTGCATAACGCCATGACACAGAAGGAAATGCTGGCACACGCGCTCTCATTCGTGGAATCGCCGTATCGCGGGAACGCACCGGCCATGAAAGCGGCGCGGGCATCCTGTGTCATCGAATGGCTCCATGACATGAACTTGCACCCCGAAGCCGATGCGATACAGGAAAAACTGGATTCACTGCGAAGCGGGGTGCAGACCATTATGGAGGCGGACGAGAACGGCGCCAGAGCTAGGGAACGCGGGAGCATCGCATCGTTCCTGAATCACCTGTACGGCTGGGGCCTTGAAACCCTGGATTGGAACGCGACGGCAGGCGCGGCCCTGGTCGAGGAGTTATGGGCCTTAATCAGCGCGCTCCCATGAAGACCTACACCATCACCATTCCGGCGTTCAGGGAGGTCATCACCGCAGAGGATGAAGAGGAGGCGCTCGAGCAATTCTGGTTCGACTTCGACAGCGCCCAGGATGACCCAGAATGGCAAACCCCGATTATCACGCTAACAGACAAAAAACATGGATTTCGAAACCATCGAAAGCCTGCGGAACATTCTTGACTACCTCCACGACGACGAGGAGAAGCACTGGCAGGAGACGGGGAAACCCGACGACCATGTCTTCACTGACCTCGTGAGAGTGACCAGGTGGCTGGATTCCGGCGGAGACTGACATCGCCAATCCTGACCGAGACACGGCCCGCACTATGGTGCGGGCTTTTGTCGTTTGAGGAAGAAGACCGGCCCGATCACCGTCCACGGCGAGTATGCCGCGATCATCCGCATCCGCAGTTTGAGCAGAGGCAGTGAAGGGCTTTCCTCTGCGTTGAAAATGGAAGTCTGCGACACACCCATATCCCGCGCCGCCTGGGCGCGACGTATCCCCGCCTGCTTTCGATACCGCTTTGCGATTGCGGCCAGTTCCTTTTCGGTCAGAGGTCTCGTGTTTGGCATGGGCAACAAGTATCAGACTGAATCTGTTTTAGCTACACTTTTTTCTTGCCCCGCGCAGGGCTTTCGGATACAAGATATGGCATGAAGGAACAGCCCGCGCAGAAGAAGCCTGTCGGCATCTGGATTCGCGTCTCGACCGAGGACCAAGCCCAGGGCGAAAGCCCACAGCACCACGAGGAGCGCGCCCGCGAATATGCCAGGTTCAACGGCTGGGACGTGAGGGAGATATACGACCTTGCCGGTGTCTCCGGCAAGACCGTGATGGAGCACCCAGAGGCCAAGCGGATGCTCACCGACGTGAAGGGCGGCCGCATCACCGGCCTCATTTTTTCCAAGCTCGCGCGCCTCGCCCGCAACACCAAGGAGCTTCTGGATTTCTCGGATTTCTTCCGCGAGCACCATGCGGACATGATTTCGCTCCAGGAGAAAATCGACACCTCCACCCCCGCCGGCCGCCTCTTCTACACCATGATTGCGGCCTTGTCCCAATGGGAGCGCGAGGAAATAGCAGACCGCGTCAAAGCATCCATCAAGATTCGCGCTAAGCTGGGGAAAAGCCTGGGGGGTGCGGCTCCTTTCGGATACATGTGGAAGGACAGGAAGCTCGTCATAGACCCGGCCGAAGCGCCGGTCAGGAAGCAGATGTATGAGCTTTTTGCCAAGGAGAAGCGCATGAAGGGCGTAGCGCGGACGCTCAATCAAGCAGGGTACCGCACCAGGAATGGCGCGCGGTTCACCGACACCACTGTTCACCGCCTCTTGGAAGACACGACCGCCAAGGGCCTGTATCGCGCCAACCACACCTACCGCGACGGCAAGGGCAAGCTCGTGAACAAGCCGGAGGCGGAATGGGTCTGGACGCCGGTCGAGCCGATTGTCCCCGAGGAGCTCTGGAAACAGTGCAATGACCTGCTTCAAGCCCGCAAGGACGGCAAAGCGCCAGGCCCAAAGACGGTGCAGCTCTTCGCCGGTCTGCTTCATTGCGGGTGCGGAGCCAAGATGTATGTCTTCGCCCGCTCGCCCAAGTATGTCTGCCCCAAGTGCCGCAACAAAATCCCCATCGTAACCATCGAGACCATCTTCAAAGAGCAGTTGGAGGACTTCTTCATTTCCCGTGAAAGGGTTCAAGCGCACCTTTCAAGCTCCAATGCCCATCTGACGGACAAGAAGGCGCACTTGGTCGCCCACGCGCGCCAGCAGGAGAAAGTGAAGGCTGAAATGCGCAAAGTCTATGACCTCTACCAAAGCGACAAAATCTCGCCCGATGGCTTTGGCAACCTCTACAAGCCCCTGGAAGAGCAGGAACGCGCCCTGGCAGCCGAACTGCCCAAGCTCCAGGGCGAGATTGATGCCCTCGAAATGCACCAGTTGTCCGCCGACGAAATCGTCTCCGAAGCCACGAACCTTCACCGCCTCTGGCCGAAGTTCACCCCCGAAGAGAGGCGCAGGATCGTCGAAAGCATCACCGAAAAGATCATTGTTGCGGGCGATGAGATCGACATAACCTTCTGGAGCCCACCGTCTTCTGAAGAACTCACAAAAAGGCAACGAAACCTGTGGGGTTCGTTGCGCCAACGACTAAGGTGATTACCCACTAAACGCCAAAGGGACGCCGACACTATATTGGTGGCGTTGCTTTGTGCAAGATTGGCCGCACAGAAAGAGGCACAATGACCCTCCCGCTCAAATTAGTTTTTGGGTCATCGTCTCCGGCAAAGCCAGCGACTTCAAGCTTCAGCCCAAGGACATCATCTACGTCAGCCCCAGACCTTTTGTCAGAGTTGAGGAATTGGCAGACCTTGCTACCACCGCTTTCATCCAGGGTCTCATTACCGCCTGGGTTGATGTCAAACTCGTGAACCCCTTCCCCAGCTAGTGGGGAATTGTCCCCATTCCGGCTCCGATGTCGGCAGATTAATTTAAGGCCCTATGCAAACTATCAAATCTTCAACATCTGCCGCGCCTGGCAAACAGGCCAACAAAAGCAAATATCCAAATTCAAACTCGAATGGGGACACGGCCTCTTCCGGTCCAACTCGCGAAGAAATCGCCAGTTTAGCCTACAAGCTTTACCTCGAAAGCGGCTCCCAAGAAGGCCGCGACCTGGAGAACTGGATTCAGGCCGAGCAAGTCCTGCGCCAGCAAAACGGCAATCGGGAGCAATTCAAGGCTGGAAGAAAACCCGAAAACGTCAGCGAACGTTCACGCCAGCAATTCTAGGTCTGTTTGTTTTCAAAAAAGGGCATTGCAACCTTCTGCAATGCCCTTCGTGGTAAGAACATCCTTTTCGCCGCTTCCGAGCGAGTCAGGTCGGAGGCGGCCTCCAGAGTCAAGGACTGCGGCGCTAATCACGGCGGGTCATCAGCAATCCCACCAACGCCCCCAATCCAAACGCGATGGCGATGGATTGATAAGGATGGTTGCGGATCGCTTGATCTGCTGCTTGCACACCTTGACTCGCTTTATCTTGCGCGCGGGCCACGGCTTCTTTGCCGGCGGACAGGGCTTCATTGAGGCGCTGGCGTGCTTCGGTTACTTTTTGATCAGTCACATCCGCCGTCGCGTCCAGCAAAGCGCGAGCGTCATCGGCCAGCGTACGGGCATCTTTTTTTAGGGCATTGGGAGTTTCAAATCGGGCCATATTATCACCTTTTGTTGAGTTCATTTCCATAAGCCCATCATCTAACCCCCCTCCTCGTCCGTCAAATGGGGCGAAACCCGCAACGGTATTGAGATATGAATTCTCCGTCCATTTGCCAGGGACGCCTCGCCGACGCGTCCAAGCGTCCCGGTGGGACGCCCCTGCCTTTGCGCTGTTCTTTTCCTTATCAACTCATAAACTCCCACCCATGCGCACCGCGTCCATTCAGTTTCTGGAACACCTGATCAATACTCCCAGCCCTTCGGGCCACGAAGCCCGGGGCCAGCGGGTCTGGCTGGATTATGTCACGCCGTTTGCCGAGGAAACTTTCAGTGACCACTACGGCAACACCGTCGCCGTCCTGAATAAGGGTGGGTCCCCCCGCCTCATGCTGGCCGCCCATGCGGACGAGATTTCGATGGTTGTCAATTATATCAGTGAGGAAGGGTATATCTATGTGCGGAAAATGGGAGGAATCGATCCGGCCATCACCAAGGCGCAGCGCGTCGTCATCCATTCCCGCGGCGGCCCGATCAACGGCGTGGTCGGCAATGTCGCCCCCCACCTGACCAAGTCCGACCCGGAGCGCAAGCTGCCGAAGATGGAAGATTTGTTTATTGACATCGGCGTTCGCAACCGCAAGGAGGCCGAGAAACTGGTCCGCATTGGAGACCCCATCACCTTGAGCGACCAATTTGAACTGCTCCGCAACGACCTGGCCACGGCCCGCGCCTTTGACAATCGGGTCGGCACTTTCTCCGTGGCGGAGGCCTTTCGCCTTTTGAGCGAGGATCGAGGCAAATTGCAAGCGGAGATCCTGGCCGTTTCCAACATTATGGAAGAAGTGGGTCTGCTGGGCGCCCGCCAAATCGCCTACACTCTCAAACCCGATGTCGCCCTGGTCGTCGATGTCACGCACGCCACGGATTATCCCACGGTCAGCCGGCAACAGCACGGGGACATCAAAATTGGCAGCGGACCAACCATCACCCACGGTGGCGGCAATCATCCTGAAGTCGTGGCGCGCCTGGAAACTGTCGCCAAGGCGAAAAAAATCGCCTTGCAACACGAAGCCGCTTCCAACAACACCGGCACCGATACGGATGTGATCTTTTGGACGCGTGGGGGCATTCCCAGCGCCCTGGTGAGTTTGCCCGATCGCTACATGCACTCCCCCGTGGAGGTTGTCAGTTTGAAAGACCTCGAACAAATTCCCCCCTTGCTCGCGGCCTTCGCCCGTTCCCTCAAAAAATCCGAAGAATTCAAAGTGCGCATTTAAGTTTTTTCCAATTCCAAAAGGCGCCGTTTCATTTCCACCCCATAAGCAAACCCGCCGAGCGATCCATCCGCCGCGATGACGCGATGGCATGGAATCACCAGGCAAATGGGATTGCTTCCCACGGCCTGTCCAATCGCTCTCGCCCCACCCGGCTTTCCTGCCTCCGCCGCCAACTCTCCATAAGAGCGCGTTTCCCCGAAGGCGATCCGTTGCAAAGCCGTCCACACCCATTGCTGAAACGCCGTTCCGCGCGGCGCAAGGTGGAGGGTAAACTCCCGGCGTTTGCCTGCCAGATACTCCTCAATTTGCCCCCGTCCCGCCGCGACCGCTCGCGGATGATGCGTCAACTCCGCGGCCCAGCGCGGCAGCGCTTCTTTTCCGCCAAAGCCCGCCCCCACGAGCGCGCCCGTTTCATCTACCGCCGCGGCAAACTTGCCCAGCGGAGTCAAGAATATGTCATAATACATTTTTATATAGGAATGGGTTTTTGGTATTGCCAGAGATGGGTCGTCGCCAGGCTGCGATACGGCGAAAAGACCGACATTAACCGCCGCATGGCTTCCAAGCCGGGCCGTTCCTCCAGCTCAAGCAACGCCCGCAAGCCCGAGGCCACTCCGGTATCGCCCAGCGGCAGGCAATCCGCAAAGCCCAGCGACCGCATCATCACCCAATTGACCGACCACGGCCCCAGCCCATGAATGGCCCGCAATGTCCGCTCTGCCCGCGTCGCGGAAAACTGACGCAAGCTCTCCAGGTCAAACCGTTTTTCCACCACCGCCCGCGCCAACCCCAGCAAGTAATCCGCCTTTTGCCGCGAGAATTGCATCCGCAAAAGGTCCGCCGGCTCCAGCGCGGCCACCGTCTCCGCCGCCGGCGGCGCCCTCAAGCCTTCGCCGGCTTCCGCTCCCGCCCGCTCTGTCAGCCTCCGCCGCAGCACGCAGGTAAACGCCAGGTTGATTTGCTGGCCAATGATCGCCCAGGTTAAGCCGTCAAATACAGAATAATTCTGGTTGACGCGCAACCCCTCCCGCCCCGCGGTCAACCGCCCCAGCCCCAGCCGCGCCGCCAAACGCGCAAATCCGGCCGCATCCTGCTCCAGCCCCAGCAACCGCGCCACCACCCCATGCGCCGCCGCCCCGCTCCCTCGCGAAGCTTCCACCTCTACAGCCCGCTCGGACAGCCGCAGGTCCAGCACCGCCGGCAGGCCGTCCAGCATCACGCCACATTGAAAACGGTCCCCCGACAACCGTTCCGTCAGGCTCCCGGCGTCCCGTCCCAGGGACCGGCGCAGATATGGCAGTGGGTACCCTTTTGGCAGCGCCACCACAAATTTCCGCGTCCCGCGCAATTCCCGATAGGCCGCCGGCGTCAGCCCCGTCAGCTCGCGGAAATTTTGATGAAAGGACGACAGCGCCTCAAAGCCCGCTTCGCCACTGACCGCCGCCAGGCGCTTGTCCGTGGTCAACAATTGTTCCTTTGCCACGGCAATGCGCGCTCGCGCCAGCACTTCCGCCGGGGTCGCATGATAATGTTGCCGGAACATCTCAAAGAGACGCGTCGCGCCATAACCCGAGCGGCGCACGATCGCGCGGGTATCCGCAAAAGCCGACGGCCGGTTGCGGATTTCCCCCACCAGCGTCTCAATCGATTCCAGCACCGGATCGAACCCCCGCGCAAAATCATCCGGATGACACTTCTGGCACGGACGCAGCCCCGCCGCCCGCGCCGCCGCAGCGGTCGGGAAAAACCGGACATTCTCCCGCTTCGGCTTCCGCGCCTTGCACGAAGGCAGGCAGTACACCCCGGTCGTCAACACCCCCGTGAAGAACCGCCCATTGTAATTGGCATCCCCCGCCAGCAGGATCGAATACATCCGCTGCGGCGACAACCGCGGCGGCCGCCCGCTCGCCGCCGCGCCGCCGTTGCGCTCCGCTCCATTGCCCAGTTCAGTTCCAGAAATCATCCGCCCCCAACATACCGGCAGAATCAATCCGTGTCGTCCGTATTCCTCCGCCGCAATTCAGAAAAAGACTCCCGCGAAGAACAGGCTCGCATATTGGATCCGTTGGACGCAGGCGTTTCCGATCATGTTTGGGAGATTCTGGAAATCATCGCCCTCATTATGGCTGCTGGATGAGGAATCCGATTGATCCGATTGGCCTTGAAGTGTGCGCTTCCTTGAGCCTTACTACCGTGAGTGAGTACCCGAGATTTACCATTGTTTATTCGGGAAAATTATGAAGTGCATGAGTGGAAACATGCCTGCGCGGTTCTCAAAACTGATTTTCCCGCAGAGTGGAAAGAGTTGATTGATGTGCTGAGTGGCTTCCGCGTGGCTTCCGCGTGAAGCAGAGCCATATCACCATAGGAGGCGGCGGAAAAAGCAAGGTCGTTCAATCGCTGGAAAGTGGTTTTCTTGAACGGGGCTGGATAGAGAAAAAGTTTTACACCAAGATTCAGCTTGATGAAACGTCCATCGAAAGCCCTACCCATAAAGTTGACTGTTTTAAGAATTATGTTGCATTAGAAATGGAATGGAGCAACAAAGACCCCTTTTTTGATCGCGATCTGAACAACTTTCGCCTGTTGTTTGAGCTTCGTGCAATCAGTGTCGGCGTCATCATCACCAAATCGGACGAGCTTCGCAACATCTTTAAAAAATTAGGCATTCTTTCTAAATACGGCACAACGACGACTTGGATGTCGAAACTGCTGCCGCGTATCGAAGGCGGCGGAGGCGGCGGTTGTCCAGTCCTTGTATTCGGCATTAAGAAAACTTTATTCGAGGAGGATATATGACCCCATCAGAAAACTTGATTTTGAGTGTGAATGGCAAATTCTCAACGATCCTGGCCGACCCTCCATGGCGATTTGCTAATCGCACCGGCAAGATGGCACCAGAACACAAACGGCTGCTTCGGTATCCAACGTTGAGCATTGATGAGATAAAAGGGCTTCCGGTTGCGCAATTGGCTTCGCCAAAAGCCCATTTGTATCTGTGGGTGCCAAATGCTTTGCTGGGTTGGGGTTTGGAGGTCGTCGAAGCCTGGGGTTTTGAATACAAGTCCCTGATCACATGGTATAAGGTTCGCAAAGACGGCGGCCCCGATGGCCGTGGCGTGGGATTTTATTTTCGGAATGTGACAGAGCTGATTTTGTTTGGCGTTAAAGGAAAGAATAATCGAACCCTCCTTCCAGGCCGAACGCAGACTAATATCATTGTGACTCGCAAGCGGGAACACTCCAGGAAGCCAGACGAACTTTATCCGATTATCGAGGCGTGCTCGCCGGGGCCTCGCTTAGAGCTTTTTGCCAGATTCAAGCGACCAGGATGGAGACAGTGGGGCAACGAGGATGTTGAACGAAACGCGGAGGAAGGCGTTGCGAAGCGCAATGGCCACGTCGGCCAGCCAGTTTTGGCATTCACCGGCTATCGTTAACGTCGGAAGTTTGGTATGCATCTCGCGGGAAACCTGATCATCCGGGAAAAACGGCTCGCCCATGCCAATTCCCGACTGAACTTGTCGAACGACGCGCACGTTACCGTATCGTCAATTGGGAAGACCCGTTCATCAACCAACAGGGCGTGAAAAAGTGAGCCAGGTTCCTCAGGGATGGACGACGAACGGGAAGACAACTCCAAACGACCTATTACTATAGGATTAATCAATGAGGCTTGCCGCCGTTTATTCGTTCAACAGGGGAAAGGAAACTGTCTCGGAAAAGTATCCAGACCTCCTTGTTGAGATTAACGATTGCATCAAGGCTGTGGAGGAATCACAGCATTCGTCAAACAAAAACTTGGGGTGGAGATGCAGTTTGGAAATTGTCCCTTCATGGTTTACAGCGGGTCTGCCAAGATGACGATATTCAAAAACCTCGGACATATTAACACCGGCGTTGAGATCGTGCCGGTCAAGGCATTCGCGGACGAAATGTCCACAGGTGTTTCTTATTTTGAACAGTTCATCTGGGACTTGGAGAGCAGAGGTGTCGCAGACATAGACATCCCGGTGCTTATCCTTGGCTTGGACGCTGCCCCAAAAAAAACGAGAAAGACACCGACCTCCATTTGACTCGCCTGATGAAAATCACCGCCCATGGAACAGGACAGAGGAAATGAAATCATTGGCGTCGTGGCAGATGATGCAGGCCCAGAGGGAGCGTGAATAGCGAAAGACCAATCCCCAGACAAAGCTAAGGAGAAAAATGTTCAGCGCCAATAACGGCGTGAACAAACGCAGCAGGAACCACCCGGGCAAATGCAAGCTGACAAAGACAAGAGACGTCAGCCCGTTGGCCAGCCAAAAATTCATGCGCGTCTGGAACTTTTGCAGAATGAAACCGCGAAACGGTATCTCCTCGAAGAAGCGATGCCGAGCGAAGTGCTCAATACACTGTTCCAAGTGATATTCCGGCCCACATCGTGGGGCCAGCCGAAGCGAAGCAGGCTGGCGGCGAAGAGCAATGCGGACAACCCAAGTCCCACAAGCAGGCCCCGTTTCCAGTGATCGGCCAATCCCAACCCGCGCCTCGGATTAACGCGATCAACGACCCGGAGCATGAGGAACACTGGCAAAACCCAGAGGACCAACCGAACGCAAATATTCGTGGCCGCATAAGCCAGGCTCTCCTCGCCGAGGGCTTGGACATGCCGGTAAACGAGCAGCACATACACAGCCCAGGCCGTCACAAATAAGCCAAGATAGACGGCAAACAGGCCGCTGGCGGGCTTAAGACTTGGCTGCATCACGACATCGTTCCGCATTGGATCTTAAGAACGCAGTCTGAGGGACACGGATTGGCGAATCCTCATTCCACGGCGGCAATTCTCCTGGAAAATGAACTAAAGCTTTTCCTGGAACTGCCGATGAGTGATGTGGGCCATGTCCCGGAAAGACCAAATGCATAAGCATAATATCCGTGGCCGTTAGCGTGAGCGTAGCTTACCGGATTGCATCACGTTAGCAGCTTGCGCCGCTCTTGGCGCTTTGGCAGGCGCGGGCGGTTCCCATCGAAAGAATCCCGATTATTCTTTCTCTGGTCTGGGAACGTTAAAGACGGGGCGCTGCCCGCCGGAACCGGCATGGCCAATTTCCTTGCTGAGCCAATCCAAACCGCGCAGGTCGTTCGCCAAAGTGATCTCGGCGTCTCCGCCCTGCTCGGCAATCAAACCAATGGGACCGCGCCAGCCGCTTTGAGAGATCGTGCGCAGCATTTCCATCTCTTTGTCGCCTTGTGAAGGCGGGATTAAGCGCTCGTCGGCCACCATTCCAGACACATTGACGGCGACAATAAACGGCCTGATGCGTTTCCAAATCGCGGGAAAATCCCCCATATCGCCGTGACCATGGCTGAAGTTATAGACCATCCCCACGCCGTCCACGCCTTTTTCCTTTAAGCGCTTGATGACCGCGACTTCGTTGTCCGGCTGGCCAAACCATCCATTGTGATTGTACAATTCGACTTTACAGCCACAGGGCGCGGCCAAGGCGACTATCTTCTGAATTCGTTCCGCTTCCTGTTCTACGCGCTGCGCCTGTCCGGCTTCGGTCTTCGCTGGGCCACCGCCACCCATGACCCACAATTGCGGGTGGATGCCGTGACGCCTAATTACCGCCAGAATGATTTGCGCGGCGGGATCGCTGGCTTCGGTTGGAAACCACCAGGCAACCAGGTTCACTCCATGCCTGCTCAGCCCTTCCACTTCCGCGTCAAACGTCGGAATGTCCTTGGCCCGCCAATCGTAAGCGAAGTTCTTAAAACCCAGCCGCTGCAACATTTCGGCACGCTCTTCGGGACCCCGTTTTTTGGCGTCAAAAGGGACTACGCACCAGGCGGTAAGATTGTGGCGGTCAAAGAGCCCTGGCCGGGGCGGCTCCTGGCCAAAGGCAGCCGTGACAAATAAACAGAGAGTCAACAGGAAGAATCTCATTGGATGGTTCAGGCTAAGCATGCTGGTTCAAGACTGCTTTGCCGCTGGCCGAGGGCGGCAAAGAAACCGCCCGCCTTGGCCATGGTTTCGGCGTATTCCATCTCGGGGACGGAATCAGCGACAATGCCCGCGCCGACGTGGAAGAAAACGTCGCCGCCTCGGCAAATGGCGGTGCGAATGGCAATACTCGCCTGGCTTTGGCGATTGAAGCCGAGGTAGCCGATGGCGCCTGTATAGGGGCCGCGCGTGACCGGCTCCAATTCATCGATGATTTCCATGGCGCGAATCTTGGGCGCGCCCGTGATGCTGCCGCCCGGAAAACACGAGGCCAGCGCCGAGAGGTGCGTCCGATCGGCGCGCAATCGTCCTGTAATCGTGGACACGAGATGCTGCACCTGGGGATAGCGCTCCAAACGCACCAATTCCGGCACCTGGACCGATCCGTACTCGCACAGTTGGCCCAGGTCGTTGCGCATCAGATCAGTAATCATAACCAACTCGGACAGGTCCTTCGCGCTGGTCTGAAGAGCGTAGGCCAACTGCACGTCACGGAGGGGATCGGCTGAGCGCGGGCGAGTGCCCTTGATCGGCCGGGTGCGAATCTCCAGGCCATGGAGGCGCAAAAACATTTCCGGCGAGGATGAACAAATCTGAAAATCCCCGCCATCCAGGTAGGCCGCGAAAGGCGCGGGCGAAACATCGCACAATCGTTCAAAAAAGTTCCATCCCGTCAACGGCGTTTGGGCGCTCAGGCGCTGGCACAGATTGACCTGGTAAATATCCCCCGCGCGAATGTATTCCCGCGCGCGGCCCACTTTGGCCATGAACATTTCGCGGGATAAGTTCGATTTGACATGGGAACCCGCCGGGTCCGCCGCCGTGGCCGGCACGGGAACGGAAGAGAGATGCGCGGTCCAAAAATCAATTTGCTCGCGCGCCCGCGCGGCGCTCCGCGAACCGTCCGCCATAAAACCGGTCGAAATAATCCAAGTCTTATCCAGGCGATGGTCAAAAACCGTGAGGCTGTCGTAAAAACCAACCAGGCAATCCGGCAAACCCAAATCGTTGACAGCGGTCCGCGGCAATCGGGGTTCGACAAAGTTTTTCAAATCGTAGCCCCAATAACCGAAGCAGCCGCCCAAAGGAAACGGCAGGTCCATTTCGTCCAGCAATTCGAAGCGCGCCATCATCTCTTCCAGAATGCTCCACGGATTGCCAAACTGAACCTGGCCCGGGCCGTCCATTTCACAACGCGACCCGAAAGAGCGAAAAAGCAACATGGGACGCGCCGCGACAAACGAGTAACGAGCCTGTGGCGACTCGAAAAAGGCGCTGCGCAGCAACACCACACCGCGCTCGCCGGCCAGCCGCGCCACCAGCGATTCAGGCGTGTGCGAAGTTTGGATCGATTGCGGAATCGCGCGCACGGGCCATCAGACAGCCAGCAGTTTTTCCAAGCCATGGGCGTTTTTCAACGGACTGACGACCGCCAGACTCAGCCGGTCGGGGCGGAAAAACTCTCGCGCCGCGGCGCGGATTTTGCCGGCTGGGACTTCGCTCAACCGCTTCTTGACTTCATCGGGGGGATAGATTCTGCCGTAGCCGAGCCATTGTTCGCCAGCCCACGTCATCTGGTTTTCACTGCCCTCCAAACTCAAATCAAGCTGGCCGATCAGATAATCGCGCGCGCGGCGCAATTCAGCCGCCGGCACCAGTTCCTCCGTCAGGCGTTTCATTTCATGGAGGATGATTCTCAGAGTTTTCTCGACCTTATCAAGGTCAAGGCCGGCGGAAATGACAATGTCCCCTGCGTCATCGAAAAAGCTGGCGGAACTGGCAATGGAGTAAGCCAGACCGTGGTCTTCCCGCACCGTCTGGAAGAGGCGCGAACTCATGTTCTCACCGAGGACGACGTTGAGCACGCGGACGGCAAAATGCCGTTCATCATGGCGCGAGCAACCGCGGACGCCCAAGGCAATTTGCGTCTGTTCGGTGTCTCGGGTGCAAAGGCAAATGGCCGGTTTGGTTTGGGCGCTGCTGGCGGAAATGTAACCGGGACGATGGCCGAGAGCGAATCGGCGCGAGTACTTTTTGACAGCCCGCACTGCCTCCGCATGGGTGATCCGCCCGGCCACGGCAATGAGTGATGCGCCGGTCACGTACTTGCTCTTTTGATATTCAAGAAGCTGCGGACGGCGGATGGCGTCGAGGGTCTTCTCCGTGCCCGTGATGGAGCGGCCGAGGGGTTGATCGGGCCAGAGAGTGGCGTTGAGCAACTCCTGGACGTATTGCTGCGGTTGGTCCATGTACATGGCCAGCTCCTCCTTGATCACCTCGCGTTCCTTATCGATTTCCACCGTTTCAAAGGTGGAACCCAAAAACATGTCCGCCAGCACCTCCAGCAGCAGGGCAAAGTCAGCCTGGCGCGCGCGGGCGTAAAAGCAGGTCTGTTCCTCACTGGTGAAGGCGTTGAGGTAGCCGCCGATTCCCTCGACGGCCTGGGAAATCTCGCGGGCGGAACGCTTCGTGGTTCCCTTGAACAACATGTGCTCGATAAAATGGGAGACGCCGTTAAGCGGCGCCGGTTCGTGCCGGCCGCCGACCCCAACCCATATCCCAACGCTGACGCTGGCCAGGTGCGGCATTTCCGCCGTGGCCACCGTCAGCCCATTTTCTAAACGCGTGACTTTATACATCGGATGACAAAACGGATTATGCCAGGGCGCGCGGCGTGACTTCAGGCGGGCCAACTTTCTTCATATAATCCAGGATAAGTTGCACCGCGTCTTGGACATCGTCCGTCAGGAAAAACAAATCCATATCGCCTGGGCTGATCATTTTTTCTTTCAACAGCGTGCCCTTCATCCAGCGCAAAAGGCCGCGCCAGTGATCGCGGCCAAAGAGAATGAGAGGGAATCGCGGAATGCGCTGGGTCTGCACGAGGGTAAGGAGTTCAAAGAATTCATCCAGGGTGCCAAAGCCGCCCGGCATAAAAACGAAGGCTATGCTATATTTGACAAAGCAGACCTTGCGCGAAAAAAAGTAATGAAAATGCAGCGGGACATTGGTAAAGCGGTTGCCCTTTTGCTCGTGCGGCAGTTCGATGTTCAGGCCGACCGATTTGCCTCCATCCTGCGCCGCGCCTCGGTTGGCCGCCTCCATGATCCCAGGGCCGCCACCGGTAATGACGGGCAGTTTACTCTTGGCCAACTCCCTGGCCATTTCCACCGCGGCCTTGTAATAGGGATCACTGGGCAAGGTGCGGGCCGAGCCAAAAACCGTCACCGACGGTCCAACTTGCGATAGAATTTCAAAGGAATCGACGAATTCCGCCATAATGCGGAAGACGCGCCACGGGTCCTCCTTGGTAAAAGGGACAGTTTGAATGTTCATCCGGCCAAAATTAAGAACCAACGCCCCGCGAACTGCAAGCGCGGTTCACGAATTCATTGGCGAAAAGCAAATGAGCAACGTTTACGCAGACGCCGCTGTTCTCGTTGACAAATCGGGTTGAGATCAGCCCGACGGGTGCGTGAGAGAATTCTTGCGCCCGAAAAGAGAGAGCGAGGGCATCGGGGCGCGGTGCCCCCCACGGCGTCCCCCCGGGGGGGTAACTGCGGCTCAATTGGGTTCAATTTAGCTCAATTGGGTTCGGGTTAAGGCGGAAAGCAGGCTCTCGGGGGCGGTGCCGGGGCGCTGGTTGAGTTGCGGACGGATGGCCAGCGGGGGGCGGGCGATTTTGCCGTTGCGAGTCATCGCGGTCCTCCAGAGCGTTGCATTGTTTGCATGCGCGCCCATGAAAACAAGAATGCGTCAAGATGTGAAACCTACCGAAGGTTTTTGAACAGGCTTAACGTGTTGCTCATGAACTGAGCCGTGTCCATGTAGTAAAACTGGTGGAATGCAACGCAAAGGCACAGCGCGGCGAGCCGCAACCCGAATTCCACCACGAAGACACGAAGACCACGAAGAAAAGAAGGTTCGGATTTTCTTTTTCAAGACTTCGTGACCTTCGTGGTAGAGAAGTTCTGAAGTTTTCTCCGGAACGAGCCAGCCGTAGCGCGCAGAGACGCAGAGCGCGCAGAGAAAAAACTTTGTCAAAAATGCACAATTCTCCAGGATGACATAACCAAGGCTCTCCAGAGCTGCCGCGAAAAGTTGCAAATGTTAAATGTTTAACTACGTCCCCAATGTTTGCCGGCCACTGTCAGTGAAAAAAACGGCAAAGGTAGGACCCCTCGTCCCCAATTTCTCCGGACGCCGAAACCAAAAAGAACCGCAAAACCAAGGAAACGCTTGACCCGCCCTCCACCCAAGGATAGACAGACGGTGGACAAAAATCTGAGCCGGAGGGACGCCAGCAATGACTTTCAAGGTCCATGGTCTTCCTCGGTTCAAATCTCAATCGTCCTTGAACTCAAAGCCAAAATGTTTAGTTTGGCTGGGCCACCGTCGGCGTAGCGTCATTTAAAGCATGAAGCGCGTTGGACGGTTGTTTCATTTCTGCTGGCTGTTGATCATTTGGACTACGAGCGGTTGCGCAACGTATGATCGTGAAGCATTTCTAAAATCGCACTCGCTAACCAAATTCATGGCTGACCGTCCGCAGGCAGGCAAGCTGCTCCGCCATCATGCGGCACTAGAGCAATGGTTATCGACGGAATGGAACCGTCCAATTGAAGATTACCGCATTTTTTGGAGTGACGAGCAGCCAACTGCAAGTCCAATGGCCGAACACGTCGCTAATATATCGTATCGCCTCATCGTAATACGTGTCTCCAGAGGATTGGTCCCAGTGGACCAGTTATTCGCTCTGGCATACGAAACCTGCAACGCCCAAGGTCGCCATGAATTTGTGGCTTTGTCAGCACGGGCAGCCGCCGGAATAATCAGCCGGGACCAATTCATCGATGGAAAAAGTTCGATTGAATATGCTGCTCTTCTTCGCCTAAAGGAGAATTTCCCAAAACTGCTGCCACTTTCCAGCCGCGAGGTCGCGGCGACTTCACTCTACCGGACGCTGTTACAAGTTCCCGTTGGCGGATTTCAGGACTACCAGGCCTGGCGCAGAGGCAGTCCAGCCTACGTCCACGACCAGGCGTTGTATGGACTTGAATTCGATCGGCTCGTCAAAAAAGGCCAACCCTCGACGCCTAAACCCGAGTGATGTAACCCGAGAACAAGAACTTTGCGGCATTTGCCACAAGCGTTCAAGGCAGACCATCATCAAGCAATTGCCCGGAGACAAGGTGCAATGAGAGTCCCTCCACCGAAAAAAGAGCCTCCTCTCCCCAGCCCTTCCAAGAAACTCTTTAGGCAACCACTTGTCTTGGAATGAGATAAATGTCTAACCAAAGATATTTGAAATTTGGGCGTCGCGGCGCTCCGCCCTCCCGGGAGGGGCGAGCGTCGCGAGCCCCTGAATATTTGAGAGATAATTTGACGACATTTTCGCGCTAAGTTTCTTCCATGTTCAGCCCGCTCAGAGCGGGTCAGGGGCTTTCCTCCACAAGTGTGTGGAGGAGAGGGAGATGGAACGACGCACAACCGGGTTCATGTGTTCATGGGTTCTATGCGCGAAAACTCATTTTCGGGGAAATCTCTCCCCGCTTTGGGGGAAGGGTTTATTGTAAAGCTATTTCTGTAACAGCACACTAGAAGGAGCGCCTGGAGGCCGGCACGTCTTGCCGCCTCAGCGCCGCGCGTATCCAAATCTTGACCTCCTCCAGGCGCACACGCCCGCCCAGGGCTTTGAGGCGGCTGGCCAGTTCAACCGGATTTTGCCGCGCCAAATCCTCCACGTCTCTGATTCCCAATTTCTCCAACGCCAGCGCGTTCTTAAGCCCCATCCCCTTCAGTTCCCCCATGCGCGCCACGCGATGCATCCTCGCGAACAACGCGGGATCAATTTCGGGTGGCCGTTCCTTCAATTTTAGAAACTGGTTCCCTTGCAACGCTCGTCTTTCTTGCAAGGCCATCACTCCTTGCTGGCCCAGTTCCCGGGAAAAATACCAGTCCAACGGCGTCGCGTAAGAAGCAATGGTTCCCCCCATGGCGATGGCGGCGCTGGCGCCCAAGATGCCCACGGGTAGCAACACCACGCACGCCGCGACGCCCACCGCAGCCATGCCGCGACGCTTGCTGTTTTCTGGCGGGCTCAATTCCCAATTCCGCCCGTCCCGCAGCAGGCTGAGGAAGTTCACCAGCGTGTAGCATTCCAGCGCGAAGGGCGGAAAACCGAGAAAGCCCAACAACGGCATTTCCCCCAGTTTCAGTTCGTCAAAGAAAGGAACCGAATAAATCCATTTGGTTCGCGCGCCGAGGTTCCAAGCCTCCCATAGCCCGCCGCAAATGAATCCCGCCGCGAGCAGCGCCACAAGCCGTGTGTTGTCGCCCGCCGCCAATTGGCCAAGCAGACTGCGCCCGGCGTGATTCTTCTCCGCCCGCCTGGCCCAGAAACATATCGGGTCCGTCAGAAAGTAGGCGAAGCCCCACACCAGGCAAAAGCAACTGTTGGGGAACGCCAGGGCCAGCGCCAGCATCCCCGCGCCCAGCGTCAGTTGCAGGCCAATGTTCAACCCGCTCACGGCGAATGGCCGTCCTCGGACCATTCCGCCGGGAATAAATTTCTCGATCAGAGCGAGCACCAATAAGGTCGTTTCAAATATCCCCGGAAGCACGGTGGCGAAGGCGAGAACCAGATAAAAGGTCGCCCAGGAAAACCCGTACGGCGCCATCACATAATACCAATTATGGAGGCGCAGGTTGGCCATTTCAAAGAGCAGCCACACCGGCACGGACCAGACGGCCAGCACCAGAAACTCCCACGGCTGATCACGCAAAAGCGAAGACCCGCGCAGCCGGCAAACCGCAAAATCCACCGCCAAGATGTACGACCACCAAAGAAAACAGTAGATGGACGAATAAAACGGCTCGACTTGCGCCACGAGCCAATAGTGGGACAGCGGCAAACCAATGACCCCTGCCCCCCACGCCAGCCGATGCAATTTCATTCGCCAAATTCCAAAGTCCGGCGCCTCATTTTCTTGCTTCCCCGTCCGTGAAAATCTCAATGAACTCCGTCGAACCGGGAGGAACGCTCACACTCAAATCGCGGGGATTCTCATAAGCGCGTTGCGAATTCCACTCGTTGGCCCGGGAGCATTTTACGTTCAATCTCAGTTGGACCCGCGCTATTTCCTTTGCATCCACCTGCGCCGGCTGAGCTGGTTTCTTGATCACGCCGCGATTATTGACCAACTCGATCACCCAGCCGCGCAAGCCGCGGTTGATTTGGTATTGGATAGCGTCCCCAGTTACTTCTACGGGAAGGAGGCGCGCGGCAAGGCGCTTGAGATGCTCGTTTGAAATCGCGGTTGGACGTTTGGTCGCCGGGTTCACCCACGCCTCCAGCACCCGGATGTCTCCCGACCTTTCCAAACGATCAAATCGTTGGCCCAGCGCGTCACGATGACGAGCGGCCATCAGCACTTGGCGCCCCTGGCGCAACGCCCCGGCCAAAGCGTCCACAAATCCATCATCGAATTGAATGTCGCCAGCCAGGAGAATGACCGGGTATTGGGCAAGCAACTCCGGCGAAGCCGTTGACAGGAGGACATCGAAGATTTCGCCGAATGGAGTGGGCCGCAGATAACTGGCTTCCGGGTTGGCCGGGTCCGGCCTGGTGTGGATGTGGTCGCTGCCGGGAAAGACCTGGTAATCGAACAAATCGCGAACCTCCCGATCACCGGCAGTAGGCTCAAGAATCCCCCACGGCTTGTCCATGTACGCATTGTAGCCCGCTAAATGGTCCAAGACGATGGCCACCGGGGTCCAGGGAATCCCACGCTCGTGCTCCTGTGTGAAACGAAAAAACTCAGCCGCTTTTTGCCCGTGGGTTGTGAGGGTCCACGGCGCCCCGGCTTGCTCGAAGAAAATGGCCAGGCTGTTTTCCGGCGTGACCATGGCCGCCCCGGCAAACCAGCCGTGCAGCCACATTCGCTCATAAAAGCTTAAGGAGTGGCCGGCGTCGAGACCGCGCGCCCCTCCCCCCTCTGCTCGCAAGGGCCCGTGGGTGGTGCAGGCTCCGGCAAACCAGGGACTGACTTGAACCGACCAGGGCCGTTGCCATTGTCGGGAAGCGCCGCGGGCAAAAGCCAGTTTGGATTGGGTAAAAGCGATGTTCTCCCCCACCTCGAGACCAATGCAGCGCGCGCCCCATTCCCCCGCATACGCTTCATAATGCGAATGGCCCGTGACACTGATAACACGGTTTAACAAGTCACGGCCGCGGCTGTTGAAGTAGTTCTTGAGCGTATCATAGCACTCCCGCCGGCTCGTGGGCCGATGCTCGTATCCAGCCAGCCCCGCAGGCCTCATCAAGTGCCGATGGGACTCGAATTCCTTGCCATAAACATCGCGCCACCAGGGTTCGTTCGGCGCCAGGTTATGAAAATAGTAACCCCATTCGCCAAGTTGCACGGCGGTGAAGACCCCGGCGCGATCCATTTCCGCGAGAGCCGCTTCGTCGTCGCTTTTGAGAACGCAATCGCCTCCCTCAATCTGCATGTCCGCGCAGCCAGGGTAAGCCATCACGGGCCAACCGAGCGTTGCCGCGTAGTCAAACAAAGGTTTGGATGCGGCGCGGGCCGCTGGTCCGGGATCAAACCCGTTGCCCAGTTTTTGTGCCCGCATCACGCCCGCCAGATTTCGAAGGCCATCCAGGTCTCCGGGCGTGCCATACATGGTAAATACAAACCCATGCTGGCCGGGCAGCAAACACGGTTTCCACAAGCCTTTGTCCAACTCCTGGTAGTTCGGAAAGGTGGCGCCCACGGCGTGCTGCCACACCATAAGCGCGCACACCACCATCGCCCGCACCCAAAATGCAAGCAGGGTGATTCGAGTTGACGCGCCAGTCGCCGGAATATTCCTGAACAGTTTCATTGGGTTGAGGCGCCGTTTTCCAGGAAAACCACGCAAATCTGGTTGGCCAGGCCGCCGCCGGTTTTTATCCGGCGCACAAACGCGATTTTTTTTCCGTCGGGTGAGAACACGCACGCTTCGGGGCGTGGCGCGCTGGCGTCATCACATCGCGGCGTGAGGCGCGTCGTCTCGCCCGTGGCCGCGTCGGTCAGACAAACGCTTGTGTCCATGACATGCGCAACGCCGCGGCCATCGGGGCTCCAGGTGAACGCGGAGGCGACGTCGTGCGGGTTGTGCGTGAGCTGCGCGGGTGCGCCACCGTCAGCGGAGACCGTCCAAAGCTGCACCACCCCGGAGTCGTCTTTCATCAGGAAGGCAATCCGGGAGCCATCCGGCGAACTGTGCAGCCAGTGGCGCGGCCCTTGCAGGCCGGGGAATTTGCGCCCGGTTGTGAACGTGAGCCGGCGCTGCGTGACACCTTTTGGCGGGCAGGGACGATGTTGGCTCGTTCCCGCCAGCGGACAATCCCCGGGCTGCGTCAAATCCTCCGGGAGATCGGCGACGAAAACTTCGGAAAGAATTCCGCCGTTTGCCGTGACCACAGTCCCCTGAAAAGCCAGGGCGCGCCGCTGTCGCGTTCCGTCAGGGCGGATGTAGCCGTTGGCGCCAATCCACGATTCCTCGCAGGCGCGGGAGATTTGGTCGGAGCCGGGTTTTGGTTTTGTCGTTGTGCGGGTGGCAAGAACGCAGAACAAATTCCCATCGTGGTTGCGCGGACCTGAGCGCGACACCCGCACCGGCTGGGCGGGAACAGCCACGGCTACGTCACGCAAATCCGACTCCACCAGGGCATCATTGTAGGTAAAGCTCAACCAACCGCCCGCCGCGTCCCAGACGGCGAGATGCGACCCGCCACGCAGGGCGCCGGGCGTGAACGGCGGCGTGAGATCGCACCCATCGAGGTTCTGGGCCACGCCGGGCTGTAGAAAACTCACGATGACGTTCTGCCGGTGGCTTACGCTGTAGGACCAGTCGGGCGTGGGATTTTCCGGGCCGAGAACGAAAACGATTTTCATCTCCCGCGGATGCCACGACGCAATGCCGCAAGCCGCACCGCGCTTTGATTCGTAAAGCAATTTCACCGCGCCGGTCTCGACATCGACCGCTTCAATTCGCTTGCCATCAAAAACCGCGCCGGCTTCATCCGAGCGCACATCATAAACAATCCAGCGGCCGTCAGGAGACCAGACGCGGGTATTGGTGAGGATATGCCCATCACGCGTGTGGGTGATCTGTCTCTCCTCCGCGGAAAGCAGCGTTTGCGGGGCGGCGGTGGCAATGGCGGCCGCAGTCAGGGCGATGAAATGTCTCATGGCTTGCCGCTTGACGGAATTCTCCTTCGAGGTCGGACCGCGGAAACGATCGCGGAAAGCACGGGATCTCTTTTTCCGCGTAAGTTGTGCTCCCAAACGCGAATTACGGTCCAACCTTGCCGGCGAAGGTTTCGCGTGACCTTTGTGTCGCGCGCCCGGTTGTTTTCTATCTTCTGCCGCCAAAAACTGCTCTTGAGCAGGTGTTTCCAGCGAGGATATTGCCAACCGTGCCAGAAGTCGCTGTCAAGAAAAACACACAATTTGGCGCGATGGAATGCGACATCGGGAGTTCCGAACACCGCGCGGTCGTTCATTGCAAATGGTTCCCGGCACCGAGCCTTGAGCGCCGCGACAAAGTCCGCCTCCATTTTTGAACCGGACGAACGTATGCGGCTCATCAAATGGGATCGCCGCGCGGGCGTCAGGACGTCTGGCGCCCTCTTTTTGGCAAGGTTCCGGCCTTGATAATTTCGTGCCAGCCGTCGGGCTCTCATTTGGCTGGGCTGGTGGGGGGATATTTGACAAAATGCCCGGCGATGGCTGCCAAAATCTGTTCGACAGTTTTTTCGTTGGGCACGTTGTCGGCCGTTAGCGCCCATTTTCTACCCGGGTGCAACGTATCCCAGGGGGAGCGACGATTGGCGCGGGTTTTGGCCGCGTCGCCGTGCTTGCCGAATCCGTAACAGACCCCCATCTCATTGTTCCAAATCGGCCTAAACCAGGAGATGAGGTAATCCTCCGCTGTTTCCTGCCAGGCGCTTTTTACGACCAGATAACGGCAATCAAAGTCCGCCGCCTTGATATTGGTCACGGAGGCGATGCTTCTTTTATGATCCAGAAGTCGAGTGGAAAGACCATTGCCCTGCTGCAGCACCGTTTGAGCGTGCGGCGTCGCGGGGTCCGCTTTCCCAACGTAGATGGGGTTTTCGGTCCCGCTGATGGGACGATAGGCGGGAAAATCGCCTCGGTAGTAGATTGCGTAAACCCCCGAGCCGTAGAATTTCGCGACTTTTGAAAGCGGTCCGACCGGCTGGAGCAACAAGGTTCGAGCGATCAGTTCGCCGATTACCTTCGGGTCCGCCGGGTCGAAGATGAACGGCGGATGGCTGACGGGATCGAGTCGCAGCGAAAGATCTTGCAGCAGCGTTATCGCGGCTTCGATTTCCTCCTTGAGAGCGGCTAGGCGGGACGGACGAAGGCTGGCAAGGGCTTCTTTTTCCGGCAATTCGGCGATCAGCGCTTGCAATTTCGCCTTGAACGCATCCACGTCGAATGGCTCAGGCATATCGCTTGGCGGTTGTGCCGTTTTCCTGGAGCCGTGAGGCCTGCCTTAGGGCGTTAGCGACGCTTTTTCCCACGACTTCCGCCAGGGTGACGGGCACGGCATTGCCGATCTGCCGCATGGATTCGGTCCAACTGCCGTAAAACACAAAATCGTCGGGGAATTCCTGGAGTCTCGCGCTTTCGCGGGCCGTAAAATAGCGAACATTGCCGTCGGGCAGAAGAAGCATGTTTTCACCGCCGGGAACTCCGTGATCTCCCGCTTTTAAGGTTTTGGCCGGTTCGTCAAGGGGGCTCCCCGTATGGCCGGAGTAGGAACGAGCCCCCGGGTTGAAGACGTGATTAGGAATCTCGGTGTCGGGATATTTGACGGGGTCGGGCAGCCCGGCAAGCCCATCGCGGACGGTGCGCCACGGCTTCAAGAAAGAAACGAATTCAAATTCCCGGACACGGCCCACCGCGGAAAGCGCCGTCATGCCGAGGATCGGTCGTCGCGGTTTGGAAATTTTGTGGCGGTCCCAATAAGCGCCGGTGACCCACATATCGCGAAGCAAGGCATCTCTTGAATGCGTCGCTTTCGGGAAAGACCATTTCTCCCCCACGTCGTCGCGGAATCCGACGATAAAAACTCTTTCGCGGCGTTGGGGCACCCCATAACTGGCCGCATTGAGCAGATCAACGACGATGTTGTAATGAGGCCCGCCATAGCGTCCTTCGGTTTTTAGACGTTGAAGCCGGGCTTGATGGTCCGTCCATTCCTCCCCGTTTTTCCTGACGCAGTCAACAAACTCCAATTGAAGCAAAATGTAATTGAAGTACTTGGTGAATCCCTCCCGGAGAAGCCCCTTGACGTTTTCAAAAACGAAAGCGCGAGGCTTGAGTTCGCGAACGGCGCGAACCGCCTCGGGGAACATATTCCGCGTGTCCTTCTGGCCGGCGTGCTTGCCTCCCTGCGAAAACGGCTGGCATGGCGGGCCGCCGGCGACGAGATCCATACCGGCAGGAATGTTCGCGTAGTTGAACTGTTCGACGTCGCCCGCGTTTAATGTCCACTCCGCGACGGGCCAGAGTTGGCGCCTTTTATTCAAACGAATCGTTTCACAGGAATCGTGATCGCGTTCAATGACGACTTCGTGATCGAATCCGGCGCGGGCCATCCCGATCGCCAACCCTCCTGCTCCCGTGAAAAGCTCAATCGACCGCATACAACCATTCTTGGCAATTTTTTGTTCGCGTCAACACTTTGATAGCCCAAATTGTCTCGTCCACGTTCCCCTTAATCCGTCACTTCAAACTCAAATAGGTTCGACGAAATTACACCCCCGGCTTGATCGCGGACCTCGGCCCGAAGTTGATGGGCGCCGCGGCCAGCCGCCGCCCATTCCACGTTTCCCAACTGGCGCGCCGAATCTTCCGCCATGGCGGCGGGCCATTGGCCGGCAGCCTGCTCCGCGCCTTGGGCGTCCACAATACGCCAACGGACCACCGCGTCCGGCACCGGCTCCCACTTGTCGTTGATCGCCCAGACACCGCAACGGAACGTTTCGCCGCCGCGCCACTTGTCGCGATCATATTCCAGGCTCGCGCACACCGGCGCGAAACTTCGTTGCACCGTATAAAAAACCTTGGTCGGCACCCGGTAGAAATCTATCGCCGCCATCGTCACCGAGGGCCAGATGTCAATCGCATGAAAGTGGCAGATGCCACCGGCAGGGTTGTACTTGAGACGGCGGCTGCGCTCCAAGGCGATTTGGAAAAGGCGCGAGACATAGGCCTGCGTGCGCGGGATATAGTCCTGGAGGCTGAGGTTGCCCGGCTCGCCCCAGGCCCGCATGGCTTCCGGGATTTGCAGGCGGCGGAAGAACCATTCATCCTCGTGCTCGTGGATCGGCCACGCGTCCGGCATGAATTTCATCAGCGTCTCGTAGTTCGGCAGCGAAGTCGCGCCCAATTCGGAAACAAACGGCTCGGTCATCTGCGCGTATTCCCAGATCGAGCCGTCATACCAGCCGTGATAAACGTGGGCGTCGCCGAAACGGCCAGTCGAACGCACGATGGCCCGGCGCTGCGGATCGAGCAAGGCGGGCCGCGGCGCCAGGTGCTTGGTCAGGTCACGGTAATTCTCGGGGCTTTCCTCATCACAAGTCGTCCATGAGGCCACGCAGGCATGATTTCGCACCGACCGGATGAGCGGGTCGTAAAGCGCCGCCGCGCGCAATGAAAAGGCGCGGTCCTCCGGATACCATGCCTCCAGAAAATCTTGCCAGATCAATACCCCTTTTTCGTCCGCCAGATCATAAAACTCCGAATTGGAAAAATGGCAGTGCAACCGGAGAAGGTTGATGTTCATCCGCAACATCAGCCCCAGGTCCCGCTCGTAAGCGGCGCGGTCCATTTCGGACAGGTAGAGGTTGTCGTAGTAGTTCGATCCGCGGATGAACATCCGCCGCCGGTTCAGGTAAAACGTCCAGCCGACCCTCTCGATCTCGCGGATGCCCACGGCCAGGCTCTTGCCGTCGATCACGCGGCCCGCCTCGTCGCTCAGCTTCACGTCAAGCGTGTAGAGATTCGGCTTGCCGTGGTCCCACGTCCACCAGAGTTGCGGGTTCTTTACCGGAATCAGCAATCGCACGCTCCCGCCTGAGATTGTGCCCCTCGTCCAAAACCGTTCCGCGGAGGGAAAATTTCTCGGCGAAAGCGTCAGCTCGACCTGCAAAGGGGATTCAGTTTTGCCGTCCAACTCAATTTCCACCTCCACTTCCGCGTTGCCGTCATCGGTCAACCGCGTGTCCACGGCCAGGTCCTTGATGACCACCGCGTCGGAAGCCACGAGACGCACTGGCCGGGTGATGCCGACCGCGGTGATGTCGTCCGGCTTCTGGTCCACAGCCCCGTAAGCGCCCTTGATTGTATAGGGGCGGTGCTTCCAGTAATAATCCACGGGTGTCCAGGTGCGGACCAGCAATTGGTTGGCGCCGCCGAGGCGAGCGTTTGCGGCAACGTCGTACTCGTAAGGATCGTTGTAACCTTCGTGCCGCCCAAGCCGCGTGCCATTGAGCCATGTGTCGGCGTAATAATCGGTGGCGTCGAACTGCAACCGCAATCGCCGCCCGGCGAAGCTTTCCGGCAAGTCGAAGCCGCGGCGATACCACCATTCCTTGTAACTCAACCAAGTCGCATCCGGGCTGTAAATCTTCGACGGATCCAGCCATTGCGTATGGACAGTGCCCGGCACCTTGACCTTCCGCCAGCCATTGGTCGGCGGGCCTTCCCCTTTCTCACACCAGGCAAGCTCCCAGTCGCCATCGAGCGAAATGGTCTCGGGTTTAAATGGCTCGGATGGCCCATGGGCCGTTTCGTGTTCGACCTCCGCCACGCGTTCCGCGGACTTTGCCAATGCCGGGCCGGGCGCCGCCGCCTGGTTCACCTCAATCAGCAGCGGTTGCCGTAGAATCCGATTTTCCCGCCAGCCTTGGAGCGCGGTGTTCCAACCGCACGATTGGGGAAACGTAATGGCAACGACAGTTTCCCCAGAATCCTTCTCCGCCACAAAACGCCGCGAGCCGATTCCCGTCCACGTCAAGTTGGTATCGAGGGCCACGAACCCCAGCGCCCCGTAATTCTCGGCGTGTTGATAATAGACCACATGTCCGCCCGGCAACTTCGGCCAGTTGCGAACGGCGATATTGTGATCGGGCGGTTCTTCCTCATCCGGCCCCGTCGGCCAGGCATACTCGGAGCCGCCGACGCAACGGTCAAATGGCAGGTAGGGCGAGGCGGAAATGGCCGTAAAACGAAAGCCCTTTTTCGCCCGCCAGATCAAGGCGCGGCTGCCGGCCGTCCAGGTCAACTCCCAGCTCTCATTTGTGCGGGTCAAGCGCACTTTTCCTCGCAACGGTCCCGCTTCGAGAATTTCCACCTTCGTCATCGGCCTGTCGCCACCGAGGCTGGTCCAGCCGGCATTTCCTTCCGGCACGCCGGGAACAGGAGTGAACCCCATGGCCTGGAAGGCGGCAGCATCGTCCTTAAATGAAGCCGCGTCCTCCGGCGTCGTCTCTACGAGATTCAATGTGCGATAGGTGTCGGCGCTAAGATTGTAGGCTTCAATGATCGCGGCAGCGCGCTTGTCCACCAGGACACGAAAAAAGCGATTGCCCAATTCAACCCGGTTCATCCCGATCTTGCGCAGACGAATCTGGTTGACGAAATTTGTCTTTGTTTCCGGCGCGGCGGTAAGGCGATATTCCGGCAATTCGCCAGGGATTAGAGTTGCTGGGAAAAGCAGCGCGTCTTCGGTTGCCTGCCACGGCAATTCGTTGCCCCGCGCGTCCGTCACACGCCAAGCCGCCTGCGCGCCGCCGATCTTTCCGTAAGGCACCCTTACGACTTCGTTGGTCCGTGGATAAAGCCCCGTCGGCTCTTCAACCTGGACGGTCCAATCGGCCGCGGCCGCCTTGGGTGCGGCCACAAAGGCCAAAACCAAACCCACCAACAAAATGATCGCATTTGCAGGCAGGGGCGTCCCGCCGGGACGCCCGCGGACGCCTCGGCGAGGCGTCCCTACCGAAGAACCGTGTTTCGAGCCGGTCAGCGGGTTCATGGTCTCCCGTTAATAATTGAGCGTCCGCTCCATCCGAGCCCGCAACGCCCGGCTGCAAGCCTTCAGTCCCGCCAGTTTCGGATCGGCCTTCGCCAGTTCGCCAAGATTGCGCACTACCTTCTCCACGGCGTGCGCGACGTCCAGCGCGTCTGCTTCCTCGCCGATCAACACCGGGTGCGGCATCCACACGGATTCGTGATAAGCGGCGCGCTCGGAAACCGGGCACCGGCACCGGCCATAATCAATCGGCTCATCGCGGCCCAGAGTAAGTTGCGGGCAATTCTCCGGAGTCACGGGAAACAGGTCGCTGCGATAGACGGGCTCGTAAAACCTGCCGTCGCAGGGCACCCCCTCAGCCGCCACCGCCGCCACAAACAGATCACGGCTCGGAGCCGGACCGGTGGGGCGATACTGAAAGACGTAATTGTAAATCGTTTCGCGCCCAAGCCCGGGCTGCGGAGGCAGCGGACGCACATGCGGCAATGCGCCCAGCGCCTGGCTGAGCAAGGCCGCATGGCGGGTGCGCCGCGCGCAAAACTCCGGCCACATCTCCAGTTGGCCGATGAGCAGCGCGGCCTGAAGTTCCGTCATGCGAAAGTTCCCGCCGAGCAATGGGCGGGGAAACTGGTCGGTCAGGCTGGGCCGGCCACAGTTGATGATGGTTTGCAGCGCTTCGTAGCAATCCAGCCGATTGGTCAATACAATACCCCCTTCGCCTCCTGTCATCAGCTTGCTCTCTTGAAAACTGAAACAACCGGCGTCGCCCGCCGCGCCAGCGCCCCGCCCTTGAAACCGCCCGCCATGCGCATGCGCGCAATCTTCGATGATCACCAGCTTGTGTTCACGCGCAATGGCCAGCAACGCGTCCATGTCCGCGAAACGCATCGCCAAATGCACCGGCATGATGGCCCGCGTGCGCGGAGTGAGCGCCGCGCGCACGGCCTGCGGATCGAGGCAGTAAGTATCGGGATCCACATCGGCAAAGACCGGCACTCCGCCGGCTTGAATGACGGCCACCGCGGTGCCGTCCCACGTGTAGGCCGGCATGATGACCTCGTCGCCAAATTTCAGTCCCAGCGCCTGCGCGGCGGCGTAGAGGGCGACCGTGCCATTGGACAGGCAAAGACCGTACTGGGCGCCGTGCAACTCGGCGAAACGCGCGGCAAATTCACCGCTGTGTTTGCCAGGCACTGGAAACCCACCCCAGTGCCCGCTTTCCACCACCTTGACCAGCCGCTCCACATCCGAATTCATGAACTGTGGCCAGGACGGAAACGGCTTCTTGCGAAGCGGTTCACCACCCAACAGGGCGAGTTTGGACATAGCGATTTGCCTTTAGTTTGACGGTCTGATTTTTAAACCAAATTTCGGACCGAAGACTGGAACTTGTCAACGGCGATGTCAATAGCAAAGAGTCTCTGTAGGGCATCGTCACCTTTGAAAAGCAAAGCCTCGTGGAGGCGGCATCTGCTATCTACCCGCGCCTAAATGATTCGACATTACAACAGGAGTTTTCGGGAGGGGCGAGCGCCGCGAGCCCCATTATCAAGAACTGAACAGGAAAGAGAGGAGCATCTTCCCGCTCTCTGCTATCTCTGTTTTCGCTGTCAGCCGTTCCGTTCGTGTCAAACGTGCGATCCTTGGTCCCTGTCTCACTGGGACTAGCGTCTGACCGGCCAAATAAATGTCCAAACTCGCGTTCTAATGTCGAATCATTTAGGCGCAGATAGGTAGCTTGCCCTGGCGGCAGAATTAGTTCTCGTTACGCACGCAGAGTGCTGTAATGATAGAGCCGTTGTAAAAACATTGAAATGAAACTTTTTTCAGAACTGGGACTGTCGGCGGAATTGCTGAAAGCGATTGATAAACTGGGGTTTGAACAAGCAGCACCGATCCAGGCCGCCGCCATCCCGCTGCTCATGGCCGGGGGCGATATCGTCGGCCAATCGCAGACCGGCTCAGGCAAAACGGCGGCATTCGCCATTCCGGCGATTGAGAAAACGGACCCCCACCTGCGGGCCGCGCAAGTGCTGGTTCTTTGCCCGACGCGGGAGCTGGCAGTCCAGGTCTCGGAGGAGTTCCACAAGCTGGCGTTGTTCAAGCGCGGCGTCACCGCCTTGCCGATTTACGGCGGGCAATCCTATGAGCGGCAGTTCTGGGGGCTGAAACAGGGCGCGCAGATCATCATCGGAACTCCGGGCCGGGTGATGGACCACATGCGGCGGGGAACGCTCCGGCTGGAGTCGGTGAAGATGGTGATTCTCGACGAAGTCGATGTGATGCTGAACATGGGTTTCCGCGAGGATATCGAGACCATTTTGAAGGGCGCGCCAAAGGAGAGGCAGACCGCTTTTTTCTCCGCCACGATCCCGCGGCCGATTCACGAACTGATTGAAAAGTTTTCGCGCCATCCCGAGAACGTCAAAATCGAGCAGAAGGCCATGACCGTGCCGACGGTCGAGCAGGTTTATTATGAAGTGGATCGCCCCTACAAAATCGATTTGCTGACCCGGTTGATCGACATTCACGATCTTAAGCTGGGAATCATTTTCTGCAACACCAAGCGCATGGTGGACGATCTGGCGGACCATCTGGCGGCGCAGGGGTACCTGGCGGACCGGTTGCACGGCGACATGACGCAAGCGATGCGCGACCGGGTGATGAACAAATTCCGCAAATCAGGCCTGGAATTTCTGGTCGCCACCGACATCGCCGCGCGCGGCATTGACGTGGACGACGTGCAGGTGGTTTTCAATTACGATCTTCCCTATGACGGGGAGGATTATATCCATCGCATCGGCCGGACGGGGCGTGCTGGCCGAAGCGGGCGGGCCATCAGTTTTGTCTCAGGCCGCGAGCTTTTCCAAATCCGAGTGATCGAGCGCTATACAAACACGCGTATTACCCGCGCCAAAATCCCCACCGCCCACGAAGTGGAAGAAGCGCGGGACAACGTATTTCTCGAGAAGATGCGGGTGACGCTGAAAAGCGGCGAATTTCAAAAGCAGGAGCACCTCTTGGCGCGTTTGTTGGAGGAAGGATTCAGTTCCTCGGACATCGCCTCCGCTTGCCTGACGCAACTGCAAAGCGGCGAAGCCGCTTCGCCCAAACCGGCGCCGCGTGAGGAAGAAAAGGAGCATTCGAGAGGAGCTTCATTCCGTGGACGGGAATCTCGCGAGGCACGTTATGACGACCGCCCGCCGCGGCACGAACGCTTGCGCGATGAGGAGCGCCGACCAAGCCCGGCAGTTCGTGAAAGGCGCGATGCGCCCCCACCTCGACGCGAGGCTTCGTCCACGCTTCGTCCCAAAGTTCTCGCCCCCGTTGCGCCAACCCCGGCCAAGCCCAAGCCTGCCGCCCCAGTTGTGGCAACAGCCCCAGTTGTGGCAACAGCCCCGGTTGTGGCAACAGCCCCGGTTGCTCCTGACAAAGCCGTGGTTCCGTCGGCGGACCAATCGCCGGGCGAATCCCGCCCGTTGCGATTCTCCAAGCCGAAGGCCAGCCGCGCCACCCCTACCGATTTCACGCGCCTTTATATGAACCTGGGCGCCGAACACGGGCTCGCCGCCGGCGACGTCGTGGGCGCCATTCTCGGCGAAACTGGATTGCCGGCAAAGAATGTGGGGGTTATCGACCTGCGCGAGCGGCATACTTTTTTTGACGTCTCCGCGGAAAACGCCAACGCCATCATTGCCAAACTGAACCGCGCCCAGATCAAGGGGCGGAAGGTGAAAGTGAAAGTGGCATAGCGCGAGGCCGGAGACCCTGCCATGCATATAGGCATCCCTGCGTCGCGCCTTTACTTGCCCAACGCGTACAAATGAGCCTCTGTCCGGAGATAGATCTTGTTTTCGGCCAGCGCCGGCGTGGCGAAGATCTTCTCTTTGAAATCATTCGCCGCCAGAACCTTTAGTCCGTCGGCAATTTGAATGACCGTGACAACGCCATCAACCGAGGCCACGACCAGCTTGTCGTCCGCGACAATCGGTGAAGCGATATACTGACCCGCCGCGCCGATTCTTTCCCGAAAGATCTCCCGACCGCTCGAGGCTTCCAAGCAGGTCAATAGGCCGCCATCCCGCAAGAGAAAGAGCTTCCCCCGGCAATAGAGTGGTGAGGGCACTTCCGGAACGCCGCGCCGGATTTCCCAGGCTATATTGGAAATGCGGGCGTCATTAGTCGCCCCCGGACGGATGGCGGCCAGAGTGGGATGGCTGACGGCCTCAAAGCCGGCCATCGTCTCCATCCATTCCTTTTCGGTGATGATGCCGTTTTTGTCATGGTCGAACATCTTTAGGAGCGCGTCCATGTCTTTGACCGGCAATCCATATCCTGGATTGTTTTTGGGCAATTCCGGCCGTTGGATGAAGGCAAAACCTTCCGTCATCTCCTCCCGCTCAATTTGGTTATCGTGATTTCGGTCGAACTGCTGAATCGTCATTTTCCAAGTTGCCGCCGCGTCGAATTTGTCGTCTCCCCGGCCACCCAGAGCGGCGCCGCCGGCAAAAAGAAGCCCACCGCCTGCGACCGGAACGCCGACGGGTTCCTCCGGAAAGCCGCCAGCCCACCAGATCTCCTCACCCGTGGCTGGATTGTAGGAGGTCAACCGTTTGGAGCCTAACACGATCAACTCGTCCACGGCGTCATGGCGGAAGATCATCGGGGTGGACCAACCGGCCTTAAACAACGGCCTCGGCTCTTCCCACACGGCCTGGCCGGTGTCCCGCTGGACCGCGAGCAACCGCGAAGAACCGTTGTCACCGTCCAAAGCCATGATCACACTGTCCTTGTAGAGAACGGGTGATCTCGCCATTCCGTACTTGCTCGGCGGGGCAGCCAGTTTTCGGCGCCAGACCTCGTTGCCGGCATGGTCGTAACAAAGCAGCCCAAAAGTCCCAAAATAAACGTAAACATGCTTCTCGTCCGCCGCCGGCGTGGGAGACGCAGGATTGTTCAGCGGATGAAGCCCCACTTTCGTTTCCGGTTGAATTGCCTTTCGCCACAGCGCTTCGCCGGTTTGGCGGCGGAAGGCCAAGGTCATCAATTCGTCCGTTTTATCTCCTCCACTGGCCGTCAGAAAGATGACGTCGTCCCAGATCACCGGCGACGAGTGGCCCGCTGGGATTGGCACCTTCCACAGGACATTTATTTCTGGACTGAAAGGGAGTGGAAGACTGCCCCCTTGCGCCATTCCTTGACCATTGGGACCGCGAAACTGATTCCAATAGGGCGGCGCTGACTGAGCGAAGGAAGGCGAAACCCATAGCCCTGCGATCAATACGGCCATGCGGCAAGCACGTCGATTCAAGTCGATTGGCAGCATGGGGCTCACATTCAAAGTCGATTTTCAGATTGCAGTTGCCTGAAATGGGATTCCAGCCTTTTTATATCCGTAATGCCGCGCGCGACCACCCTGCAACAAGCAGGCAACTTAACCTGGCCGTGGACTAAAGCCACAGCCATCGCATCGTTTACCGCCGCGCCGTCACCGAGGACTCCTGAATGGCAAAGCGCATTAAATTAGGTTTGACTTTTGTCTCTCAGCGGTGCTAAGTATCTCGCGGCACGACTCGCCGCCAAGAGCAATGGATTGGAAACAATATGAAGCCCAAAGATAGCAGAGGCCTTAGGAGCGGGTTCACCTTAATCGAACTGCTGGTGGTCATCGCCATTATCGCCATCCTCGCCTCCATGTTGCTGCCATCCCTGGCCAAGTCCAAGTTGCAAGCCGTCCACGTCCTGGACATGAGCAACGAACGGCAGCAGATGGTGGCCTTCACCATGTACGCGGGGGAGAACAGGGACTTTCTGCCCGACGGCTCTTTCGGCAATTGGTGTTGGGACATGGACGTCTATCTCGCAAACCAGGTGACGCAGGCTGGAACGACGCCCTGGATTTGGTATGATCCGGGAACAGAGCCCAAATTCGGCCCGACCGACTGGTTTGGCAGCGTGCCCTATGGCACCGTGCCGGGCAATGACCCGTCCCTGTGGTGTTGGGACAATGCTCCCTGGCCCGATCCGGGCGCGAAGGAGGGCAACGGTTATCGGGTTTCGGGATACGCCCTGACCTTCTACAACACCCCGTCCTATGCGGGTGACTACGCAACGAACACCAACAAGAAGCTGGGCGAGACCTCCACACCAGGTGGCGGCCGTTATCCCGAGGGCGTGCCCGTGGGCAACCTCTCCAAGCGACCCCTCACGGCCTGCGCCACGCTCAACAATACGGGCGATAGTGACGTCTATTCCGTAATGCAGAAGTACAACTGGAGCGACGTTGACGGAGGTTACAAGTATAACAATGCCTACAAAGGCCACATTAGCGCGCACCTCGAGGGCAAGTCCGTTCCCGTCGGGGGTAATATCGGGATGATTGATGGCCACGTCGAGTGGCGCCCCTTGAACCAGATGATCAACCGCGCCTCCGGCAGTCCGTATTTCTATTATTGATTTTCAGCGGAAAAATTTCTCTGCCTCCCCGGCCAAAGATCCAGACAGAATCCAATCATTTTACTTTCTGAGCGAGCAACAAAACCCCATCATCAACAGTATGAACCAGAACCTGAACCGTCGTGACTTCATCTCCCAATCCGTCCTCGCCACCGTGGGCGCGACCGTGGTTTCCTCCGCGGCCGCGGCGCAAAGCGATCCCAAGGAGCCGGTCTCTCCCTCACCCGCCACTCCGATGCCGATGGGCAAAATCGGAAAGCTCTCCATCAGCCGGCTGATCTCCGGCGGCAATCTCATTGGCGGGTGGGCGCACTCCCGCGATTTGGGATACGTCGGGGAGTTGATGCGGACCTACAACACGGATGAAAAAGTGATGGATACGCTGGAATTGCTGGAAAAACACGGTGTCAATACCATTATCTGCGACCCGGCCGAGAAGACATTTCGCATTTTCGGCAAATACTGGAAAGAGCGCGGGGGCAAGATCCAATGGATTGCCGAGGGTCACCCCAGCACCGACGACTGGAAGACCAACATGCAAAAGTCCATCGATTTCGGCGCTTCGGCGGTTTACGTGCAAGGGGTCATATCGGACCAGTGGCTGCTGGGGAACCAACTCGATTTGCTGGGCCATTGCGTCACCATGGTGAAATCCCAAGGGCTGCCCGGCGGGATCGGCGCCCACGAGCTGGAGGTCATTGTCCAGTCGGAGCGGCAAAAGTATGGCGCCGATTTTTATGTGAAGACGCTGCACCACGGTGATTATTGGTCCCGGCGGAAATCGGAATCGGAATCACACGTCGTGACTAATCCGGCGGACAATTACTGGGACCGCGACCCGGAAAAAACCATTGCTTTCATGAAGGAGGTTAAGAAACCCTGGATTGCGTTTAAGACCCTTGCCGCCGGCGCTATCCGCCCTGAATCTGGCTTCTCCTATGCCTTTAAGAACGGGGCCGACCACATCTGTGTCGGCATGTTTGATTTCCAAGTCGCGCGGAATACGGAGTTGGTCCTGAGCGTGCTCCATAGAACGACGAATCGAGAACGAGCCTGGCTCTCTTGAAAGTGGATGAAACCATGATTTATGGTGGCTATCCAGGCAGGGACGCCTCGCCGAGGCGTCCGGGGGGTGATTACACGCCAGCCAACCCAGTCTTGGACGCCTCGGCGAGGGCGTCCCTACCATTGCGCCGCTGGACACGGCGCGTTGTCCACACTTGAACCGTTAGGATTTATGAAATCGCGTTCTGAAACGAAATTCATCGCCCGAGTGTTCGTTACTCTCGTTGCGGCATTGGGGTCGTTGTCCGCGGCGATCACACCTGTGCCAGACAAGGTTCCGTGCGCGGTGGCGGATCGCCAGGCCTTCACTCAGCCGGATCAATTACACTTGACTGGCTGGCTCGGCACCCGGATCGACGCCAACGAAGCCAACCGGCTCGCCAAGCTGGATGTCAACCGCCTGCTGGAAGGCTACCGGAAACGGCCGGGACGCCAAAGTTGGGACGGGGAACACGTGGGCAAGTGGCTGCACGCCGCCACCCTGGCTTGGGTCAACACGGGCGATCCGGCGTTACGAGAGAAACTGGACTACACCGCCTCCGAACTCATCAAGTGTCAACTTGAGGACGGCTACCTCGGCACCTATCTCGACAAGGACCGCTGGACGGAATGGGACGCGTGGGCGCACAAGTACAATCTCATCGGATTGATTACCTATATGCGCTACACCGGCAACATGGCCCCGCTGACCACCTGCCGGCGGATGGGCGACCTTTTGTGCAACACCTTCGGTGATGAACCTGGCAAACGCGACATTATCAAGGCCGGGGAACACGTTGGCCTAGCCCCCACCAGCGTGCTGGAACCTATGGTTTTGCTTTATCGCTTGACCGGAGAGGAACGCTATCTCGACTTCTGCAAGTATATCCTGCGGGCGTGGGAACAGCCCGATGGCCCAAAAACCATCTCAACATTGCTCACTCTGAAACGGGTCGATAAGGTCGGCGACGCCAAGGCCTACGAGATGCTTTCCTGTCTCAATGGCGCCCTTGAATACTACCGCACCGTCGGCGACCCCCGGATTCTCGAGGCTTGCCTGAACGCCTGGCAGGACATTGTCAAAAACCGGCTCTACATCACGGGCGCGGCCAGTTACGGTGAAGTTTTCCACGACGACTACGATCTGCCCAACGTCGCCAATGTCGGCGAGACGTGCGTCACCGTTACCTGGGAGCAGTTCAATGCCCAATTGCTGAGGCTGACGGGCGAGGCGCGGTTTGCCGAACAATTGGAGCATGTGGTCTTGAACCAACTATTCGGCGCCCAGAAGTGCGATGGGTCGGCTTGGGGTTACTACGTGCAGATGGAAGGCAAAAAGCCCTACAGCGCAAACCTGGACGGCCATTGCTGCCTTTCCAGCGGGCCCCGCGGCATCGCGCTGATTCCTACTTTCGCCCTCAGCACCGACGCCGATGGGGTGGTGGTCAACCTCTACGAGGCCGGAACCGCGAAGTTGAGCCTCAAGGACCACACGCCGGTGTCGCTCGTCACGGAAACGCGCTACCCCGCGGATGAACAAATTCGGATCACGGTGGGTCTAGCCGGAGAAAAGAACTTTACGATCAAACTGCGTATGCCGGCGTGGTGTCACTCGCCTTCGGTCGAAGTCAAGGGCCAGCCCGTGGCCCTGGCTCCCGGCGCGGATGGGTATGTGGCCGTTCAGCGCTCCTGGAAAGAGGGTGACCAGATCGACCTTCGATTCAAACTCGAACCGCGAGTGATCGTCGGCGATCACAAAAATGGCGGAAAACTCGCGGTGCTCTACGGTCCGCTGGTGCTGGCGGCGGAGGCCGATCTTCTGGGAGATCAACTCTCGAGCACCCGAGCTGTGGCTTTGCCGAGTGCCGACTTGGCCAAACTGGACGTTACTCCCGAACCGGCTCCGGACAACATCAGGACCTGGCCCGGGGCCGAGGTGTTCCGTGTCAACGCCATTCCACGCCATTCTTCCAAGCCGGCTCAAGCCGGGGCTCCCCTTTCGATTCGTTTGATACCCTTTGCCGATGCCGGCAACAGCGGCAGCGAATACCGGGTTTGGCTGCCGATCGGGCAAACTGGAGGTAACCTCCTGCTGGACGAAAAGGAAAGCCGCTCCCGACAGGGCAACGTTTCCGGCTCCATCACGGACGGCGACCCCGGCACTTTCGTGGTCACGTACGACGGAAAAGCCGCGGATGAGGATTGGTTCGCGGTAACGCTGGCTGGGCCGACCGAGCTGAAGCGGGTGGTTTTTGTCCACGGCAAGACCTTTCACGATGGCGGCTGGTTCGATGCCAGCGCCGGGCCACCGCAAATTCAAGTGCAGGCCACTGCGGGTGGCAAATGGGAAACCGTAGGGGTGCTAAAGGATTATCCTGCAACCACCGCCACGAGTGCGGCGGGTCTTACAGGCGGGGAACGTTTTAGTTGCCCGTTTCCCGCCGACACCCGAGCCTATGGCGTGCGAGTCGTCGGCAAGCCGGCCTCGGGGGATAATCCGGAGCAAGCCTTCGCCTCTTGCGCCGATCTGCTCGCCGAGTGATGTAGTGGGTTGGTTTTAACGGTTCTCGTTTTGCGATGAAACTATCCGCAATTCTCCGGATCGCTTGTTGTGTCCTTCTGAGCGTGCAGAGTGGGCGGACCGACGGCACCCGCTCCGCGCTCGAGTACGCTCCGGGACCGATCGATAACCCGCTCAAAGGGCTTGTTCCATACGCCAGCGTTGGCGGAGACAGTTTTCCCCATAGCATGGAATTTTCCTATTTCCCGCTTTCGGCGCTCGTCACCGGTTATGATCAGTATGACTGGGCGCCGTTGGAAAAGCTCCTCAACGATGCCGCCGGACGCGGTCACCAAGCCGTCTTCCGCGTCTATCTTGAATGGCCTGGCCGGGGAGGCTCGATTCCCGCGTTCCTCATTCACGACGGATTGAAAGTTAATCAGTTCCAAGACCTGAGCGTCGAGCCAGCGCAAGAAAACCAGACCCCGGATTACACCAACCCGAAGCTGCGCGCGGTTTTATTGCGATTCATCGCCGCATTGGGCCGGAAGTATGATGGCGATCCCCGCGTTGGATTCATTACCGCCGGCCTGCTCGGCGGATGGGGAGAATGGCACGGCATGGCGCCGAGATATGATCTCTTTGCCGATAAAGATTTGCAGGTCGCAGTGATGGACGCCTACGAAGCCGCCTTCGCGACGACGCGGATTCTCCTGCGGTATCCAACAGGGGGAGACGGGCATCAGCAGCTTGCCCCCAACGCGAAACGGCCGTTCGGCTACCACGATGATTCGTTCGCATGGGGTACGCTCGACACCGGCAAGCCTGGCGATTCCTGGTTTTTCATGGCCGCGGAAAGAGTCGCTGGACCCGATGCTCTCGACAAATGGAAGACCCAACCCATCGGCGGGGAGATTCGTCCAGAGGCCTGGGGTATGGTCTTTGACGCCAATCCGGCCCGGCAGGAGATCCAGGATTTCCGCCAATGCGTTGAAGCCACCCATGTGACCTGGCTGATGGATAGCGGGATGTTCGGCAACAAACCGGACGCCCGTCGAGTTGAGCGAGCCGAGGAAGAGGTGAGACGCATGGGCTATGACTTCTATGTTTCCGCCGTCACGATCGAGCCCGCGAAAGCCGGAAAGCTCCCGGTGCGGGTGGAGATCGACAACCGGGGGATCGCGCCATTCTATTATGATTGGCCAGTGGAATTCGCGCTCATTGGAGCAGACGGCCGCATCACGAGGAAGATGCCAGGTGCGGGGAAAATCACCGGCCTGCTGCCCAGCGATGCCACGCGAATATGTGACGAAACGCTTGATGTGAAGGGGGTTGCTGGCGGCCAGTATAAGCTGGCAATGCGGGTTCCGAACAAGCTGTCGAGCGGCCATCCAATTCGGTTCGCCAATAAGACCCAGGATGCCGATTTGCCGGGTTGGCTGACGCTAGGCAAAGTACGTCTGAATTGACCCTGTGAAAGCGCTCACCCTCGCGCTCATCTTCGCAACCGGAGCTATGTCCGCGCCCCGGGTATTTGCCGATGAGGCCCGACAGCCTTGGCTGGTCATCATTGCGAACGACACGTGTCCGGACGTGACCTGGGGATTCCCCGAGTCCCAGGTGCGCCAGGCCTTCGCGGACCTCATCGCCGCTCATCTTGACGAAATGACCCGCACCGATGCGTTGCCAGCAGAAGACCGCGACCATTACAATGCCACTGCCTTCGTTGAGGTGGAAGCTTTCCTGGAGAAGAACCCGCGACGCCAGGGGGAACTGTTTCGCCGCATTCGCGAAGGCCGCCTCTGTGTCAGTCCGTTCCTCTGCAATTCACTCTGGGGCTTCCAGAGCGTGGAAGGCGCCGTGCGCACTTTTTATCCCGCGCGACGAATGGAGCGTGAGCACGGCATGCCGATTGACGTTGCCGAACATATCGAACTGCCTTCCTTGCCTTGGGGCATGGCCACGCTGATGGCGGGTTGCGGCATCCGTTGGACCTCCGTGCCGTTCATGGATTACGACACCACTTTCAAGGGGCTGAACAACCCGCCACTCTTCCGCCTGGAAGGTCCGGATGGCAGCGAGGTGCGGGTCCGACTGGACGCCTGGGCCTCGTTGAAAACGTCCTATTACCAAGGCGCTCACTTGCTGAAGGATACCAGGCTCGTGACGTCCGAATGGATTCCACATTACGCGGGGCTGGGCGCCGCATATCCGCTATGCACGGCGTTTGCCAGCGGCACCCACTCGGACATCAATCCGAACAGCTACAAGCAGGCCCGGGGCTTTGCCGATGGCATCGTCAACTACAATGCGACCGGGACCAACGCCGTGAAGTTGGTCAATGGAACTCTGGCCCAATTTTGCGCGGCAGTGGACACGGTCGAGGCCGCGTCGCCGTTTTTGCCCAAGCTCCGCGGTGATTTCGGACAGTCGTGGCAGCTTTGGCCGGTGAGTCTGGCCCGAACCGTGGCGGCCCTGCGCGAGAGCGAGCGCTCCTACTTGGCCGCCGAGTCGCTTGTCGCGCTGGCCGGCCGGGGCAGACCGGGCATTGTGGCGCAGACCCGGGAGGACCGGGAGAAGGGCGAATGGTTTTGGGCCATGCTCTCGGATCATGCCTGGAACGGCGCCGATGCCGGCAACCGACGTCACAACGCCGCATTGCGGCGAGGCTGGGCTGAGGGATTCTCCCAAATCAGCCAACGTCTAACGACCCAGGCGTGGGATGATATGGGTTTTAAGGCAGACAGCGGACATGTCACGGTGTTCAATCCGTTAAGCTTCGCCCGGGACATCCTGGTGGAGTGTGTTTTAACGGCTGGGGTGACGGGTGTGCAGGGTTGCCCATCCCAAGTTCGCTCGGAGGGTCATCAAAACACTCTGATTTTCGTCGCCAGGAGAGTCCCGGCTTTTGGGTTCCGCGAATTCACTTTCGAAACCAAAGCGCCCCGAGCTGCCGCGCCGCCGTTTTCGGCCACCGCAACCACCTTGGAAGGCCCGTTCTACCGGTTGCGGGTCGATCCGTCGAACGGAGGCCTCGCCAGTTTGGTTCACAAGGCCAGCGGACAGGAATTGCTCGACAAAGATACCGGACGCTCGCTCTGTCAAACCGTTTTTAACGATGGCCAGGAGCACCTGCTTTCCGATATCGAAGGTCAAACCCAGATGGGTTCGGTCTATGGCGAAATGCGCGTCACCGGCCACGCCGGCGATCTCCGGGTGACAAACGTCATGAGACTTTATGCCACGCTCGACCAAGTCGATTTCGACGTGCGCGTTGCCAAGCCGATCTCCACCATCGAGCAGCGATTGCTCCATTTCTTCCCGATTGGCGATGGTGTGCGCGATCTCCGCCTCGAAACCACGGCGGCGGTGCTTCGTCCGCGATTGCAGCCCGAGGGCGATCTGCTGCCCGGCGCAGACCCCCGTCGTTTTGCGGTGCAAGGCTTTGTCGATTACTCCCTGCCAGACCGCATCGGAGTCACTGTGGCGCCGCTGGATGCCTTCATGTTGCGGCTGGATCAAGAGGCGCTGGCGTTCGAGGCGTTAGGCAACGATCAGAACTGGAAGGAGGTTACCCAGGACCAGGATGGCGCGACTCAGTTCCGTTTCCGTTACTCGTTGCGCGCCCATCCGCCGGGCTACGACAACGCCGCCACTTTGGCCTGGAGCCGGATGGTCGCGGCCCCGCTGACTTTGGCCTTCGGACGTCTCCCGAAGAAATGGCTGGACCGCACGTATCTGGAAGTGGATCCGAGGCGCGCGTTGGTGACCTGCATGAAGCCGGCGGATGATGGCAACCCCGGTCAAATCGTTGTGCGAGTATGGGAAACCAGCGGGCGAACTGGCGCGCTGGTGCTGACATCGCCCGGCTACCGCAAGGCCCGAGAGACCGACTTGCTTGAACGCGAGCGCGAACCCCTAGCGTTGAAGCAGGGCAAGGTGTCGTTGGACGCGCGCGGCTACGGATTCTCCGCCGTGAAACTGATCCGATAAACCCACAGCAGGCAAACATGAAAATAACAATTCTGTCTCATTTGTTCGTTCGCGCCGTTTCGCTCTGCGCGGTCCTGGCCGTTCTTCCGCCCGCGCGGGGGCAAACGGCTTCGCCTCCGGCGTTGTTGAAAATCGCGCCGCTAAAATATCGCCAGCGAACGCTCGCCAACGGGCTGACAGTTCTTTCCATTGAGAACCATCAAAGCCCAACCGTCGCAATTCAGGTCTGGTATCACGTCGGGGGCAAGGACGATCCGGCGGGCCGTTCCGGGTTCGCGCACCTGTTTGAGCACATGATGTTCAAGTCCACCACGAACCAAAAAAGCGAGAACTTCGACCGGCTGACAGAGGACGTCGGCGGAGCGAACAACGCCTTTACGCAGGAGGATGCGACGGTCTATCACGAGACCGTGCCCGCCAATTATTTGGAGACGCTGCTCTGGGCCGAGGCCGACCGCATGGCGAACTTAAAGGTCGATGAGGCCAATTTTGTCTCAGAGCGGGCCGTGGTGGAGGAGGAGTACCGGCAAAGCGTTCTGGCCAATCCTTATGGCCGGTTGGAGCTCTACGTGGACCAAAGCTCTTTTGTCGCGCACCCTTACAAGCACGGCGTCATTGGCTCCATTGCTGACCTGGATTCCGCGACGCTCGAGGATGTCCGAAGATTCCACGACACGTTCTATCGTCCGGATAACGCGACGCTGATTGTTTCGGGCGACTTTGACCCGGATCAATTGGACCTCTGGGTGGACAAATATTTCGCGCGCATCAGCAAGCCCGCCACGGCGATTCCCCGCGTCGCGGTGGTCGAACCCGCCCGGACAAAAGAGGCGCGCTTTAACACGACCGGCCCGAATGTGCCTTTGCCGGCGACTGTCATCACTTACCTGTTGCCGCCGCGGAAAAGCGATGATGCGGACGCAGTGCGGGTCGCCGAGGTGATTTTAGCGCGGGGCAAGTCGTCGCGGATGAACCAGTCTCTGGTTTACCGGCAGCAAATCGCGGCAAATGCCCGCGCGGATGCTGATTTGCGCGATGACGCCGGATTGTTCGACGTTACCGTTATTACGGCGGGCGGAAAATCGGCGCCAGACGCCGAGAAGGCGGCTCTCGCGGAACTGGCTATGCTTGCGACGGAACCGGTCACCGCTGCCGAACTCGAAAAGGCGCGGAATCTCTTGTTGTCCGACGTGCTGAGAGCGCGCGAGACGGCCGAAGGCCAAGCGTTCGCCCTCGGTGAAGCGGCGGTAAGTTTCGGCGACCCGGAGCGCGTCAACACCGACATCGCCCGCTTGCAGGCGGTTACCGCCGCCGATGTGTTGCGCGTCGCGCAAAAATATTTCACGACGGAGAACCGGGTGATTATCCGCTATGAGAACGGCAAGGAAGAGCAAGGCGGACAGAGCAACGCGCCAAAAGCGTCCCCAGCGCCCGCCTCCGCGGCATTTACGCCGAAGGAAACGCCGCCCGCGCCTGGCCCTCTGCGCCCGTTCAACCTCCCGACGCCGATGGAAAAGAAACTGCCCAACGGCGTGCGCGTCGTCATTATACCGCGGCCCGGAACGGGACTGGTCAGCGTTTCGGCGGGCGTCAAGGCGGGCAGCGTCTTTGACCCGGCCCATGCGGCAGGCCTGGCGGACTTTACCGCGTCGCTCCTCACGCGCGGCACCAAAAAACACACCGCTCCGCAAATCGCTGAAACGGTGGAGGCCATGGGCGGGTCGCTTTCTTCGACAGCGAGTTGGGATGGAGCCAGCGTCAGTCTATCGTCGTTGTCGTCACGTCTTGGCGACATCCTGCCCACGTTCGCGGAGGTGCTGCGCTCGCCGGCCTTCGCCGCTGAGGAAATAGAGCGCTTGCGATCGGAAAACCTGGACCACCTCACCGTCTCGCTGCGTTCACCCGGAACCTTGGCCCGGTTAACCGCCGCCCGCGTCGTCTTCGGCGAGAGCAGCTACGGACATTCGCCTACCGGAACGCCAGAAACGATCAAGGCGCTGGATGCCAGCGAGATGAACCTCTTTTACGAGCACTGCTATCAGCCGGAGAATACGGTTTTGGTCTTCGGCGGAGACATTACCCCGGACGCCGCCTTTGCCTACGCCTCGGAGAATTTCGGCGATTGGAAAAGGCTGCCAAAGGCCGGGCTTCCCGCGCCGGCGGCGGCTGTGGCGCAGAAAGCCGGACGCGTTGTGGTGGTGGACAAGCCGGACGCCGGCCAGGCAGCCGTGTACTTCGCCCGCCCGTCGATTCGCCGCGCCGATGAGGATTACGCCGTCGGACGCGTGGCCAATGGCGTTTTGGGCGAGGGCTTTTCCTCCCGCTTGAACCAGGAAGTGCGGATCAAGCGCGGCCTCTCCTACGGCGCGGGCAGCAGCCTGGGAGCGCGCAAGGATGGCGGGTTGTTTTACGCGTCCGCGCAGACTCGCAACGACACCGCGCCTGAGGTGGCAATTCTGCTGAATGCGGAATTGACCCGCTTGGCGACGGAACCGGTCGCGCCCGCCGAACTCGTCCCACGAAAAGCGGCGCTCTCCGGCAATTATACCCGCGCACTCGAGACCGGCGCGGGATTGGTTTCCGCCGTCGTCTCGCTTGCGGACTACGACCTGCCGTTAGCCGCCTTGAACGATTACCTCCCGCAAATCCAAAGGGTCACCCCTTCGCAGATCCAGCTTTTCGCCCGGAAAAATCTCACCGCGGCAGAGGCCAGCGTCATCATCGTCGGCGACGGCCGCCAGTTCCTGGCTGCATTGAAAAAACAGTTCCCGAATGCCGAAGTGATTCCAGTGGACAAACTTGACCTGAACAAAGCCAACCTAGCCAACCTAGTCAGACCTTGACACGCGCGGCCAGCCGGGCTTACTGTCTGAATAAGCTCGCCCAGGTCGTGGTTTGGAAAGCAGCTCTTTGAGCGTAGTCTCGACGTAGGTTCTGGGCAGGCGGAAATGAAGGTCAATATGAAGAATCTCAACACACAAAAGCGTGGGTTCACACTGATTGAGTTGCTGGTGGTCATCGCCATCATCGCAATTCTGGCTTCTTTGCTTCTTCCCGCCTTGTCGAGGGCAAAGCAGCAAGCCCAGGGTGCCAGTTGCATTAACAACCTCAAACAGTTGTCGCTGGCCTGGTCGCTCTACAACAACGACTTCAGGGAGAATTTCGTCATCAATGGCAATAACGGCGACTCGCCAGGCGGCACGGCCAACGCGCCCAACCCCGTGGATCCGCAATGGGTGCCTGACGACATGTCGTCGGGCGCGTCAGTGGCGGGGGAGCAAATTAGCATTCCCTGGCTAAAAGCAGGTCTTCTTTATCCTTATGTCGGAAGCCCCGGCTCCTACCGTTGTCCTGCCGACCCCAGCACCTACGGCAACGGCGTGGTGTATCCATTAGGTGGCCGCGGCACGAACCGGGTTCGGAGCGTGTCCATGAATGCCTGGATTAATCCATCCGAGGGTGCTTATACGGCCTACGCCGAGCCGTATCCCTATCTGGTTTACAAAAAGACGGGCGATCTGACACGGCCGGGACCCGCCAATACCTGGCTTCTTATCGATGAGAATCCGTGGAGCATCAACGACGGTTATTTTCTCGAAATCCCAAGCGAAATTGCCTGGATTGATATTCCCGCCTCCTATCACAACAACGCCTGCGGGATGTCTTATTGCGATGCTCACGCCCAAATCAAGCATTGGACAGACCGCACCGTGATCGACGCCCGGGACGGCGGAGGACCCGGCAGTCCTATTGGCCACCTGACCCCCGACGCCAGTTGGTTCTACACCGTTACGACCGCCCCCAAGAACCCGGCACAGTCCATGCAGTAAACTTTTCCTCAGTGGCTTTGGAAGCGCGAGCGCGCCAGGCTGTGGAGCATTCCCATGAAGACAATCGCCCAGGCCAGCATGGCGATATAGGTGAATAATTCGCCACCCCCTCTCAGAAAAGTCAGATTGGTAACTTCGGCAACCTTAAAAGTGGCTATGGCGTACATGCCGAGCGGAAAGACCTTCGCCCATTACGATGCCAGACTGAAATGAACAATCTAATGACGCCTGAAACGCCCGACATTGAACTCGTGCAACGCGCGAAAGCAGGCGAATTGGATGCCTTTGAGGCGTTGACCGCCCGCCATGAACAGCGGGTTTTTTCCCTGGCGATGCGCCTGTTGCGGCAAGAGCAGGATGCGGAGGACGTCACGCAGCAAACCTTTCTGAGCGCGTTGGAAAACCTCGGTGGTTTTCGCGGGGAAGCCAGTTTTTCCACCTGGCTGCTGCGCATTACTACTCATGCCGCGCTGAAAGTCATCCGCAAACGCAAGGGGTTGGACGTGATTTCATTGGAGGAAGCGACCGAGCCGGCGGACAATTCCGATACCATCCCGCATCCCGAGTTCATCGCGGATTGGCGGCAATCGCCGGAACAGATGGTGCAAACGCGCGAAATTCAACGCCTGCTGGACGAAGCCCTGGCCCGCTTGGACGAGAAGCACCGGTTGATCTTCCTCCTGCGGGATGTGGAAGGTCTCTCCGTCAAGGAAACCGCCGAGACCCTCGGTCTGAGTGAGGCCAATACCAAAGTGCGTTTGCTGCGGGCCCGGCTGCAATTGCGCGAGCACCTCACCAAGACGCTCGGCAACCCGGCGACCCAAGTGGTTCGGTCACACCGCCATGAGCGTTAATGAGACTCGGCAAAACAAGCCTGTAACTTTTTTCCCGGTAATGGCTCAAACTATGGTGAACGACAGATTATGAAGTGCGAAGAATTGCTGGCGATGCTGAACGAATACGTGGATGGCACGGTTGACCCAGCCATCTGCGAAGAGTTTGAGAAGCACATGGCGGGCTGCAACCCGTGCCAAGTGGTTGTGGACAATATTCGCAAAACCATCACCCTTTATAAAGCCGGCCAGCCTTACGAGTTGCCGATGAAATTTCGGGAGCGCCTGCACGAGGCGTTGCGTGAGAAGTGGAAAGAAAAACACAGAGCAAGCTGAGGGGGTTCTATTGGGTCGCCTTTGATCGCTCTGAGACCGTAACCGGCTTAATTCAAGGCGAGCGGTTTTGCTTCTTTCACGGCTAGCCCGTTTTGCTGGAAAATCGGTCATTGAAATTCGGCGGGCCTTTGTAAAGAGTATCCTGATGAAGCACTCCGCCATTCTTATCTGTGCCCTCTGGCAAATGTCCTTATACGGCGGCCCATTGGAAGATTTGGCCAAGCCGATGGAGGGACGCTCCATGCGCGCCACTTCCACCATGCGGGAGGGCGAAGTGCGCCGCGGGGGCGAGGAGAAACTCAACCCCAAGGCGCCGCCGCGCGGCGACAGCGACGAAGCGAGCAATGGGGACAATTTCAGGGTGGCGCCCGGCAAAACGCACGTGCTGCTGGATGAAAAAGGACCGGGTGTGATCAATCATATCTGGATGACCTTCCTGGGACCGGAAAAACAGGATTGGGCCAAAAACGGTTCCGCGACGCACCAGGATTTGCTCCTGCGCATTTATTGGGACGGCCGCGCGCGGCCCGGCGTGGAAGCACCGGTGGGAGACTTCTTCGCCAGTTGTTTCGGCCAGCGGCACGAAGTCATCAGTCTGCCGGTCGTGGTTTCGGACGGCTCGGCCTACAATTGCTTTTGGCCCATGCCCTTCCGCAAATCGGCCCGCGTCGAAATTGTCAACCAGGGCGACAAGCCTTTAAATCTGCTCTACTATAATATTGACTGGGTCAAAAAAACCAAATTGCCCAAAGACACCCCTTATTTTTACGCGCAATACCGGCAGGAATACCCGGTCGAGCACGGCAAGGATTATCTGATCCTGGACACCAAGGGCAAAGGGCACTACGTCGGCACCGTCCTGGCCGTGCGGACGCGCAGCCCCTCCTGGTTTGGTGAAGGGGACGAGAAGATTTATATAGACGGAGAGAAGATCGCGTCGGTTTGGGGCACGGGAACGGAAGATTATTTCCTGATGGCGTGGGGACTGCGGCCTTGCAACACCCCGTACTACGGCTGTCCTTATTTCGATCAATGGGGAATCGTCGGCGGGCACGCGGAGGCCTATCGCTGGCACCTTAACGACCCGATCATTTTCAACACGGGCATTCGAGTGACCATGGAACATTGGGGGTGGATCTCGCCGGATGAAAATCCGAAATACCAAAGCACCAGTTGGAACGAACGGGAGGATGACTATTCCAGCGTGGCCTTTTGGTATCAAACAGGCGAGCCCACCTTCTCCGCCCGCGCGCCGGATGCCCAGGCGCGGAGATCTCCCAGCCTGGAACGCCTCATCGTGGCGGCCGTTCAGTTCACGAACGCCCCTTTCCATGGCGAAGGCAATGTCACCGCCCAGGAACTGGATTTTTACGACGGCCCGCAACTGTTTTACCAGCCGTCATCCGCGCAGGGGGCGTGGCTGGAACTTCATTTCACTGTCACCAATAAGGAACCGCTGCGCCTCCTATTGAACGCGACCAAAGCGCCGGATTATGGCGTTTACCAGGCGTCCTTGAACGGCGTCAGGTTGGCCGATCCGCTCGATTTTTATGACGCGAAAGTGATCAACCAGGAATTTCACCTGCTGGATTTTTGGCCCGACCCGGGCGATTACACTCTGCGCCTGGAATGCACTGGGAAAAATGGGGCTTCCGGCGGCTATTTCTGCGGCCTGGAGTCGCTGCGCCTGCGCGAGCGCCGACCGCGCGTGGCGGCCATGGCGCATGACAAAGACAAGGATTGGCGCAAGAACCCCAAGCTCTACCGCTGAGCGCGCGTGGTTACCGCAACCGCGGCCGCTTATTTTCCGAGGCAACACTTCTTATACTTCTTGCCGCTGCCGCAGGGGCAAAAATCGTTGCGGCCGATTTTTGGGCTCCTTCGAATGCCCGCGCTAGGCGCGGCTTGAGGGTCTGAATTCTCCTGCTCATCGCGTTGGATCGGGGGAAGCGGCAGTACCGGCGTGACCGGCTCTTGACCGAAGACGGATCGTTCAGGCCTGTCCGCTTCGAATGCCGCCCACCACGCCATCTCCGAGACCGTGTCCGAAATGAGCAATGTGAGTTTTTCTCGTTTCCATTCCTCCTTCTTCTCGAACGGCACGCCAGCGTCCCGCTCCAATTCCTCCAAATCCGCATATCCAGGATCGACCAAATCATCACTAAACGTTTTGCGCAAATCTTCGATTAATTCCGGCGCCGGCAAGTCTGCCACGGCGGTAGTCAAGGCGTTCCAGACTTGATTGTATTCGCGGCGCAATTTTCCGCGGAACAGCTCACGGTAATAATCGACGACTTCCTGGCGGGGGATTTGTCCCGTATTGGTCAGGACCATAAATGTGTCCACGGCCGCCCCGCGGACGAACTCGTAAACTTCTTCGCCTTCAACCAGCCGTTTGATCGGCTCAGGGTCGCCATCATAGACAGATGCCAGGATGTTCTCGATCCGCTCAGTAATCGTTTCTCCGAACAGTTTGTCCGCAGTATCGCCGGGAGCGGCGAGAATTTTGGTCAGAGGACGATAGGCACGTTTGTCCCGGAATTGCGCCAGCAGATAACTGGCGAACAGGACCAACATATCCTGCTGGGCGGCGAACTTTTCCGGAGCCTCGGCGATCTCCTCCAAAGCACGGAGCAGGTGCGGCGTCACTTCTTCTCGTTGCGCGATGGCCGCTTCCACGGCGGCCTTTGGGAAATGCCCGGTGTAGGGAGTCAGCGCCGCGATGATCTCGGGGACTGTCATTACCACTCTTGGTTCACAAACCCAATCATTAGCAAATTCATTTGCTGACTCAAAGAAAAACCGCGAAATTGGGGAAGCAGGCCGACCCGGCTAGAAAATCCGTGCCATTACTTCCGGTTGGATATAGTCTTTCGACATGAACACCAAAATGTCCCGTCGTTCCTCTCTCCGCACCATTACCGGCGGCGCGGTGGCGCTCGCCGCCGTTTCGAGTCTTCCGAGCCGCCTGGCCGCCGCGGAAACCGCCCCCACTTCCAAGCTCAAAGGCGCGATCAATCATTCCGCCTGCCGCTGGTGCTACAACAAGGTCCCTCTTGACGAACTGTGCCAGGCCGGCAAAGAGATGGGCCTCCAATCCATCGACCTGCTGGAAGTGAAGGACTTCCCCACCATTGAAAAATACGGGCTCATTTGCGCGATGGTCTCCGGCGTGCCGGGCGGCATCACGGACGGCCTGAACCGCGTGGAAAACCACGATAAAATCGTCCGGTTTTTCGAGGAAACCATTCCGATCGTCGCGGCGCACAAGTATCCGAATATCATCTGTTTTTCCGGCAATCGCAAAGGCATGAGCGAGGAGCAAGGGTTGGAGAATTGCGCGGCGGGCCTCAAACGCATCACTCCGCTGGCCGAAAAACATGGCGTCAACGTCTGCATGGAACTGCTCAACAGCAAGCGTAATCACAAGGACTACATGTGTGACCACAGCGTCTGGGGCGTCGAACTTTGCCAGCGTGTCGCCTCGGAACGCTTCAAACTGCTCTACGACATCTACCACATGCAGATCATGGAAGGAGACGTCATCGCCACCATTCGCGAGCATCACCAGCACTTCGCCCATTATCACACCGGCGGCGTCCCTGGCCGAGGCGAAATCGACGAGACCCAGGAAACCTATTACCCGGCCGTGATGAGAGCCATCGTGGCAAGCGGCTTCAAAGGCTTCGTCGCCCAGGAATTTGTCCCGACCCGCCCGGACGCCCTCGCCTCTCTCAGGCAAGGCATACAAATCTGTGATGTGTGATTGGTCAAGTTCTGGGAATGAGGCGCAATTCGAACATTGAAACGCCTGCACCGCGAAACGAGATCCCAGAAGGCATTGAGAATTGGTCAGTGAGAATTTGCCATTTGTCATTGCAGACCCAAGGCGCGAGTTGTTGTCGTGCCTCGCCAGTGTTTTTGAATGGCAAATGACAAATCCTCGCTGGCCAATTCTCACTTGCCTGCGTTCCGGGTGGTCTCAGGCACGCGGAAACTGTTTTTGCATGGCTCCTAGGGTTGCCATGCAAGGAATTTGACGCACTGGGGGTTGCTGCTGGCCACGGGCGCTCCGACAGCCCGCAATTGGCCGGTGCCGGGGTCCAGTTGAAACACGGCCACCGTGTCTGAATCCTGATTGGCCGCGAGGAGCCAGTTTCCCGTGGGGTCGATCTCAAATTGGCGCGGCGTTTTGCCGCCGGTGGGCACGCGTTGCGCGAACGTCAACCGCCCGTTGGACGGATCGCAAGCGAGGACGGCGATGCTGTCATCCCCTCGATTCGACCCATAGACGAACTTGCCGGAAGGATGGATGGCCACTTCCGCGCAGGTGCTGTGTCCGGCGAAATCTTTCGGCAAGGTGGATTCCGTTTGAATTTCGCTCAACCTGCCGTGGGCGGCGTCGTAAGCGAAGCCCGTAATGGTCGAACCCATCTCGTTAATGACGTAGGCCCAGCGGCCATTGGGATGAAACGCGATGTGGCGCGGTCCAGACCCCGGAGTGACCGGGACGAATGCGGGATTCGCGGGCGTAAGTGTTCCCTTCGCTGAATTAAATTTAAAAACCATCACTTTGTCCAAGCCAAGGTCGCAAACGAAGGCAAAGCGATCACGCGGATCGGTGACGATGCAGTGCGCGTGCGGCCCTTCCTGTCGTTGCGGATTGACGCTCGAACCGCTGTCCTGAACGAACGCCGAAACCGGACCAAGCCGGCCGTTGTCCGCCAGTGGAAAGACCGCGACGCTGCCGGAGCCATAATTGGCGATCAAGGCATTCTTGCCGCTGGCATCGACTTCCACGTGACAGGGTCCCGCGCCGCCGCCGGCGGGTTGCGAATTCAAAAGGGTTAGCTTGCCCAAAGCAGGATCAATGGAAAAGGCGCTCACGCTGCTATCGTCCGGACGGCCGCCTTCGGTGATCGCATAGAGAAAGCGGTGGTTCGGCGCGATGGCAAGAAAAGAGGGATGGGCAATGGCAGCGGCTTGTCCAAGACTCGTCAACACGCCTGTGGCGGTATCGAAGCGAAAAGCCTCGATGTCCTTTTTGCCCGAGCCGACAAAGACGAGTTCCTGCCCCGCCGAGGCGGCGAAGGCGGAAAGGGCCAGCAGGGCGAGGAGAGAAAAAATGACGGGTGCCACGGAAGTTCTCATAATGCGTTCTTGACAGTAAGAATGGTGTAATTGCGTTTGCCCTTGCGCAACAGAAGATGCCGGCCAAAGAGCAAATCACTCGCCGTCACGTTGCGCCGCGCGGCGGCCTCCCGCACATTGTTGACATAGACCCCTCCCCCTTCGATGTCCTTTCGCGCCTGTCCTTTCGAGGGACAAAGGCCGGAGTCCACCAACAGTTCGACCAGCGGAGCCCCAGCGCCTTCCAGCATGGTTTTGGCGATTTCGCGTGTCGGCACTTCGCCGGCAATTTCGCGAAAGGTTTCCTCGGCGATGCCGCTCAAATCGCCGCCGAAGAGAATTTCGCTCGCCCGCACGGCTTCAGCGGTGGCGGCGGGGCCATGCACCAGCTCGGTCATGGCCTTGGCGAGCGCTTTATGGGCCACGCGCGCTTCGGGACGGGCTTCATGTTGCGCCGCCAGGGCCGCGATTTCCTCCTGGTTCAGGAAGGTAAAAAAGTTGAGGTACCGCCGCACGTCGCGGTCGTCCGTCTGGACCCAGAATTGGTAGAAGCGATAGACGCTGGTTTTTTTTGCATCCACCCAGATGGCGCCGGCGGCGGTCTTGCCAAATTTGCTCCCGTCGCTGTTGAGGATCAGCGGCAAGGTCAATCCGAAAACCCGCGCGGCCAGTTTCTTGCGAGTCAAATCAATTCCTGCGGTAATGTTGCCCCACTGGTCGGAGCCGCCAATCTGCAACTCGCACCGCAGCTCCTTGCGCAGATGATAAAAATCGAAGGCCTGGAGCAGCATGTAGCTGAATTCGGTGAAACTGATCCCGGTCTCGCGGTCCTCCATCCGCGCCCGCACGCTCTCCTTTCCCATCATTTGGTTGACGGAGAAATGCTTGCCGATGTCGCGCAAAAAATCCAAAAAACTGACCGACGCGGTCCATTCGGCGTTATCCACCAGGCGGGCCGGGTTGGCGGCGCAGTCGAAATCGAGCAGCCGCCGCATTTGCTCCTTCACGCAGGCGATGTTGTGCGCCAGCGTTTCGGGCGTGAGCAACTGCCGCTCGGTGGCGCGCCCGCTCGGATCGCCGACCAAACCGGTGGCGCCGCCCGCGACCGCGATGGGATGATGGCCCAGCGATTGAAAACGCCGCAACGCCAGCAGCGGCACCAGATTGCCCACGTGCAGGCTGTCAGCGGTCGGGTCAAAGCCGGCGTAAAGCACGATGGGACCCGAGGCCAGCCGCTGGCGCAAGTCCGGCGCTTCGGTGCAATCGGCCACCAATCCCCGCCATTCCAATTCCTCGAAAATGCTCATTGTCAAACAATTTTTACCACACCGCGTCCCCGCGCGATTTCACCAACGACCCAGGCGCGCGCTTTTTGGGCGCGCACAAATCGGAGCACGGCTCCCGCGGCGTCCGCGGCCACAATCATGACCATGCCTATGCCCATGTTAAACACCTGGTATAGCTCGGCCTCGGCGATCTGGCCTTCACGGGCCAGCACTTGGAAAATAGGCGGGACCTCCCAGGACCCTTTTCGGATCAAGGCGTCGCAATTCTTCGGCAGGACGCGCGGGATATTGTCGATGAACCCGCCGCCGGTAATGTGGGCCAGCCCTTTAACTACTCTCCGGCGAGGCGCAGGGCGATTAAACTTCTTCAAAGCGCCGCGAAGCAGCGGGCCATAGCTGAGGTGGACTTTGAGCAGTTCCCGGCCGACGCTGCCGCGCAATTCGGGCAGGACCTGGCGCGGCTCCAGCTTCATTTGCTCGAAGAAAATTTTTCGCGCCAGCGAGTACCCGTTGGTATGCAAGCCGCTCGAAGCCAGCCCGATGATCGCATCGCCGGTCCGAATGCTCTTGCCGTCCAGAATCTCCGATTTCTCCACCACGCCGATGATGGTGCCGCTGACGTCATATTCGCCATTTTGATAGAAGCCGGGCATCTGGGCGGTTTCACCGCCGAGGAGCGCGCAATGGTTTTCCGCGCAGGCCCGGGCGAATCCGCTGATCAACTGGCGAAAAACCCGCGGCTGCAATTTGCCGGTGCCGATATAATCGAGGAAAAAAAGCGGCTCGGCGCCCAGGACGGCAATATCGTTGACGCAATGGTTGACAAGGTCCTGGCCAACGGTGTCGTGGCGATCGAGGGCAAAGGCGATTTTGAGCTTGGTTCCCACGCCGTCGGTGCTGGCAACCAGCACGGCCTGGCGGAATTTTTTGGTTTGCAGGGCAAAAAGACCGCCGAAGCCGCCCACTTTGCCCAGAACCTCAGGGCGATGGGTGGCAGCCAGCAACCGGGGCAAAGTGGATTTGACCTGGTTGCCCAAGTCGATGTCCACCCCTGCCTCCGCATAAGCTTTCTTCTTCACGTGCGGCGCAACTTATCCGCCAGGGGTTGGCGTGACAAGCAGAATGGCGGTTGTGGAGGCAACACGTTGTCCATCGGACGGCACAGGGCGATTGGTCGAACCAGAGATTTTTCACCAACCCCAGGAACGCAATGTTCTCCATAACCCATCCCAGAACGCCTTGAATGGTCCTCGCTGCCGATCATTTGTCCGGCGACAAAGAAAGGCTGGGTTGGCGGCGTAATCGGAGCTCATTAGTGAATTCGGTTCAGGTTTGCAACCCCCCGGGCACCGAACCGTTGTTCATCGACAAAAGGCTGACTTTAAAAGTTTACATCGCCAAATAGAATTCGTATTATCCCCTCAAAGGGATACGACTGCTCGGGTTCTTATGCTTGTCGGTTGGACGGAAGTTCCTGCGGGGATCTTCATGTCGAAAGCAGATGGCGCATGGTCCGCTACTAAATATTAGCCATGATATGAATGATGAGGCAAATCAACAATCGCTAACGCCGATGGGCGACTTTGAGGCCCTTAAACTGATCATTGACTGCCTAAAACCGCTCGACGATGACGAAAAAATTCGCCTCCTGAAGAGCGCAATCACGTTCCTTCGTCTTGATCTTTGGTTCGGTGGCCCGCGATCCACTCTCGCCCAGCCGAGTTTCACCCCCACGAGTTCCGACCAACCGATATCCGACTTTTCGACGCGAACGGAGATGTCGCCAAAGCAGTTTTTGAATGAGAAGCGGCCAGCCAATGACATCGAGCGCATAGCCTGTCTTGCATATTACCTAACGCACTTCCGAAACTTAGCAGAGTTCAAGACTTTGGACCTTTCAAAGCTGAATACTGAAGCTGCGCAGCCAAAGTTTTCAAATCCAGCCGTCCCGGTGCAAAATGCCACTCAACGCAACTTTCTGGTGGCTACATCCGGTGGAAACAAACAACTCGGCGCAATCGGGGAACAATTTGTTCAAGCACTACCGGATCGAGATGCCGCAAAAGCCGTTTTGGAGCGAGTTCGTATAAGGAAATCCCGAAAAAAGCGAAACGAAGATTCAACAGATGACTCCGAATCCACAGGCAATTAATAGCCGTGCTCGGGCAATTCGGCTTGCGATTTATAACCACAAGGGTGAGCTGGACCCCGGAATTTAGACCAGTGGTTAAGATGGACTTTTATAGGTCTGCT
>JBKQWF010000095.1:0-20937 GCA_052139695.1 Limisphaerales bacterium
TGGTGATCATTGCCAGCAGCGCCGCCCAAAGCACTTTGGCCTTGAAGGAGCCGCTGCCTGTGATCATTCCCAAACCACCGGCAAAACCGATAATCGTCACTGGAAAATTTTAATTGTCGCCACACACTTACACCAAGTTCGCGGCGGAGAGCGTCCAGTTCGGTTTGGAGAGTTCGGAGTTTAGCGAGTTTTTCAGTCTTGTTCATACAATTTGTTTTTTTGATGCTCAGGATTCATCCACTTCGAGAGTGCCCCGCCGATCAGTAGTTTGTCCAATCTTGCTCGGTGTCCAGCTCTTGTCGCTATGGCCTGATTCTCAAAATCGAATTCCGAGGCGAGTAACGCGATTTCGCGAGTGTTGTCGTAGGTCAGGAGGGCGTCTCCTTTGACCTGGGCGAGCAGGCCAAGCAACTCGCGGTGGTCAACCTGCCAATGGAGGTACAGCCGCTTGGATGCAACGGTGTAGGGTGGGTCCACGAAGAAGGCGGCGTTTTCATCGTCGGCATAACGGCGGACGACCTCAAATGCGTCGCCTTCGATGAAGGAGAAGCGTTCCCGCGCGCCGGCGATTTCCTGGATGCGGCGGGCCAGTGTTTCTGGGTACCAACGGGAATTAAGGCCGCGGCCGTTTTCGCCCGTCTTCACTAGGCCGGCTCCCTCGGCCATAATGCCGCCTCTTTGGACTCGATTCCTGAGGATAACGGCAAAAGCGCGTTCGCGTTGGCTCGCGGGCTCGCTGCGCAGGACGGAGGTGACGTTCTCACGGGTCAGATCGAAATTGAGGATTTGGTCGGCGAGCCATTTTGCCTGGCCGCCAAGAATCGTATGCCAGACAGCAGCAATGTTGGCATCGCGCTCGACGAGAACGACGTGGTCGGCGAGTCCTTCAAAGCCGGCAGTCAGGCCGATGATGCCACCACCGGCAAACGGCTCAACCAGTACGCCGACGGGGTTGGGTTTGTGCGCAAGCCAGGACCGAATGTAGGGAACCAGCCAAGTTTTGCCACCTGGGTAACGGAATGGGGAGCGCTGCGGGACTGAGGCGACGTTGACTGGCTTGGTCATTTCAACGTCTTCGGCCGTTCGATACGCGACTACGCCGTCGTGGATTTCTTCCGTGCTGGCATTGTCATCGAGTTCGTGAGCGTAACGCAAAATGTCGGGGGCCAAAATCTGCGGCACGCGGATAACGGTGGTGCTTCTGAGCTTCCATTTCGGGCGATAAGTAGTCGATGAACGGGCCATGGTGCAACCCTTGTAACACGGGTTTTAGACTGTGGCAAGCAGATTTATTACTCAGGTGATGCTCCCATAGACTGGTATTGATTCAATAGCAAAAAGCTTCTGAAAAATGCGAAAACTCTTGCCGGGCAAAGGCGAAATCTGCAAAACCAAGTAAATCGCACGTGCAATCCTCAACGAGCAATTCTCAATAGTTCCTGGTTGACTGAGAATCCGCTGCTCGCCCCTCCCGAAAACTCAGGCTGTAAGGTCGAATCATGCATGCGCGAATATATAGCGGGTTTCGGAAATCTGTTGGCGCGCAGCCTTGGCCGCTCCTGGCGTTACAAATACGGCATCAATAATCGCGCCACGCCGTCTCGGAGCCGGCATGGCAACGACCGGCTGTCCACCTCCTCCAGCGTGACCTGATGCGCGGCGGCGCGTTTTTTTTCCAACACAGCCGTCATGCGGCGGGCCAGGTCCGCGTCATAGCATTCCACATTAAACTCGAAGTTAAGCCGCAGGCTGCGGGCGTCCCAATTGGCTGATCCCACCAGCACCCAGCAATCGTCCACAATCATCAGTTTTGAATGGTCGAACGGCGGCGGGGTCAGCCAGATCCGGCAACCGTGTTCCAGGACCTGCCACCACATGGCGCGCGACGCCCATTGCACCAGCCGCAGGTTGTTCTCCGCGGGCAGAACAATATCCACCTGCACACCCCGCAACGCCGCCAGATTCAACGCGGAAACAATCGCCGTGTCGGGCAAAAAGTAAGGCGTCACGATGCGAACGGACTGGCGGGCGATGCTGAGGGCGCCCAGGATGGTCCAACGCAGTTTCGCGTAATCTTCGTCCGGCCCGTCCAGAATACCGCGCGCGAGCACCGGTCCGGTTCGGTCGGGGTGGGCAAACCAGGCCGGTCCCCGCAAGGCTTCGCGCGTGGTGAAAAGCCAGTCGTCAGCAAAGGCTTCCTGCAACTGCGTGACCACTGGGCCGCGCAGCCGGAAATGAATGTCCTGCACGGGAGAGCGCGGGGTGAGTCGCAGACAATGCCCTACGCGGATGTTCATGCCGCCCGTAAAACCAATGCTCCCATCCGCGACCAGGATCTTGCGATGAGTGCGCAAGTTGAGCGTCTTGACCCGCCAGGGGGCCATCGAGGGAAGAAAACGGGCGAACGGCACCCCTTCGTGCCGCAATGCGTGGGCAATGCTCGGCCAGGAGTAGCGGAGACCGGTTGCGTCAACCAAAACCCGCGCCTGGACGCCGCGGCGCACGGCGTCGCCCAAAGCGTGGACAAATGCCAGCCCCGCCTCGTCGCGATCAAAAATATAGGTCTGCAAAGAAACGGTTTGCCGGGCCTGCTCGATGGCCGCGATCATAGCCGGATAGGCTTCATCACCGTTCAACAGCGGATCGATTTCATTGCCCGGCAGCAAGGGCCGCTGCACCACGTCACCCACCACCCGCGCCAGCATATTGAGGTGGGCGGCATGGGTTGGCAGATGATGGTGCAGTTCCTCAGGCGCGCATTCGCCCTGCGGCGTGCCGGCGCGAAAACGATCCATTCCGCCACGAAGCAGGATCGCCTCGCGGCGAAGGCGATTGACGCCAAAGATAAAATAAATGACCGAGCCGATCAACGGCACCCAGCAAATGAAGCCGACCCAACCGATCGCCGCGCGGGTGTCTCTCTTAAAGAGAATGACATGAACGCAGGCCCAAACCGAAAGCACCAAGGCCAATCCCGCCACGGCAAGGTGCCAGTACTGCAGGTTAATGTGCAGTTTGAGAATGGTTGTCATGCCATAAGCATTCCACTGGTCGGTTAATCCAGCCGAACCGCCCTGGTTACATACTGTCAAACACCGCTCAAATCCAGAGTTTTCGCGGCGCACCGGTAAGGCGCCAGGACGGGGCGCCAAGACGCCTCGGCGAGGATTCCCTACCTATGGACATTTTCTTCACGCCGAAGGCGCGTTATTCCAGATGAACGATGCCGCGTTGCAGGGCGGTAGTGGCGGCTTGGGTGCGATCATTGACGCTCAATTTCATGAGGATATGGCCCACATGCAGCTTGACGGTGACCTCGGCGATGGATAGGTCGGAGGCAATTTCCTTGTTGCTCTTGCCTTTGACGACGAGTCGCAGGACGTCGATTTCTCTCGCCGTCAATTCCGGGTGCATCATCCGTTCCGCCAACCGTGCCCCGACCGCCGGGGAGATGGAGCGCTCGCCCGCATGAACCGCGCGGATGGTGTCGATCAGCTCATTGCGGGCCGCCGTCTTGAGAAGATAGGTCCGGGCGCCAGCCTGCAAAGAACGGTAAATATCTTCCTCGCCGTCGTGCGTTGAAACCATAAGGACGGCCGCTCCCGGAAACTCCCGGCAGATCGACCGGGTTGCTTCGACTCCGCTCATGCCGGGCAACCTCAAGTCCATTAAGACAATGTCCGGCCGATGCTGGCGGTAGGCCGTCACGGCCAACTCGCCGGTGGAAGCTTCCGCTATGACTTCCATGTCCGGCTCCACGTTGATCGAACCGCTCAACCCCATGCGCACCACGAAATGGTCATCCACCACCATGACGCGAATTTTCTCTTTGCCATCGACTTTCATGTTCATTCAAGCTTCAGGCATGGACAGACGCCGGAGCGTCTTCCGGCACGGGGGCAAGGCTTTCCTCCTTGTCTGCGACCTCGACGATAATCTCGGAGCCTTGGCCCGGCGCGCTGATCATGGAAAATGTGCCTCCCATTTTCTCGGCCCGTTCCGTCATGTCAAGCAAACCAAAATGCCCGCCGTAAATGACCGTGTTATTGCGGGTGTCAAATCCCACACCGTCATCCCGCACGCGCAGGGAAACCTTTTTCGGCGCGTAGGCCAGACGCACTTTGACCTGGCTGGCCCGGGCGTGCTTGAGGGCGTTGGCCAAGGCTTCCTGCGCGATGCGCAACAGGTTATTCTCGACCTGCGGCGGAAGCTTGCGGGGCGCCCCGGCGGTCTCCGCCAAAATCGGAACTTTGGCACTGGCGGACATGAGCTTAATGACTTCTCGCAGGGCGTTGGCCAGGTTGCTGTTTTCCAAAAGGTGCGAGCGCAAGTCCCACACCGACCGGCGTGCTTCGAAAAGGCTTCGCCGGCTCATGGTGCGCGCCAGGTCGAGCATCTGCCGGGCGACGCGCGGAGCGGTATCAAATTGATCCGCCACCGTTTCCAGTTGGATGGTGATGGCGACCAATTCCTGCTCCAACGTGTCGTGAAATTCGCGCGCGATGCGCGTTCGCTCCTCCAGGACGGCCTCGCGCTGGATTTTCTGTTGAATAATCTCGGTCTGACGTCTGACCCGGCGATCCAGCACAAAAACCCACGCGAAACCTGCCGGCAGGATGACGGCCATAATTCCTAGAATCCACAGCAACCGCGAGAGCGTCCACCAGGGCGGATGCTGGATGACTTTGACGTCATCCGAGGAGCGGAGCAATAACTGGAAGGATGCGGGATGCGTCTCAATCGACGGGTTCCAGTTGTCCAAAAGCTGGGGGATGCACACGCCGGTGACCTCCACTTCGCTGCCGAGCAGCAATTGGTCGAAGCGCGGGCCGGCATTCGTGGCATTGATGCGCGCGCTAAAAATCATATTTTCCGCCGCCAGGACAAGCACCTGCTCCTCATCCCGATGCATGAGGTTGATCAACCGCCCCCGCAGGCAGATCAGGTCGCCGTCATAATCCTCCGCCATTAACTGATCCACCCGTAAAGGCGCGGGTGGGGGTGAAGCGCCATGCCCAAGCCGCTCCGCGAGCCCGTCCTCCAGCACGGGCATATATTCGCCTACGGCGGGAAAACCCGTCACCGCCACAAGGTCGCCAGGAAGGAATATGTTGGTCTGTGCCGTTTTCACCTTCAGGCCTTCGCCTTGTTCCTGGACGAAAAGCAGGCCGGCCCTTTGCGCCGTGACCACTCCTTTTACCCGCACGGGGCTGCCATAGTAACCTCCGGATTGGAATAGCTTGGTCAGAGGAACTTCCACGACTTCACCGCTGGCAGGCTTTTCGAGAATGATGTCATCCGAACTGGTCACGCTCAAGAAAGGGGCGCGCATTTGCCGGCGCTTATTGAAACTGGTGCGGCAGACGCCCCGCACCCGCACGGTGGCGGCGACGAGTTTGCCGGTCTTTGCCGGATTGAATCGCGTCACGAGCGCGCTCAGGCGTTGTCCGTCGATCAGCAAATCGATCAGCACATGCCCGCGCACTGAAGGAACCACGGAGCGCGTTTCGCCCAGCACTTCCACCCATTGACTGTCCTCCGCGCCGGAGGCCAATTGGTTATAGGAGACGAGTTCCGGGCCAGGCAGCGGCGCCCGGCCCAGCACTTTCACCTGGCCGGCGAGCACGACAGGCAAGAAATCTCCCGGTCCGCTGCGTCCCAGCACCTCGACCTCATCGCCCATGCGGAATTGGTTGGTTCCCTCACCGAGCTTGACATAAATTCCGCCGCTGGGGTCATGGATGAACATGCCCATATCGTAATTCGCCTCGCAGAATGTCACGACCCCGCGGAGCCGCACGGGAAATCCTTTGGCCGCCTGTTCTGGCGTCACCTCGCGCACTTGCCGGACGGAAGTCAGGGTGGAAAGTTCGGCCGTGCCCGCTTCCGCCTTTGCTTTGCTTGTTCCCACCGAAAGAACGAGGCCGGGCAAGAGCAACATCCATAAAGAAGAGGGGTTCCTGACGATTCCAGGGTATGCCTTCACGACCCAATCATGCCAGAGAAGCGCCGAAACATCAATGCGAGGATGGGCCGCCAATTGCAACGAGAGATCGGCTACCATATTGCCCTCTGAATACTCGATACCGCTCCCGTTTGGTCAAGAAAGCACTTTGGTTACTAATAACCTGTACTTTAGGCGTAGAACACCCCACGACCAATGTCTGCGTGACAATGGGGCTGAAAAGCGAAATACTAACCCGATCCAAGTATAAACTATAGCCGCTAACATCTGGCGTGGACCATATATTTTCTGTGGACCGGCCCAGGAACGACAAAGCGTGTGACATGTCAAACGATGCAGGAAGAAGACCTTACTATGAAAAAACACCAGCAGAGCAAATCCATTATCAAACCAACCGCAAGCAAGGCATGGCGCCACAGTGGTCTCGCCTGTTTGATCCTAACCGCCAGTTTTGGGATCTCCCAGGCCACGGAACTGTCTTTTGACCCATTCAATAACGCAGCCCAGGTCAGCTCGTTTGCTTACCAAAACTGGAATGGCACCGTGGCAGCCACCAACATCTGGGCCGCAGACGATTCTCAGGGGCTTCCCAATTCTGGATCGATGAAAATTGTCCTCGGGTTGAGCAAGACCACCATGGGCGGCGCTTTCGTCGATTCCATTACCTCCGCCGACTACTCCCAATACACGGCCCTGGAATTTGACATCAAAGTGGACGCGGCCTCCGGGGCGGACCAATACGGCGCGGCCCTTGAGCTGAAACCCGGCGTGGGGACGGCCGCCAGCGGCTACAACGCCGCCGACATGAACATTTATCCAGTGATGACCAATGACGGCTGGCAGCATGTCGTTATTCCGGCCGCGACCATTGGCGGCGGCCCCAGCGGCGATTGGAGCCATCTCGACGAAGTTTTCTTCCAATGCCAGGATTACAATGAAACCAACGCCGTGACGGCCATATTTTATATTGACAACATTCAATTCACCACTTCAGGACTAAATTATCCGAACTATACCAACGCCACGTTTCAGTTTGACGATCCTTCCACCGTCGCGGCGATAGTGACCTCCTGGTATGGCAACTCGCCGAATACGGTAATGTGGAGCACCAACGATTCTCAGGGTTACACTAATTCCGGCTCCCTTTATATCACCGCCGCTTTTGCCAACGGCAATAACATCATCTTGGGCATTCCATTTGACACCAATTGGACGGGTTTCGAAACCGACACCAATTACATCGACGCCCGGCATTATAGCGCCATTGAGATGGACGTGCTCTGGGACACAAATACTTCCACTATCGACTTGGGCACGTTCAACAGCGCCGGGGACGTTAGTGGTTTTCCAGTTGGAGCTGTGGCCAACCCCGGCGCCAAACAAGATGAAATCTGTGGCACCGCCACCACCGTTATTCCACTGGCCGCGTCCAACTCCTGGCAGCACATCGTTTGTCCGATTACTGCCGCTTCGCTCTCAGACGCGCAGATGATCGGCCTGTGGTTTAAAAAATACTATGGCGGGACAGATTCAGGCACTGTCGCCTTTTGGATTGATAACATTACGTTCGATGGCGCCGTCGTCCCGGTGAACGCCAATGTGCCGACGCTGGGAATTTCGAAGGTGGTTCCCGGTCTGCAATGCAATTTTACGGGCACTGGGGGCAACCCTCCTTATAGCCGTTTGCAACTTGTCACCGCCGCCACGAGCTACTCTTTTGTGGATGTAAGCAGCCCAGTGACCTACAGCATGACCATCGGCTACGCCCCGCCATCTTCTAATTCATCCGTGGCGGAGTTCACTCTGGACCCTGGCGCCACCGGCACTGGGCAAAACACTGAACCGGACTGGACTGATCCCACCGTGATGAAAATAACCATTTCTCACACGGCCGCCGGTTCGCAAGTTCAGTTGCAGTGCAAGACCAACTCAGCGACCAGCAACGGAGACCTTTATGATGCCTCCAATCCAACCTGGACCAATTCCTCGTCCCCGGTTGGAATCTGGTCATTCACTATTTCGCGGAATACCAACATCCTCTGCGTGGCTCCCAACGGTTCTTCGACGAATATGCCGTTTCCACCCATGTCCCAAACAGTCATGACCTCCGCTGATGTGGAATCAAATTTCCCAGCTTCGGGTGGCATGTACGTTTATGTCGGCGCTCAGGGCGGCAGCGCCACCTGTGAAGGAACCCGGTGGGTAATCGATAGTGTCTCCATCTCCGGCGGCGGAGTCACGCCCTTGTCCGAGAACTTCGTGGCAGAGGCCAACGCGGGCGATCCCGGCCCCACAGATCAGGCAGCGTGGACGCCAATAATAAGTGGCGTTAATTGGTACGACGCCGCTGACGCTTCCAATGTAAAAGGGCTTTATTTGCTTTCCACCAACACCCCTTACTTCGTGGATTGGACGGCCAATGCTGGAAGCGGCTTCACCGTCTTGACCAACACTGTGCTCGGGGCGACGGGCTGGGGCACAAACACGGACTTGACTGCCAATGCCTACCTGAACGCAAATTACTTCCGAACAGAGGTGTCCACTAACGACCTGCCGCCTTCAGGCAGCAATTGGTACGCTGAGATCGTAAAGTAATCATGCACCCGGCGCTGGGCGCCGGCCGGCTGAACCGGTCGGCGCTTTTTTTAGGGGGGTGCAGCATCCATTTAAATCTTCAATTGTGCGCCTATACATTAGTATGGCAGTTTTTCCGGGGGTTTGGCCCGCTTCCGCCGTATTCATTTTTGGAGGGAGAAACGCTCTGAAGGCTAATGCCGTCGGCGGTAAGCCGAACGACTGCGGTCGAGTCCCCCTTCGCTCTTAAAAGAAGGCACGGAGGATAGAACGACCGCGCTCCCCGGGAGTCGTATCAGGATCGGGATCCTCCGCTAGCTCTCCGCCAGCGCACGGTTCATGCGCTCAATCGCCTCGTCAATTTCTGCGCGGCTTTTGAATCCGATCACCACGGCGTCCAGTTCCGGCATCGACATGGCGAAGCGGATGGATTTTTCCCGGTCCTCGGCGTTCACGAATTCGCCGTTGCCAATAATTTTCATGCCGATGACGCCGCGCCCTTTGGCATGCATGGCTTTGATCTCCCGCACCACCGGTGAAGTATCATGTCCTGGGTCCTGGGCCTGCCAGACCTCTTCTTCCTCGCCGTCCATGCGCCGGCCTTGAGGATTGACACGCACCAAATGCACTTCCGCCCAAGGAGTAGTCGTGGCCCCGCGCAAAGCGGGCAAACTGTGGCAGGAAACACCCTTGCTGCGAATCCATCCCTTGCTCTTGGCCTCATCGAATCCTTCCATGATCCGCTTCCATTGATCAGTCCAGCCGTTTTTGGTCATGCAGTGAATCAACATGCTATCGACATAATCGGTGTCATAGACTTTGCGATGATGATCGATGGCGGCCAGCACGTCCACTGGCTGGCCGGGGATTTTGGATTGAATGAAAAGCTTCTCGCGCGGCAACCCCTTGATCGCGGTCCCCAGCCACGGGAATGTCTGGTAAGTGAGCGAGCAGTCGAAATAAGTGATGCCCTGGTCGTAGGCGTATTTGATCAGGCTGTTAAAGCCTTCCTGGCCAAGGTCATGCTGCACCTGTCCGCTGGAACTGCCGGTGCCCATGCCCAAGCGGCTGAGCTTGATGCCGGTGCGGCCCAACGCCACCTGGTCCACAGCCGTGCGTTTGGCAGCGACCGCTCTTGCTTGCGGGAGGGCGGCAGCGCCCAGCATCAGGGCCCCAGCGGCGGTGACGGAGTCTTGCAGAAATTGGCGGCGATTAATGCGGGATATTTTCATAAGTCTTCCGGATGCCTCTAATTAACATTGGCCTCGAGGGAACGTCAAATTGAATCTTGAGGTTTTTGAACAAGACTGGAACGATGCGGTTGGCGAGATGCCAACCACTGCGACCGAGACGGTTGGCGTCCCGGTCGCTTCCAGTCGGCGTCCCGCCGAAGGTTGCGCGCGAGGACGCCCGCGCTCCCCGATCCAACTGCCTGAAAAGGTCTCAGGGATAAGGCGAGATGGTAAAAGCGACTTTCGCGGTGACACGGTCTTGGAGGGCGATGCCGATGTGCCACGGTTTTTTCGCCGTGTGGACATCCTCCTCAATCCTTTCTGTGTGAATGCTAAACGGCAACCCGCCGCAATCCGCCTTGACGCGGACCGCTCCCGCGTCGTCGATCAGGGCAAATTCGTTCGTCGAGATGGATTGCATTTTTCCCCAGGTGATCAACGCGGACTCAAACGATTCCGCTTTGTCAAACACCACGTCGTCAGAGACCGAAAGTGAAGGACTAGCCCCGCGCCGATAAACAAAGGTTCGTTCCAGTTTTTCTAACTCCGGAACCGGGTAAGCCGAGCGAATGTCCAATGTCATTACATCACTTTCGTTCTTGAAATCGGTGTGTAAAACCACCGCGCGGGCCGAGGCGCCTGTTTTCTGCAATTGCCCGGCAACGATTGGCACCGCATGCCCGAAGGAATTGATCACCTTGCTGTCATAACGCTGCGCGCTGAAAGTTCTGCGCGTATAAACCTCCGCGCCGGGGTCGCAGATCACCATGGAGTTGCTGGAGACAACGCTGAAACTGCCAACGTCATTGTGATTATGATTTTCGGCGTTGTGTCCGCCCTTGAGGACAGCGGCAAAGGGCGGCGAGCCGCCGGGACGGCAAATGAGCACACCCGCGTCGTCAAACCAAGTTCGCAGCGGTGAAGAGTCAATCCCATCCACATGGCTCGCCATGGGCAGTTTGTCCTCTTGGAAAAGCGACATGACAAAGGGCGCCAGGTCGTTGACGCGCGGTTTGGGTGCCTCGGCCAATGCCGCGGAGCCTGTCAAATCAAATCGTTCCGCGATATACTTCAAGAGTTCCAGGTCTGGTTTCACGCCGGGGGTGGCGTCGGAAATGGTGGGAAAAATGCCGTTGATGATTTCGCTGCGAAAACCAAACAAAGCCGGTTGCGCCGCCTGTGGCAACTGAAAAAGATCGTCCTTGCCGGCAGTCGCTTGCCGGATTTCTTCCGTCAACAAAATGAAATGTCCGAAGCCATAATTCCAATAGCCAAGCCCCTCACCGCAATAGCCATCCGCGGTGAAACTCTTGAGGAAGTAGGACATATAATGTTCAGCGGCAGCAACGAACCAGGCCCGTTCCCGCGGTGATTCCTCCAGGGTGAGCGCGGCGCCAGTCGTTCCCGCCAAACAAACCGCGTTCCAATTGTTGGTCACGCGCAGCCAAAATAATTCCGGAAGCCGCCCTTCCACCATGCCACGGAACGGTTGCAAGACACGTCGGCGAACATTCTCACGAATCAACTTGTGGGTTTCGCCAGGCAGTTTCCCGGCCAGCAGATAATCGGCGGTGGCCAAGTCCAAGGCCAGGGTGGTCGCGCGGAGGTCGGGATTCATGGCGCGCCCTTCGAAAACGTCCAGGTTCCCGTCGTGCGCGGGGTAGGTCCAGGAGCGTTCCTGGCAAAGGGCTTCGATCGTGCGCTGGAGCGACGACAAATATCGTCCGCGGTCCTCCACGCATTCGGCCAGGGTAAATACCGCCAGCCGCCGCATCCGTTCCAACTGCGGTTTTTGGCCACGGTCCCGGTTCCCTGTTTTGGAATAATCGAGATACAGATCATCGGATATTTCCGGTTCGGGCTGCGCTCTCATTTTCTCCGCGTCCGAAATTAACCAGGGCATTCTCGAGCGTACCGTTTGCCATGCGACGAGATTGGCAATGGGCTGGCCAAAGCCGGTTGGGGCTGGGGGAAGCATCGCCGCGATTTCATTGACACGGCTGGAGTCAATTTGCGTCGCCGCGAACGAAGCTGTCAAAGAGGCGGCAAGCATGCCGCAAACGATGAGACATTGGACCATCACAAAGCCGAAAACTTGGCAGCGTTGAACGTTGTTGCTCATGGCTTTCCATGCGATGGCAGGAGCGCCAACGCCGCAAAGGCCGTTGCCGAGTCCGACATGAACATGCGCCGCCAAGGCTCGTTGTCATGTTCGTGGTCTTCGTTGAGCGAATAGGCCCGCCAGCAGTTCCAGCGGTTCTGGTCGATCTGGCATTGGTGTTGGTTGGCTTGCAGCCAATCTTGGGCGCGTTTCGCACTGGAATCGGCAGCGGTCAGTCCCGCCTCGCGGCAGGCATAGGCAATGAGGCCCGTGGCATAAGCGTCCGACTGGGAGAGCAGCGACACATCAAGTTTTCCATGCGGAGCATAGGGTGGGGTGGCCTTGGACCATGTCCAGGGACCCATCTTGTAAAGCGACCAGCCGCCATCGGCGTTTTGTTGACTTTGCAGGTCTTTGATCAGCGCGCTGCTTTGGGCGGGGTTGAGCAAACCGTCCAGGCGAGTCGAAGCCAGCAGCATCCAGGTCTTGTTGTAAAGATTCTGGACGGCGTAGTTCGTTCGGAGATAGGAGCGCATTTTGCCCAGGCCGGCCGAGGCTTCTTCGCTCGCGCCGGCGTTGTAGCTGGGGGCGGAGCCAACAGCCATCGCCGCGAGCGCCGCGCCGTAATAAAGGGCGCCGCTCGATTCGTAAGGCTCCTGACCGACATCCAGCCAATCCCACGCGCCGTCAGCCCGCTGCGTTTTCCAAAGCTCGTCGAGCGCCTTGTAGATTGGCCCACTGAGCGCCGGATGGTTCCGCGGCGTGTCCGCGAAAGCCAGCACCAGAAGATCCAAAACTGCTTCTGTTCCGCGCGATTGCTCCTCCTGACTTTCGTAGATCAATTGGTGGCCTTCATAAGTCTCCACTCGGCGGAGAGTCTCCTCGAGCAATCTGGCCTCCTGAGGAGTCGGCTGACTCGTCCCCGCCACTTTGCGCAACGCCGGACGGGCCATGGCGTAGGGCACGACCGTATGGCAGGCGACGCAAGTGGTTTTTTCTTCGCCGGTTCGCAACTTCTTGGCCTTGGCGAACCACAAATCCATGCGGTCGTCCAGGTATTGGGCCGCCCCCTTATCCCAGGCAGCTTGCCTGTCGGGTGCGGGAGTCGGCTGCAACGAGGAGGATTCTGGCGAGGCCACGAGAGATGAAGCGATGCAGGCAGCGAACAGCGGCAACGCCAGGATCGTTCCGCGGAATTTCATCCTGAGACGCTAATCAGGCCGAAGCCGCGGGTCAATCCTCCTTTCTTTTGGAGGGTGTGATAAGAGCGAACTTGCGGAGTTCGCGTGGACTTGCTGTAAATTACAAACTGGCTTGGCCGGCGGCTTTTGCCTTGGCCCAGCGGGCTTTGGCCAGGGCCGCGAGACGAGCCCGGGTCGCCGGACTGACGTGCCGTTTCGGCTTTTCTTTCTTGACAGTGGCCGGGCTGCTCTTGGCGCGGCCTTTCACCCGGGCCCATCTGGCTCGTTGCGCCGCGGCGATGCGCGCCCGGGCGGAGGCCGACATGTGGCGTCGCCTTCCATCGCGGGCGGGGGCGGCGCCATCGCTCTCGAAAAATGAGTTAAGCTCGGATTGGAGCTGTTCGATCTGTTCCTTGATCGCAACCGCTTTCCGCAATTGTTCAACGCTTAAGTTCTCTAAGTTTGCCATATTAAGAGGGAAGAGTGTTCTTTCACCCCTCCCATGTCAAGGGGATAAATAGCACCCAATCTACAACTGCTAGCTGTCTTGACAAAGCCACTCAGAACTCAAATGTTACATCACTTAATCGAGCGCGGATTTCAGCCAGGACCCGCTCTTCCTCGGCTGCGTCCTTGGCCATGAAGGTGACACTGAAACGAAGATAGGCGCCCGCATCATCCCAGGGAACGGTGGAGATTAGTTTCTCCGTGATGAGCCACTGAGAAACTTCCTCCGCGTTCTTGAATTCCCACCGCTGTTTTTCTCCGGCAGCGGCTCTGGGAGCGGCGACATAAAGGTAAAACGACCCTTTCGGTTTGGCAGCCGCAAAGCCTGAACTCCGCAGGACCTCCACCAGGCCGGTCATGCGACGAGAGTATTTGGCGGCTATCTTTGCAGTGATTTCCGGATGGTCAAAGGCGTGGGCGGCAGCATGTTGGATGGCGAGAAACTGGCCCGAGTCGGAATTGTCCTTGATGTCGGCATAAGCGCGGACGAGGCGTTCATTGCCGGCGGCAAAGCCACAGCGCCAGCCGGTCATGTTAAAGCTTTTGCTCGCGGAATGAAGTTCCAGGCCAATGTCTTTTGCGCCGGGCGTGGCGAGGAAGCTGAGGGGTTTTCCCTCGAAGACGAGGGCCGCATAGGCGGCGTCGTGAATGACGGCGATTTCGTGCTGCCTCGCGAACGCCACGACCCTGGCAAAGAACTCCGGCGTGGCGCTTGCGCCGGTCGGGTTGTTGGGATAATTCAAAACCAGCGCTTTGCTCTTGCGCAGGATGTGCGGGGGAATCGAATCCAAGTCCGGCAGAAAATGATGGGAGGCCAGCAAGGGCAACTGATGCACCAGTCCGCCATAATATTCGGCGTGGGTCCCAAACACGGGATAACCCGGCGTCGTCATCAGGACATAATCGCCCGGGTCCACCAGCGCCGCGGGCAGAAGGGAAAGAGCCGCTTTGCTGCCGATGGAATGGACTACCTCTGTTTCGGGATTGATCCCCGGCACGCCGCAGACCGCGGCCAGGTAACGGGCGGCGGCTTGTTTGAGAACGTCATCGCCGTTATCCGCGTAGCCGCGATTTTGCGGTTTCCGCGCTTCCGTTGCCAGCGTGTCAACGACTTCTGGAAAGGCCATTGCGTCGGGCTCGCCGACCCCCAGGTCCAGGATTTCCGCGCCGGGGTGGGCCGCCAGGGCGGCGCGTTTGGCGCGTTTGATTTTTTCGAATTTATAAATGGCGGTGGACTTGCCGTAATCTTTCCCGCCAATGCGGGCGGCAAATAAGTTTTGCAGGAAGGCCTCAGACATATTGGGAATAAGCTAACCAAAGGCCGCAGCCGAGACAAGCTGCGTTGACGTTCCAAACTCAAGGTGGTGCAATTCCTTCTCGAACCGCATAGCGGATCAACTCCGCCGAACTGGAACAACCCAGCTTTTTCATCAAACGCGAGCGATAGGTTTCAACAGACTTCACGCTGATGGCTAATTCGGCGGCGATTTCTTTATTACGCCGCCCCTCGGCCACAAGCCGCAGCAAACGCCTTTCGCCGTCCGAGAGGATAGGCTTCGACGGCTCGATCCCCACCAATTTGTTTCGGTAATCTTCCAGGAGACCCGCGCTCATCTCAGGGCTTAAGTAAAGCTTTCCCGCCATTACCATATCGATCGCCTGCACCAACTCCTCCACCGCGCTGGATTTCGATAAATATCCGCAAGCCCCGGCCTCCAGAGCCTCGTCCACTGTGGCGCGGCTGGCGTTGCTGGAGAAAATGACGACTTTAATGGCAGGCAGAGCGGCGAGCATTTGGCGCGTCACCTCAAGGCCGTTCATGTCGGGAAGATGAATATCCATCACCGCCAAGTCCGGCTTCAATTCTCGCGCCAGCGCCAGCCCTTGCTGGCCCGTGGCGGCATCCCCGACCAAGGTTAGATTGGGATGCTGTGCCAGCGCTTGGCACAACCCTCGGCGCAGGATCGGATGATCATCCACAATGATTATTTTTACATTCACGGTATTGATCAAGAAGTGAACTCACACGACGCAGTTTAGGCGAGGTCGAAGGAATGCGACTCATCCTTTTTTGTTGATCGTGTGGCATTATTTGCGAAGACATCCATAAGCGGTGCCAGGCGCAAGTGTTCAAAGCATTGCCGCCAGTTGAGAGGAGGTGGGATGACCGTGTTAGAGCATCATTGCCACTCATAGTCTGATTCTCCTGCTAATGGCTTCCACAACAACCTCGCGCACAAACGGCTCCCTGTCTAGGGTAAACAGAATGTTTGGCATCTGCTTGCTCCGGTCGCGGGCGCCATACTGGATTTGGCGCCATTCTTCATCGGTCAGATCCGTCGGATGGTTACTAGGACGCGTTCGCATCCATTCCTGTACAAGTTAGGCAATTTACTCATGATTGACGATTTGCCATTTTGCAAACCTGCTCATAAAGGGTAATTGTCACTTATAGTATGCTTTTCTAGCTGATAATTCTCACTTCGGAAGCGCGCCTGCATCAATCCCATGCTTCTGATCAGCCGAGAAACAACTCTGCCTTAAGCTTCCTTTGGCGCTTCGGCGCGGCCCGCTTTAATCTGACGGGCATTTTAAAGTTTGACCTTCGGGGCCGGTCGGCGTCTCGTCGTCTCGTTATGAGATCGATTCTCCTGATATGGGCCGTCCTCATGGTTTCGATCGCGCATGCTGCGGCAGTGATCATCGTTGAGAATGGTGTGGCCCAAACGGTTATTGTGGTAGATCCCACAGCCACAGCCGCGGAGATGTTCGCCGCTGGCCAACTGGCCGCATCTCTTCAACAAATTACCGGCGCCGCCTTCGAGATACGGACGAACACCGAAGCGCCGGCCCACGCGATCTTTGTCGGGCCCGGCACGGCGGCGGCGCCGTTCTTCCGGGAGGTCCCTTTAGCGCGGTTGAGCGATGAGGAGTTGATCATCCGCACCGCGGGCGACCGTCTCCTGCTGGCGGGCGGACGTCCGCGCGGGACACTCTACGCTGTCAGCCGCTTTTTGCAGGAGGCGTGCGGCGTCCGCTGGTGGACTCCCTGGGCCAGCCGGATTCCGTCCAAACCCTCTTTGCGCGTCGCGGACATAAGTGTCCGCGCCAAGCCCGCCTTCGAATACCGCGACCCCTATCTGCGCTGCGCCTTTGATGCCGATTGGTCCTGGCACAATTGCTGCAACGGCCAGTTGTCTCTTCTCACCCTGGAGCAAGGCGGTTACGTCTTCTATAAATATTTTGTCCATACCTTCTCCAAACTCGTGCCGCCGGAAAAATATTTCGCGGAACACCCGGAATGGTTCAGTTTGGTCAACGGGCATCGCACCGCCGACCACGCCCAACTTTGCCTATGGAACCCCGCGTTGCGCGACTTCGTGGTCCAGCGGGTCAAGGAAGCCCTGCGCGAAGGGCCGCCAGCTCAGATCATCAGCGTCTCGCAAAACGACTGTTTCAATCCCTGTGAATGCGCCCATTGCAAGGCCCTGGATGAGGCGGAGGGTTCTCCGGCCGGCTCTTTGCTCGCATTTGTCAATTATATCGCGGAGAAAATCGAGCCGGAATTCCCGCGCGTGGCCGTGGACACGTTAGCCTACGAATATACCCGCAAACCGCCCCGCGCCATCCGTCCCCGTCCCAATGTGATTGTCCGGCTATGCAGCATCGAGTGCAACTTCCGCGAACCGCTGGACAGCCCCTCCAATGCCGCCTTCGCCGCCGACATTCGCGGCTGGGAGGAGCAGACGGATCGCCTTTACATTTGGGATTACGTCACCGATTTCGCGCACTATCTTCAACCTTTTCCCGATTGGTTTACTCTCGGTCCGAATCTTCGCTTTTTTCAGGAACACCATGTTCGAGGAGTCTTTGAAGAGGGAGGCTATGAATCGTTCGGCGGGGAAATGGTGGAATTGCGGGCCTGGATGCTGGCGCAATTGTTATGGAATCCTCAACAGGACGACCAGGCGTTGTTGCGGGAGTTTCTTGACGGTTATTACGGCGCCGCCGCCCAGCCGCTGGCGCGCTATCTGAATTTAATGCGGAGAGTCTCCCAGGGCTGCAACTTGACCATCAACGCTCCGACGGACGCGCCGTTTCTTCGTTTCGCGGCGCTGGCGCAGGCCGAGGCCCTGTGGCAGGAGGCCGAGCACTCCGTGGCGGACAACGACGAATTGCTGGCCCGCGTTCGCGAAGGCCATCTTGCCACCCAATACGTCTGGCTGTCGCGCTGGGACCCGCTGCGCGAGGAATGTTCCCAGGCCGGGGCAGCCTGGCCGTTCACCGTATCGCGAGACGAATTTGCCCGGCAATGGCTGGCCACGGCGCAAGGCGTTCCCGGCAAGCCGTGGACGAAGGTGACCGCTTTGCGGGAGAGAGGGCTTACCCCGGAAGAGTTCCTTTCGCGGATCGGGCAAAAGCCTCATTAAAGCCTCGCGCCAAATCGCGCTGTATATCCGCGCATAAATGATTCGACATGACAAGGGGAGTTTCGGGAGGGGCGAGCGCCGCGAGCCCCAGGAAAAACCATTGCCAAATCGCCTTCCTCCAGCCAAGAATGGCCCTCCTTTTATGCGAATAAGTCGAAGTCGAAGAATCGTTTCGGGTCTTTTCTTGGCTACCCTGTCTTGCTTGGGGCCATGGCCGTTCCAGGCGCTGGCGAGCAATGAGGCTGTGGCGATTCACTACCAATTTGCCGGGACCGCGAGCTTCACCGGCAACACGAATTTCGCGCTCTCACAACGGCTTTGCGCCCTTCCTTCCAGTTTGGAATTCCGGCGGCTGGCACTGGATCGCCTGGCGGGCGTTTTTTGGCGCGGCCTCAACTTCAAAGCCGGGAACGACCCGGTAGCCTACCTTCGTCCCATTCTGGATGATCTTCTGGGTGTGGAATCTGTCGCCAGCTTTGGCGGCGCGAGCAAGGAACACTTGGACTTTGTCCTGGCCGCGCATCTCGACCCCGCGCGCGCGCAGGCTTGGCGGCAAACGCTGGCTTCCGCCCTGGACGGCCCGGGAGAAGCGTTTCAAGCGGAAGGGTTTTCCGGGACACGCTGGAACTGCGGGGGTGACGATTCTTTCTGGCTCGTGCAAGCCCGCGATTGGGCTGTGGCTGGCCGCGGGAAAGACCTTCAACCGGTTTCCGCCGACTATCTGCAACAGATTCAAAAGACCGGACGGCCTTCCCCCGCCCTTAAGGAGGCTTGGATCCAAGGCAACATCAATTGGCCCCGCCTCGCCACGTGGGTTTCATTGGCATCATCTCCCTTCAAATTGGCGCGGACGGCCTTCCAAGTCAGCGCGGCGAATGGCCGGTTTCGGGTCACTGGCACCATCGCCTACCCGGAGGCCGTGCCTTGGTCCGCCGCTCCCTGGCGTTTTCCCAAAGATCTGGTTCACGAACCGCTCATGAGTTTTACCGCGGCGCGCGACCTGGCGCCGTTGCTCAAACCCGATGCCCCCTTGCCGCGCATTTTTCCCCCGGCCTTCGACAACCAGTTTTATTGCTGGGCCGAACGCGAGCTGGCTTTTCAAACGTACGCCGCCTGGCCGGTGCCAGACGGCGCGGATGCACTGAAAAAAATCCACCAGTCGTTCTTGCCCGATCTCAATTCGTTATTGACACAGCCTCATGATCCGCCGGTCGGCTGGGCGCCCAAAACCTCAGAAATTTTCTGGCCGAAGTCTTCCGTCCTCGTGCCCTCGATATCTTCCGTCCACCAGAAAGAAGGAGACTACCTGCTGGCAAAGCTGTTCCCTCTTTCCGAGTCAAAGCGGCCTGCGCCCGCCAGTTTGTGGAAGCAATTCGACCATGCCGACGATCTGGTCTATTACGATTGGGAATTCACCGGCCCGCGCTTGCAGCAATGGCGCTTGCTTTGCGAATTCCTTCCCGTTTTGCCCGACGCTCCTCTTGTCCTTCCGGCCAAAGCAAAACAGGCGCCGCCCGTCGTTGTCGTCGATGCGTGGCTGGGCGGGTTGACCCCTTTTCTCGGCAACACCGCGACAGAAATCAAGCGTTCCGCCCCCAATCAATTGAGCGTGACGCGAACGACGCCATTTGTCTTTAGCAGTTTCGAGCTGTTGTGGCTCTCCCACTGGCTGACCGATACGCCCGCGGGTCCTGTCAATACCAATTTACTCCCGATCGCCAAAATCACCGGCCCAGGATTTCCCTCCCGCTAACCGCCGCCATGCTCAAGCTCGGAGTCAACATCGATCACGTCGCCACGGTGCGCGAAGCCCGCTACCGCGCACGCGAGCGCGGAGAGCCGGACCCCATCGAGGCGGCGCTCCTTTGCGAATCGGCCGGCGCCCACGGCATCACCGCCCATCTGCGCGAAGACCGCCGCCACATGCAGGACCGCGACATCCGCCGCCTGCGCGCGGTCCTGAAGACCCGCCTCAACCTGGAAATGGCCGACGTCCCGGAGATCGTCGCCTTTGCCCTCGAAATCAAGCCCGACATCGTTTGCCTGGTGCCCGAGCGCCGCACCGAAGTGACGACCGAAGGCGGGCTGGACGTCGCCGCGCATTGGCCTGCTCTCGCGGAAACCCGCCGGCGGATGAACGATGCCGGGATCGAAGTCAGCCTTTTTATTACGCCCGACGCTCCGCAAATCGAGGCCTCGGCGCGCGTCGGGGCCCAGTTTGTTGAATTGCATACGGGAGCGTTCGCCGAAAATTTTCATCGCAAACGCGAGCGCGCCCGGGAGACGGACCGGTTGATCGCCGCCGCGCGACAAGCGCACGATTTGGGCCTGCAAGTCAACGCCGGCCACGGCTTGAACTACCAGAATATCGGCGCCATCCGCCAAGTGCCGCATTTGGTGGAATTGAACATTGGCCACAGCATCATCAGCCGCGCCTTGATTGTCGGCATCGCCACCGCCGTCCGTGAAATGCTCCTGGCCATGGAAAAAGGGGACGCGACGCACCACGCACCGGACCAACCTTGATTCTCGGCACAGGCATCGACATTATTGAGGTTCGCCGCGTTGAGTTGGCCTACGAAAAACACGGCGATCGGTTCGTGCGCCGCATTCTCCTCCCGGACGAACTGGCCTACTGTCTATCCCACAAATCCCCCGGCCCCTTCATCGCCGCGCGCTTTGCCGGCAAGGAAGCCATTTCCAAAGCCTTTGGCACCGGCATTGGCTCGCAACTGAGCTGGCACGACATGGAAATCCGGCGGAAAGAATCCGGCCAGCCTTACGTCGTGCTCCACGGCCAGGGGCAAACCCTCCTCGTCGCGCGCGGCGGACGGGAGGTCCACATCACCCTCAGCCACACCACCCAGCACGCCACCGCCGTCGCCATTCTCGAAAGCGCCTGAGAGCGCCGGCCTCTTTGGCGCATAGCCTTAGCGACGCGCTATCG
>JBKQWF010000096.1:0-19938 GCA_052139695.1 Limisphaerales bacterium
CCGACGGAACCGACATTTGCTCTTTGCCATGCCGGGACCTTAAAAAACTTTCCCCAGGATGTCCCGCAAAAAGTGTTAAAACCTTTAACTCGCAACGAGTTGCCCGGCAGAAAAGGCGCGCCCTACCATTGCTGCCGTCGCAGGCGGTACGGCAATGCTGCCCAGTGTAATGTCTCATAAATAACTAGCCATTCGCGGCGTAACCATTCAGGTAGCAGGGACGCCTCGCTGAGGCGTCCGGGAGTGGTTTGCGCACCAGTGGACGCCTCGGCGAGGCGTCCCTACCGTTGCGGCGCGATTTCCGCACCTGAACAGTTACTTCGCGGCAAGGGGTTTTTGACGCGGGCGAGGCTCGAGCGACGAGCATATCCGCATGGATCTGGGAGGAGCGAGCAACGAAGCCCGCGCACCGCTCCGGAGCATTTGCGATTGTTTCGGTGAAGTGACGGTGGTAGAGAATAAGGAATGCCTGAGTTGTCCGCGCAGCCGTATTATAAGTTGAAACCGTTCCTGGAACTGTTTCGCACCGGCGTGCCCATATTGATGTACCACAAGATAGGGGAACGTCCGCGCGGGGTGCGTTTGAAAGGGCTCTATGTCAGCCCGCCCAACTTTGTGCGCCAACTGGAGGAGTTTCGCGAGGCCGGTTTCGCCGCCTGCATGCCTTCCGAATGCTTGACGGATGGTTCGCCGAACCCGCGCGTGGTGCTGACGTTCGATGACGGGTTTTGCAGCGTCTTTGAAAACGCGCTCGAACCGCTGGCCCGGCATGGCCTGCGCGGGCTCTTGTTTCTGGTGCCGAACTTGATTGGCAAACTGAACGAATGGGACCTGCGCGACGGCGAAGCGCCCGAACCGTTGATGGGCGACGGCCAAATTCGCCAATGGCTCCAGGCCGGCCACGCCATCGGCTCGCACACCTTGACGCATGCGCGCGTGACGCGCCTGAGCGTGCGGGACGCCCGGGAAGAAATCTTTGCCAGCAAGAAAAAGCTGGAGGACACTTTCGGGGTGACGGTGGAGCATTTCTGTTACCCGTACGGCGACTGGAACGAGGCGGTGCGCGACCTGGTGGTGGAGGCTGGTTACCGCACGGCTTGCACGACCGCCTTTGGCGTCAATACCGCGGCCACTCCGCCGATGGCACTGCGCCGCCTGGCGGTGCGTTATCCGACACGGACGTTGCGTTCCCTGAAAGCCAGGCTGCTGGGAGCGGAGTAAGTCAACAGTTAGATCATCACGCCAGATTCGTCGTCGCGGGCGTGGAGGTATTCGACGATGCGGTCCACGGATTCCATGACCGAGGCCTGGTCGGTGCGCAACTCGATTTCCGCCGCGGGGGGCGGTTCGTAGGGAGCGGACACGCCGGTGAAGTCGGCGATTTGATGGGCGCGGGCCTTGGCGTAGAGGCCTTTGGGATCCCGCGCCTCGCAGACCTCCAGCGGCGCGTTGACATAAACCTCGATGAAAACGCCCGGAGCGACCATTTGCCGCACCAGGTCCCGATCCGAGCGGTAGGGGGAAATAAAGGCTGTCACACAAATAATGCCGGCGTCGGCAAAAAGTTTGGCCGCTTCGCCGACCCGCCGGATGTTTTCCTTGCGGTCCTCCGGGGAAAAACCGAGGTCGGAGCAAAGCCCGTGGCGGACATTGTCGCCGTCGAGGATATAGACGTGGCGGCCGAGATTGAAAAGCTCGCGCTCCAGCTCGGTCGCGATGGTGGATTTGCCGGAGGCGGAAAGCCCAGTCAACCAGACAATGCTGCCGGTGTGGCCGTTGCGCGCGCTGCGCTGCAGGGTGGTCACTTTACCCCGGCTCCAATAGATGTTGTGGCTCTTTTGCAGGCTGTCGGAAGAGCGGCGCGGGTAATTGTCGGCCGCGACAATCCCGCCGCCGGCCACTTCAAACCCGTCCACAATCACAAAACGCCCGGTCGCGATAATGTCCGCATGGACGTCGAAGGCCACGGGGCGGCGCGTGCGCAGCGTCAATTCCGCCACTTCGTTGCGGCCGACAAACGGCTCGGTGCGCGTGATCGCCTCGAGAGTGGACGAATCAATGACTTTCTGGATGGCATCGATTTCGCACTCGGCCACTTGCGTGGCCAGTTTGAGCTTGTAAATCCTGCCCGGCACAAAAGGGGCGCGGCCCATCCAAAAGAGGCGGGCCTTGAAACGGGTCAATTCGTAAGGCGGCTGAGTTTCGAGGGAAGCCACGGCGCCGCGCGAGACAAAGACTTGCTCCGTCAGGGTAATGCCAATGGACTCCCCGGCCCGGGCCTCGGAGGAAGGGGGCGCATTCCACTTTTCAATCGTTTTGACAGTGCTGACGCGGTTGGCGGGAGTGAAGACCAGGCGGTCGCCCACCTTGATGGAGCCCGCTTCCACCCGCCCGGCCAAAATGCGCCGTTCGTCAAAGCGATAAATGTCCTGGATGGGCAGGCGCAAGGGTTGTCCCACCGGGCGGACGGCGGCTTCGAATTGGTCCAGGGCCTCCAGCACGGTCGGCCCGTTCCACCACGCCAGGGCGGCGCCGCGGGCGGCGACGTTATCGCCGGAGCGCGCGGCCATGGGAATGAAACACTTCGGCTCGACCTGGATGGATTTGAGAAACTGGCGGAACGCGCTCTCGACTTCAGCAAAGCGCGCGCGCGAATAGGCGCACAAGTCCATTTTGTTGACGAGCACCACGATCTGGCGGATGCCCAGGAGGGAGAGCAGATAGCCATGGCGCCGCGACTGTTCCTGCACGCCTTCCTGGGCGTCGATCAGGAGGAGGGCGGCCTCGGCGTGGGCCGCGCCGGTGATCATGTTCTTGAGAAATTCCTTGTGCCCCGGAGCGTCAATAATAACGTACTGGCGGCGCTGGGTTTGAAACCAAATCTGGGCGGTGTCGATCGTGATGTTCTGGTCCCGCTCGGACTGGAGGGCGTCCATCAGGTTGGCCCACTCGAACGGGACGCCGCGGCGCTCGGCCACGGCGCGCAGTTGTTCCAGCTTGCCTTCGGGAAGCGAACCGGTGTCATGCAGAAGCCGGCCCACGAGGGTCGATTTGCCGTGGTCCACGTGGCCGGCGATGACGATCTTTAATTGTTCAGAAGGGGCGGCAGAGTGAGACATGGCGGGAATTCTTACATGTAACCGTCGCGGCGAAGTTTCTCGAAAGCGTCCTCGCTTTCCTTGTCTTGGGCGCGTCCAGCGCGCTCGCTCGTCTTGGTGTGGCGCAGCTCCTCAATAATCTCGCGGACGGTGCGAGCCTGCGATTTGACGGGAAAAGTGCAGGGCGCGCAACCGATGCTGCGATAGCGCTCTCCCTTGTCGTTGGCGAAATACAGCGGAATGACGGGAATGTTCTCGCGTTCGACGTATTCCCAAATGTTCAACTCCGTCCAATGCAGGAGCGGATGAATCCGAATATGGCTGCCCGGCTCAAAATCCGTCTTGAACTGGTCCCATAATTCGGGCGGCTGGTCTTCCACATCCCATTCCATATTTTTATCGCGGGGGCTAAAATAGCGCTCTTTGGCGCGGGTCGGCTCCTCGTCGCGGCGCACGCCCACGATCACGCCGGTGTAATGGTATTTGTCCAGCACCGCTTTGAGGGCGTCCTTCTTCAAGGTGCCGCAGCATTCCACGCGGGTGGCGCGGCCATTGGGATAAGTCACGCCGCTGGCCAGGACGGTTTCATTTTTGCCGATGACCAGTTGCAGCTTGAGTTCCTTGGTGAGGCGGTCGCGGTATTCGATCATGCTGGGGATTTTGTAAGTCGTATCGACATGAACGAGCGGGAAGGGCACATGGCCGAAAAAGGCCTTGCGCGCCAGCCAGAGCAAAACGGTGGAGTCTTTGCCAATGCTCCAGAGCATGGCGAGGTTTTCAAACTTATTGAAAGCCTCGCGCAGGATGTAGATGCTCTGGTTCTCCAGTTCTGAAAGATAATCCATTGCAGGGTATTGTTGCCGCCTCGCGGCCTAACCGGCAAGGCGATTGAATTCAAATTTGAAAATCCACTTTGCGCGACAGAAAAGTGTGAATGCCGCATTCGACTTTTTTAAAGCCGGTCCAGCGCCCGGCCCGCTCGTTCTCGCCCCGCGCCGTTTTGCGCGTGCAGGTCATGCAGCCGATGGATTGATAGCCCTGGTCATGGAGCGGGTTGTAAGGAATTTTGTGCTGGCGGATATAGCCCCAGATGGCCTCGCGCGTCCAATTGGCCATGGGATTGACCTTGACGATGTCGCTCCCGGTTTCGCCGTCCAGCCCGTACAATTCGATGACGCCGATGCGGGCGCGGGAGTTGGATTGGCTGCGGCGCAGGCCGGTGAGCCAGCCGTCAAGTTCGCGGAGTTTGGATTGGAGTGGCAACACTTTGCGCACCGTGCAGCAAAGATCGGGATCGCGTTTCCACAATTCCGGGCCTTGCGCCTCAGCCTGCTGTTCGACGGTGAGGTCCGGGACGACCGATTCAATCTTCCAACCGTAAAAATCCTCCAGGCGGCGCTTCAATGCCAGCGTTTCCGGAAAGAGCAGGCCAGTGTCCAGAGTGAAAACAGGAAAGTCAAAATGGGCCGCCTTGGCCAGATGCATCATGACCAGGCCGGAGCCTTGAAAACTGGTCCCAATGGCGGCCCGCGGCCCGAAGCGGCTCCAGGCCCAGGCCAGGATTTCTTCGGCAGGCCGGCGACCAAACTGCTGGTCCAGCATGGCTGCTTCTTTGGCCGTCATTTTGCCGGGCGGCGGAGCCGCGGCCGGCTCGGTCGCGGGGCTCGCGGCGACCGGGACAGCGGGAGCGGGTGCGCCGGTCGTTACGGGCACGGCAGGAGCATCGGCTATGGAAGCGTTGGTTTGCAAGGCGACGTTCAGGAGGGAAGCGCCGCTTCCGGCAGAAGGACCCGATGGCTGAAGTCGCCGAAGCGTTCGCCACCCTGGCGCTCGCGGGCGAATCGGGTGAACAGGGGCCGCAGTTCATTCACCAAGTCCTCATTCTTGACACTTTCCTTGTAAAGCCGGCCCAAACGGGTGCCGGAAGCATTGCCGCCAAGATAAATTTGGTATTTGCCGGGCGCTTTTCCAACAAAGGCGATTTCCGCCGTATAAGGGTGGGCGCAGCCGTTCGGACAGCCTGTCATGCGAATGATAATTTCTTCCTCGGGCAGGCCGGTTTCCACCAGCAGTTGTTCCAGACGGGTCAAGAGGTCTGGCATGACCCGTTCCGATTCCGCCAGCGCCAAGCCGCAAGTGGGCAGCGACGGACAGGCCATGGAGTTGCGGCGCAAGATGCCGGCCTGGTTTTCCACCGGGACCCCGTGTTCGGCAAAAAGACGAGTTATGCCCTCACGGTCCTGGTCCTTGACGTTGACCAGCAAAATGTTTTGCGATGGCGTCAAACGAAAGCTGGGCTGAAATTGTTCCGCGACGCGACGCAACCCGCTCTTGAGCCGGCGGGACCCGTCGTCTTTGATTCGTCCGTTTTCGACAAACAAGCCGAGAAAATAGTCGCCGTCAAATTGCCGATGCCAGCCATAAAGGTCGCCTTGGCGGGTGAATTCAAAAGGGCGCACCGGTTGCACTTCGATACCGGTGCGGCGCTGCAATTCGTCGCGGCACCAAGCCGCGCCGCGTTCCTGGATGACGTATTTAAGCCGGGCATGCTTGCGATTGGTGCGATCGCCAAAATCGCGATGAACGGTGACGAGACCCCTGGCGGCATCGACTGCCTGCTCCGGTTTGATGAAGCCAATGACATCCGCCAGGCGCGGATAAGTCTGAGCGTTGCCGTGGCTCATGCCCAAGCCGCCACCGGCCAGCAAATTGTAACCCTCCAGCCGGCCATTTTCGATGATGGCGACAAAGCCGCAGTCATTGGTGAAGACATCGATGTCGTTGAGGGGCGGAATGGCGAAGGCCACCTTGAATTTGCGCGGGAGATAGCTTTTGCCATAGAGGGGGTCCACAAAATGGGCATCTTCCTCCGTGAGCTTCAGTTCGACGCCTTCCACCCAAATTTGATGATAGGCACGGGTCTTGGGCAGGAGCGCATCCGAAACCGTCTTGGCATGGCGTTGGATTTCATCGACCAACGGGCTGGTGGCAGGAGTGGGCGCGGCCATGACGTTGCGATTGACATCCCCGCAAGCAGCCAGTGTGGTGGCCATGGCGCCGTTGAGCGCCCGCATGAAAGGACCGAGATTCCCCTTCGTTACCCCATGGAACTGAAAGCCCTGCCTCGTCGTAATGCGCAGGGTATTGTTGCCATATTGCGCGGCGAGCTGGTCGAACGCCAAATAAACGGGCGATGAGACCGCACCACCCGGCAAGCGACCGCGGATCATGTAAATATACTGTTTGCCGGTCTTGCGTTTATCGCGGTCGTCCTGCTGGTAAATGCCGTGAAACTTGAGAAACTCATTGTCGTCATCCGAAAACCGGTCCTTGGCAGGGTCGGCAAGAGTTTGCGCGATGGTGCCAGCCAGCAACGGGTCCCCCGATTTGAGGCCCTCATTGCGGGTCAGCTTGACATCGGCATCGGAACTAATCATAAGTGAACTACTAATAATACTAATAATTAATAATCTCCTTATTGTGGCCCAAGTCAACTTTTTTTCAAGGGGGATTCAAAAGCCAGCGCGTAACGTTGAGGATAAGCTAGTCAAATCGCCTTCCTCTATGAGGAGACGCCAAGTTGGCCCAGGAAGGAAGGCAATTCATCGATGGAGGCAGGCAGGCATGGGATCAAACGGGCGGCTCTTTCGTTAAGCCAGGCGTTGGCGAAGTGCGCGTGGAGCGCGCAGCCGCTGACGCCCAACAGCCCCAGCCATCGCTGGCGGGAACGCATGCCCCAGGCGAGGCCGTTGTCGGAAGACTCCAAACCGGTGGTCATTTCGATGATGTCGTCCGCCACCTCAACCGCTTCCAGCAAACCGAGGTTCATGCTTTGCACGCCGATGGGTCCGGTCTGGTGGGCAGCATCGCCAATGAGGCGGCAACGCCCCTGGGCAAAACGCGCCGCCAACCGGCGTTGGAACCGCGAATGGCCCATCCAGTGAACCTCTTTCACCCGGCCCTTGAACCACGGAGCTTTCTCCAAGACGCGGCTTTCCAGCATTTTGGCCAGGCTTTCGCTGCCCTCGCCAGCGGCCTTTATGGCCTCTACCACCGCGGCGTCCACTTGCAGCGTCCATCGGCACCGGCGTTCGCGAATTGGCCAGACCACGTTGGTGCTGGAGGGGTCGAGGACGATCCGAATTTCCCGATCCAGCAATAAATCCGTGTCATATTCGAAGACGGCAAAGTATTCCTCGGCGCCGAGGGAATCGTACGGCACGCCCAAAAGCCGCCGTACGGTGGAGTTCCGTCCGTCGGCCCCGATCAACGCCTGGGCCCTGATTTTGATGGTGGTGTGCTCGGGGTCGGACGGCGGCCCTGAGGAGGCTGGCGCCAGCTTTGTAGCGGTCGCGAAGACACCGCTTTCATTTTGCCATAGGTCGGTCAATTGATGATTGCGCAGAATGTTGATTCCGGCCCAGTCGCGCAACGTTTTCTCCATCATCCATTCCAAGCCGCTCTGCGGCAGGACAACGACAAATGGATGCCGCTTGCGGACCCGCACCAGGTCCAGCTCGGCCTGGCGCCCCACCCCGTCGTAAAGCCCGATCGTTTCGATGCGGCGTCCCCACTCCACGATGTCATCCCAGAGATCAAATCCTTCAAGAATCTCGAGGGAGCGGGCATGAAGGGCGCAGGCAAAACTGCGCTGGCTGACGCTGTTCCCATCGTCCATGATCATCGGTTTGATGCCGCGCTCGGCCAAAGCGAGCGCCGTCATCATGCCGACCGGTCCGGCGCCGACAATCAAGATGTTCGTAGTCTCGTCCCAAGACATGATTTCTACAAGGCTCTCAGGCGGCGGTCACCATCCGCCAACTGAAATTTGCTAAAGATACGCCATTTTTAGCGAACCTGCTACAGGCGCCGGTGAGTTTCTGCGCGCAATGCGCGCAACTGCCTCGTAAAAAGGCTGATGCATGTGTCAAACGTATGACAACAATTACTCGGCTTAATTAGAGTGGCCGCAAAAGACGGCCCAAACAGGCGAGTCACGCCCTTGCCCAGTAGCGGTAATTGACGCCGGGGAAGATGTTGTCCATTTGCTCGACTTGACTGAGCCACGGCTCGTCGATGGTTTTGGCGCGCAATTGCTCGTAAAGATGAAGAAAACGGGCGAGGTGCTCCTTCACCCGGCGGGTGGCGTAATCGGGACTGGTGCCGGTGCGGAGGATGAAGGGCCAGTCGCTCGATTGCGCCAGAAGCAGCTCGCGGGCGGCTTGCTTGAGCGCCCGCTCCTGCAGCCCGGTGACGCCGGAAAACTGCTCCGCCAATTCCGTCATGCGCGTCTGGGCCATGCGCAGGTGCGGATAAATCCATTCGTTGGTTTCATTGAGCCAGACGCGCCAGAAGCCTTCTTCGCCCCAGCTGGAGGCCGCGGGCATGGCGACTTGCTGCGTCGGGTAGCGGCGAAGATACTCCGTGGGCGTGATGAGAGTGAAGGCCTTCTGATCGTAGCAGGCTTTGCGCACGAAATAATTCAAAAACTCCGGCCCTTCATACCACCAGTGTCCGAAAAGTTCGGCATCGTAAGGCGAAAGAACCAGCGGCGGCCTGTCAAGAATGGCTCCCAGCTTGGAAAGCTGTTCCACCCGCGCTTGCAGGAAATGGCCGGCGTGTTCGTCGGCGGCGCGCAAGGCCAGGTCGCGGTCGTAAATCTGTTTTTCCGCATTGTCGCCGGTGATGCGATGGTACTTGATGCCCGTGAAGCCCCGCACCTCGGGCGCGGGGAGAAAAGGTTTGACGTAGTCGAAATCGAGGTCGAACCCGATGTCGCGGTAAAAATCGCGGTAGCGGGGATCGCCCGGGTAGCCGTGCTGCGCGCTCCACACCTGGCGGGCCGATTCGATGTCGCGCCCGAAAGCGGCCACGCCGTTGGGCGTGAAGAGGGGCGCAAAAACGCCGTAACGCGGACGCGGATGGGCATAGAGAACGCCGTGGGCCTCCGTGATGAACCAGCGGATGTTCGCCTCCTGCAAAACCTTTTCAATGCCTTCAACAAAGGCGCATTCCGGCAGCCAAATGCCGCGCGGGTCGCGCCCGAAACAGGCGCGATGGTAATCACGCGCGACAAAGATTTGCGCGCGCAGGGAGGGCGGATCATCCGCCAGCAGCGGCAGCAGCGCGTGGGTGGCGGCGCAGGTGGCGATCTCGATCAGACCATCCTCCTGGAAGCGGCGGAGGGCGCCCACGAGATTGCGCCCGCAGTCAAAGTAGGTTTCCCGGATGGTGGTGAAGCGATGATGATACATCCAGGCCAGCGAGCGATAAGCGGCGTCCCAATGGGTGCGGTGAATTTCACTCTCGGCCAATCGAATCAAACCGTCCAGATGGCGGACGTAGCGGTCCTGCAAGACCGGGTCCAGCAGCATGGCGCACAAGGGAGGCGAAATGGAAATGGTCAGAAGCGGTTTCATCCCGTCGGCCTGCCAGCCTTCCAGCAATTGGATCAGCGGCACGTAAGTCTCGGTGATGGCTTCAAAGAGCCAGTTTTCCTCCAGAAACTTCTCGTGTTCCGGATGACGGACAAAGGGGAGATGGGCGTGTAATATCAGGGCGAAATGGCCTTGCATGGGAGAGTAAGGATCATTCGAGGTCTTTGGTGAAACGTTCCGCCAGGGACCGGCTCTTGAACAACAGGACCGCGCCGGCCAAAAAAGGAAGCCCCTTGAGCGCCAGGACCGACGGCACGTCGGAAGACCGATGTGTCAAATACAAATAAACATCGTTGGCGTAGAGGCTCAGGCTGGTCAGCATGCCGCCCCATGCCAGCAAACGCAAGGCCGCGAGGACAGCTTTGGCGTATGGGCTCATGAAAAAAAAGGCAGGCCCAAGCCTGCCGCGCCCGCGTTAAGCCACCGCGCTGACCAGCGGCGGTTTCAAGCTCTTGTCCTGGGGGTGGACGCCCACGTCCCCGGCGTAAGTGGTGTTCCGGCTAAAACTTAATCCCGCCCGCCGCGTCTCCTCCCCGTCCGCCGAATGCGCCGCGGCCGGAAGCGAGTAATTCCCGTCCGGCAGCGCGAAGCGGAAACTGAAGGAGCCGTCGGGGCGCAATTGGATTTTCCGGTCGCCGATGGTGACGGTGGCGTCGGGTTCGGTCGCGCCGTAGATAATCAGTTCCGCGTTGACGTTGAACCAGAAACCGCGCTGGCGGCCCGGCCCGCCGAACGGACTGGAAACGCTGGAAGGCACGCCCAGGGCGGAAGAAGGCAGGCTAAAGAGGGCGGCGCCGGCGGAAGAGACGTGCTGTTGCAATTGGCGGCGGATCAGTTCGGTAATCTCCAGCGAACCGATCCAGACACGGCGCACTTGATCGATCGAGACGATTTCCGCCAGGGCATTCTCCTGGGCGGGCGTCCATTCTTCGCGGATTTGCGCGGGCGACGGGAGGTTCTTGACGCCAGAGGCCCGCAGTTGCTGCAAAGCCTCGACCAGCGGGACATGCTCGCGCAAGGCGGTTTTCACCATCGCCAGCAGTTCCGCGAACGGGACTTCAGGCGGAATGGTGGCAAAACGGACCGAAGTATCTTCCGAGAGGCTCTCCGGCGGAGTGAGCGTGGCACCCGAGCGGGCGGCGCTGACCCATTTGTGTTTGGCGTCGTAGTAGCCCAGGTCGGCCAGATATTTGGCGGCGGCATGCGGCACAGGGGCAAACCAGTTGCGCGATTCCGGATGAAGATGAATCTGGGAAAGAGGTTCGCCGCCGAGATGATCTCGGTGGATGCGCAAAACCAAATGCCCATCGACGGAGAGAGAATTATATTTCTTGATCTGCTCCCGGGTCATGTCCCAGTGCGCGTAAAGCCAGTGCGGGTCGCGCGCTGTCAAATAAAGCTGCTGCGTGCCATAGGCTTCCGGCAATTCGACGCCGGGCGGCGCGGCCGGCGGGCTCGGCGGTTTTGGGCCAAGGGCATAACGCTGGCCGGGGCCGCCGGGGGCGGGCGCGGCCGGAGCATCGCCTTCCAGCAGAATGGGAGGAATCTTCACTTCGGGAGCCGCGGCCTTCTTGGGAACGGCGGGAGCGGGCCTGGCCGGGGACACTTTTGCTTTGCCGGCCGGAGCGGGCGCGAGAACCGGAGGCGCGGCAGCGGTCGCAGGCGCTTTGGCCTTGCTGGCGGGCGGAGGCGGCGCGGCAACCGCCGGCTTGGTCGGAGTAACGGGAGGCGCAGACGTTTTGGCTTTGCTGGCGGGCGTAGAAATTGGAGTGGAAGCCAAGGGCTTTTTCGCCTTGGCGGCGGCCTCCGCTGTCGGAGCCGCGGGAGGCGCAGGCGCGGGCGCGGGCACTTTGGCTTTGGCAGCGACTGCCGGTGGCGGCGGTGACGGTTTTGCGCTGGGCGCGGGTGTTTCCGGGGCGCTGGATTCGGCTTTGCGCGCGGCTTTACGCGGACTTGCGGGTTTTTTCGATTTCATAGGGTCACACGTGAGAAAGGCACATCACACTTTCCGATCTCAACTATGGCCGACATCCCGCACCCGCGCAAACAGAAAAGAACCGGAGAGGTAATGGGCGGGTCAGTCTGGGAAAGGGAGGGCCGCCTCGCCGAAGCGGCCACCCGAGAAGAGACACCCGCGGACCGGACAAGCCGCCCCTGCCATCCATGACTCACGTATCGCGCGTAAAGAAGTTCAGCTCACCGCGCCCGCCCCGATGACCTCTGGCTGCGGAAGCGGTTGCGCCAAGGGCAGTGGAATGACGAGGGTAAAGGCGGCACCTTGGCCGTGGCCTTCGCTGTGGCAGCGCAATTCGCCGCCCAATTGCTTGGCGGCCAGCGCGCCGCTGTGCAGGCCGAAGCCGTGGCCGTCTTTGCGCGTGGTGAACCCGTGGCTGAAAATGCGCCTCACATTCTCGGGAGGAATGCCGACGCCATTGTCGATGACAGAAATCTCCACCGTCCCCGGCGCGCCGGGCGCGACCCGCAGGGTCATCCGCTTGTCCGCGTGGCCGCGGTCATCCAGGGCGTATTTGGCGTTGCGGATGAGGTTCACCAAAACTTGCAAGACCTTATGTTTGTCCACCAGCACGTGTGGGACGGAAGAAAACTCGCGAATAATCTGGATCTGATGCCGTTCCACCGCGCCGGCGTTGAGGCGCAGGGCGTCCTCCACCAGCGTCGCCGGGGCGAGCAATTCCATGACACCCGAAAGTTTGGCGTAGGCCTGCTGCATAGCGACGATTTCCTTAATGTGCCCGATGTTGGCGCAGAGGGAGGCCAGTTCGAGCCGCATATCGTTCTGCTCGGCGGCCAGATGTTCCGCCACGGAGGCGAGGTAACCGGGCAATTGGCGCCCCTTCGGGTCGTTGGTGAAGAAAGCGGACAGATCATCGGCATGGTCCTGGATCAGGGCAGTTGCTTTGACCAGGTTGGCGGCTTTGGTGTTGCGCAACTTGTCCGCCATGAGCGAGGCGGAGACGTTGACGCTGTTCAGGACATTGCCAACATTATGCAGGACAGTGGTCGCAACCTCCGCCATGCCAGCCACGCGTGAGGCATCGACCAGTTGGCGGTGCAGTTGAGCCAGCTTGGCCTCCGCCTGTTTCAACGCCGTAATGTCCTTGGAAATGCCGAAGGTGCCGATGATTTCGCCCTTCTGATTGCGCAGCGGCCATTTTGCGGTCAAGGCCCAAAGCTCCTGGCCATTTTTCATCTCCTCGCGCTCCACCTTGCCCGTGACGGGCTGGCCGGTGCGCATGATTTCCTGTTCGTCGTGGAAGGCGGGCTGGGCATGACTGTCCGCAAAAAAATTAAAGTCGGATTTGCCAATGATTTCCTTGTCCGTGACCCCGAACCGTTCGGCGGTGGCCCGGCTGCAACGGAGGAAACAAGAGAAGCGGTCTTTGAAGAAGATGCGGTCGGAGGCGTGCTCCAGCAAGGCGCAGAGGAGTTCCTTCTCCTGGATCTGCTCCGCTTGCGGCCTTTCCTGGCCGTCCGGCAGCGGGGGTTTTAAGGGCGGCGGAACTGGCGCCAAGTCGGGCGCCGGTTGGCTCGATGGGTGGCACAGGCGCTTGGCGAGCGCCAGCATAGCGAGCACGATCCCGCTCAAAGCGCCCAGCTTGAAAGGGTGAGACGGGGCCGAGGGCAAGGCTTGCGCTCGCAGCGTCAGGGTGGCCGGCGCCGTCAGAACCGCGGCGTTTCTCCAGGAAAATGCGGTCTTCGTTTTCATGCTCTTCGGGGGTTGAGCGCCTCTCAGGAGGTGCTGCCACGATTGTATCTTCATTCATCGGCAAGGATCGCAAAACCCTTAAGCTGGATCCGGGCCAGATGCCGGGGAAGGCAACGTCACACCTCCACCTTGAGTTCGTGACAAGAGGTGCGTATAGTCGGCGCGACGGTAACGCGAAAGCGGCGCGGCATATTGGTGAAGTTCCTCTGTTCCATGCAGGCCGTCGGCAACTAAAGTAATACAGTAATATTGAATATGAGCGTCAAAACCCGAGGATGCTCCCGCAACGGATGGGGCAGAGACGGAGGTGCTCATCGCGGGCGGGGACAAACCGCTCCTTGGCCCCATGTTTCATCCCCACGCTCCTCCTGCCGCAGGCGAAATGACCAACCATTCCAATGCCATTATTGTCGGCGGCGCCGAAGCAACGGCGCGCTAAGGCGGCGGTAATAAATAAAGGTAGCAACCTGCCTTGTTCTTTTCCCGCCCAGCTTCGTTGTTCACTTATGTGGAACTCCACATAAGCGAGCAAAGTGGAAATCACTCCAAACGTCGCTGTAGTGCTAGTTGCAAAGTCCCCGGCGATGCCTTAGCGTTTCGTGGAAAGCTTAGTGCGAGGCAATCTTGGTCATGAACACTCCGATGCTTATCCTGGCTTCAGCTTCGCCGCGCCGCGCGGAGTTGTTGCGGCAACTTGGTTGGGAATTCCAAGTGGTTCCCTCCGATCTGCCCGAAATGCAGGGCGACCACCTCAGCGCTGGAGAGGTGGCCCAAATCAACGCCTATCGCAAGGCTCGCGTTGTTTCCAAGAAACATCCTGACGCCGTTACCCTTGGCGTCGATACAGTGGTGGCGCTAGGCTCCGCCATTTTCGGCAAGCCCGCCACCTTGCCCGAAGCGGAACGAATGCTCCTGGCCCTCGCGGGAAAGACCCATTTGGTCGTGACCGGTGTCTGCCTCATCCACTTGCGGGCCCACCGCCAAAAGACCTTTTTTCAACAAACCGAAGTGACCTTTCGCGCGCTGACCGTGGAGCAAGTCCGACAGTACCAGGCCGAGGTTGATCCCTTGGACAAAGCGGGGGCCTATGGCATCCAGGAAAAGGGAGAGGTGCTGGTTGCGTCCGTTTCCGGCTCCTTGAGCAACGTCATTGGGCTGCCTTTGGAGCGGCTGGAAGAAGAACTGCCGGCCTTCACGCGCTCTCTCTTGCCGCGTTGATGCAAAAGTATTGGCACGTCCTCAAGATTGGCTTCGCCAACACCTTGGTTTACCGCGTCAATTTTTTTGTCCGCGCCGCCTTTAGCTTGATCCCCTTGCTGGCCACCATTTATCTGTGGCGCGCGGTGTATCGCGGACAAAGCGCCGCCGTGGCGGGCTATAGCCTGGCGGGCATGACCTCTTATTATCTGCTGGTCACGATTGTCGATACCCTGACGGCGGTTAACGAGGACGATTGGCAAATTGCGGCGGACATCAAGGATGGAAACATCAGCCAGTTTCTCCTCAAGCCCATTGATTATCTCGGCTACCGCCTTTGCCTTTTCTTTTCAGGCAGAATTATTTTTACGGCGGTGTCGATCGTGCCGGTGGGCCTGTTTATTTTTTGTCTGCGAAAATACCTGGTCTCCCCACCGGATGTCCTGACGCTGGTTTGCGCCCTCCTTGCCACGATGTTGACGGGTCTCCTGCAATTCTTTATGTCGTACACCATGGCCTTGGCCGCCTTTTGGCTTTTGGAAGTATCGACCTTGATCTTCATTGTCTTCGCCTTCGAATACCTGGCGGGGGGGCATTTGTTCCCGCTCAACATTTTGCCGCCTGCTGTTGAACAGGCGCTCAATTTCACGCCCTTTCCCTATCTGCTGTTCTTTCCGGTAAGCGTGTATTTGGGCCAAGTCAAAGGCGCGGCTCTCTGGCAAGGGCTGGGCCTGGAGGCGGGCTGGACCTTGTTCTTTTATCTGCTGGCGCGGCTGGTGTGGCAGCGCGGCATTCGCAAATACTCGGCGGTGGGAGGATAAATGGCCCCGGCATCCAACTGGATGGAACGGCTGCGGCGATATGGCGTCATTTATTACGCGCTCTGGCAAAACTCCGTCGTGCGGGAAATGAGTTTCAAGAGCAATTTTCTGCTGTGGATTCTTGTCGAGGTCCTTTGGTTCGCGCTGCAATTGAGCTTCATCGGCGTGATCTATCTGCACACCGATCACATTGCCACCTGGACCAAATGGGAAGTGGTGCTGCTGGTGGGGGCCAGCCAGTTCATTCAGCAAATCTTCCAGGCGTTTTTTCTCACCAATTGCACACAGCTTTCAGAATTGATCCGCACCGGCCGCCTGGATTTCATGCTCCTGCTCCCTGTCAATACGCGATTTCTCGTTTCACTGCGCCAGGTGGACCTGGGCGGGTTTGTCAATGCCGGCACCGGGCTGGCCGTGGTGGGCTATGCCGCGCGGCAATTGCATGTGATGCCGTCGGCGGCCCAAATTCTCGGCTTCCTGCTTCTATGCGCGGCGGGCATCCTCATCCATTACTCGCTCATTTTCATCCTGGCGAGCGTGGCGTTTTGGACGGTGCGCGCCCAGGGCATTGTCTGGGGATACTACAGCCTCTTCAACGTTTCCCGGTTGCCGGACGCGGCCTTTCAAGGTTTTTTCCGGGCCTTTTTCACCTTCGCCATTCCGATGCTGCTGGTGGCCAACGTTCCGGCGAAATTGCTGCTCAACCGCATCGCCTCGCCGGGACCGATGCTGCTATTGCTGGGGATGGGCGGGCTTGGCCTTTTCGTCTCGGAACTGGTTTGGCGGTTTTGCATTCGGCATTACACCAGCGCCAGCGCCTGATACTTTATTTGACAATTGCCCCGCCCCGCGCGCCGGTTCTTCGCCCAGCCAAACTGCCAGGAGGGCCAGCACCGCCGCCAGGGTCACGGCGGCCACGCAAAACGCTTCTGCTTCCCAGGAAATCGGCCGCGGACTCTTATAAATGGTGATCAGCGCCAAGATGATGAGCAGGGCGTCCGCCGTAAAAAGATAGCCACGCGGAAAAGACTTTTCCCGAGGCGGCTGGGCCGGGCTGGCGGGGCGCTGTCCGCGCATCAGAGAATCGACGCCGGCGCCACCGAGAGGCGCAACGGTCTCGCGCGCGGACGTCTCCCTGGGCTTCCCGCCCATGAGCGTGCCCAAATCTCGACCCAGGACTGGTTTTGCCATGCCCACTAGCGTGGAAAAGGAAACGCCCGGTGACAATTCTTTTTTTGATTTATCGCGCGGTTCAAGTTAGGGACGCATTAGGTCGCACCCGTTTTCAAATTCTGGACAGGGCGGCGGTCGCGGCGTATCTTGCTCTAATGCTTTTTGGAAAAGTCCTTCTCTTGAAGCTGTTGCTCGGCTTTGGCTTTGGCATGATCATGCTGGCCCTGCTGTGAAGCGGTTTGGATACGTCTTTGATCCGGTCTTCCTGGTTTGTTGCGCTCTTTACGCGCTCAACCGCTGGCTGATCAAACCGCATTGCGACATCGCCTTCTTTCACAATTGGTTTAACGACGTCTTATTAATCCCCTGCGCCTTGCCGCCGGTGCTGCTGACGCATCGCTGGCTGGGACTGCGTTCGCACGATCAGCCGCCCACCGCCGGCGAAGTGGCGGCCCACTGGGCGGGTTGGTCGGTTTTGTTCGAGGTGATCGGCCCTTGGATTATGCCGACAACCGGAGACCCTTGGGATGTCGTGGCCTACGGATGCGGCGCTCTTATCGCCTCGGCTTGCTGGTGGCTGCTTTATTCCCGGGCGGAGACGAAATCGGCCAATTTTGACGCGCTGGCCCCCTATTACAGTTGGATGGAGTGGGTGCTGGCGGGGCGAAAATTACAGCGCTGCCGGGCGGCTTTTTTAGAGACAATTCCCGTCCCGCGGCGCGCGCTCATTGTCGGCCAGGGACATGGCGCTTTTGCCGCCGAGCTTTTGCGCCAGCATCCGGCGGTGCGCTGCACCTGCGTTGATTCCAGCGCCCGCATGCTGGAGGAAGCCAGGCTCCGCGTGCGGGAGGATTTGTCGAACGAAGAGCGGGTGGAGTTTATTCATGCCGACATTCTCGATTGGGCGCCGCCGCCGGAAAAGTTCGATTTGATCGTGACGCATTTTGTGCTTGACTGTTTTCCGCCGGAGCAATTGGACCGCCTCCTGCCAAAATTGTGCGCCGCGGCTGAAGCGGACGCTTTGTGGTTGCTGGCGGACTTCCAGGAACCGGCCGGCGGTCTGGCCAAATGGCGCGCCCGGGCCATTATCGAAGTGATGTATCTTTTTTTCCGCTCCGCCACGGGGCTGCCGGCTACGCGGCTGACGCCGCCCGATTCCCGGCTGGCGCGGCACGGCTTTTCGCTGGACCGGCGGCGGACCTTCGACTGGGGCTTGCTCCACAGCGACGTGTGGGTGCGGGCCAGTGAAGCGCTTTCCAGCGGCCCCCCTCACTTTGCGCTCCGGACAGGCTCATCGGAATTTCCACAATATGCTGAAAATCAACCAGCCGATTTTTGAAGTGTGTTCTGATGGCGAATGGAAGGATCGGGTCGAGGTGACGGGATTGCGCCCGCCACCCCTCCCACGCCACCGTACGCGCGGTTTTCCGCATACGGCGGTTGAACGTAGCGATTTTATGGACTCGCAAGGTCTGATGGCATAAGGAATCCGAAGCGGCGCAGCAACTGATTGCTTAACGCCGTGCGCGGGGCTCCGTTTCGGGCGATGGACCATGCGCCCTTGCTGCGAAAGGCCGCTCCGAGCACCCGCCCTTTGGCCCCCAGTTGTTTTAAGTGTCGCAGTCGGCCTGCTGCGCTGCGCCACCGCTCCCAAAAGCATTTGCGCATGTGTCGCCGTATCCATCCTTCCGAGTCAAAGATATTGCGCCGTTCCCCGGCCAGGCCGTAATAGGCCCACCAACCGCGGAGATACGCGCACCATCGTGGGAGTCAAAACCTTTCACATTTTGGTGGATCTCTCGCGGCGCTGATGCCTTCGGCCCGTCCTCCGTGGCAGTGCTACCGCGGAGGGCGGACGGGACGCCGAAGGCGGCGGGCGAGGTCCCCCTTCGCTCTTTGAGCTTCGGAGGATGGAACGTCCGCGCTCCCCAATCCCTCTGGGTCGTTCCGGCGAAGGCGGGGGCGAAAATCCCGCGCAAGGATTGGTGAAGATTCGCCAAATACGGAGAAGTCAATCCAAGTTTGTTGCAGGCAAAGTCATCGCAAAGCTGATGAGAATTCTTGAAAAAACCGTCTTCCTTGCCGGAGTCATTACCGCTCTGGCCCCGGCCGCGTTTGCGGACGCCGTTTCGCCCAGCCCTCCCGCCGCGATCAATTCAGGTGACAACGCCTGGATGCTGACGAGCGCGGCGATGGTGCTGATGATGACGGCCCCCGGCCTGATTCTTTTCTACGGCGGACTGGTGCGCAGGAAAAACGTCCTCTCGACCATGGCGCACAGCCTCATCCTGATGGCTCTCATCTCGGTGCTGTGGATGATTTATGGCTACAGCATGGCTTTTGGCCAGGGGAATGCTTTTTTTGGAAACCCGCTCCAATACTTCATGCTCCGCGGCGTGAGCGGGGCCCCCAACACGGATTACGCCCCGAGCGTTCCGCAGCAGTCTTTCATGCTCTTCCAATTGATGTTCGCCATCATCACGCCGGCGCTCATTAGCGGCGCGATCGCGGAACGGATCAAATTCAGCGCGTACGTTCTGTTTACAGTGCTGTGGGCCACGTTTATCTATTTCCCGTTATGCCACATGATGTGGGGAAGCGGCGGCTTGTTTAACTGGGCCCTCGGCGGCAAATATGCCGTGCTGGACTTTGCCGGCGGCACGGTCGTCCATGTCAGCTCCGGAGTTTCCGCGCTGGTCTGCGCCGTGGTCCTGGGGAAGCGCGCCGGATTTCCTCACGAACCGATGCTGCCCCACAACGTCGTGTTCAGTGTCATTGGCGCGGGCATGCTGTGGTTTGGCTGGTTCGGCTTTAACGCGGGAAGCGCGGTCAACGCCGGGGCGCTGGCCAGCAGCGCCTTTGCCGCCACCCATTTTTCCGCGGCCGCCGCTGCTCTCGGCTGGGTGGGCGCGGAATGGGTGCTGAAGGGAAAACCCAGCGTGCTGGGAGCTGCTTCCGGCATGGTCGCCGGTCTGGCTACCATCACTCCGGCCTCGGGATTTGTGACGGTCCCGGCAGCTTTTGCAATTGGTTTGACGGGAGGGGTCGTCTGCTACCTGGCCGTGACCAAACTCAAAGCCCGCTTCGGTTATGATGATTCGCTCGACGTCTTTGGCGTTCACGGCGTCGGCAGCACCCTCGGTTTGCTGTTGGTGGGGCTGTTCGCCGATGCCACCGTCAATCCCGCCATCGCCACAACTTTCAAGCAAGGCGGTAAAACGATTTCCCTTGCTGGAAGCGCCGCGCAACTGGCCAATCAAGCTCGCGGCGTGCTGGCGACCATGTTGCTGGCGGGGATAGGAACGTATGTCATTCTCAAGTTGGTGGACCTTATGATTGGGCTTCGTGTCACCGCCGAGGTAGGGCGCGCCTTTTCTGCCGGGCAACTCGTTGCGAGTTAAAGGTTTTAACACTTTTTGCGGGACATCCTGGGGAAAGTTTTTTAAGGTCCCGGCATGGCAAAGAGCAAATGTCGGTTCCGTCGG
>JBKQWF010000097.1:0-27369 GCA_052139695.1 Limisphaerales bacterium
TGCCAGTCGGGCGGCGAAACCGGAGAAGGACTCCGCGGACGGCTGTGCATCCCGCACCTTGCGCTCGAGGACCGTGCTCCGGTCGAAGCTGTTGAGCTGCAGGTAGTACTCAGCGGCGTCGAACAGGAGGTATTTTGGGAATTCGCCCTTGTTTGTTTCTTGGGGCCAAGCTCATTCAAGCAGTCTGTAACAGTCAAGGGGCGGCCCCGGTGTTTGGCGTCGAAACGTGGTACGGCCGGTGGGATTGGTAGAGAGTGAGTTGTTCGCGACAACTCGCGGCCAGCGGCGAATTCGTCTTTGCGCTCAGAAGAGTCAAGGCGCGTTCAAGGCACTGAATCGCGTGGGGAAAATCCTCGCTTTCGGCGAAGGCGGCGGCGAGAGTGCGAAGCAAGGCTGGACGGCGTCCGGCTGTCATATTGTTTGCTCTGAGCGCCAGTTCAACCGCCTCGCGTCCATTGCGCAATGCCGGATCAGAACTGGTGGCCAGAGTCCAGGCGAGCAGGTCGCAAGCTTCCATGTCCGCGGGCTGCACTGCGAGACACTGGCGCAGGTTGGCGATGGCGGCTTTGTCTTCTTGACGGGCCAAGTGAATCCTAGCCAGTTGAATATAAGCATTCACGGCGGTGGGGTCCAATTTCACCACATTCTCGAATTGCAGTTGCGCGCGAGAGGGCTGGTCTTTTTGCAGAAAAGCCAGGCCCAGGTTGTACCATGGCTTTGGGTTGTCCGCCCGCAAGGCAACTGACTTTTGAAAAAAATCGATGGCATCGTCATAGTGGCTCAATTCCAAGTGCGCCGATCCCACTATATTGAGGATGGTGGGATCGTCTGGATAAGCCTGCAGAAGGATAGGGCTTTGCGCCAGGGCTTCTTCCGGATGGCCGGCATCCACAGCAAGTGCGGCAAGATTGACGCGGCCAATGGCGGCCTCCGGATTTTGAACCAATGTGCGTGTCCACAGCGTCTGTTGGTCTCGAAAAAGCTTTGCGTGCTGCCAGGTCAACATCGCCAAAGTCAATGCCAATAAGCCGCTAAGGGCTGGCCTCAAAATGAGCCCAGCCGTCTTGAAACAACCCACCCCGGTCACAATGGCGCTGCCGGCCAAGGCCAAAGGCCCCATGCTGGCGAGATATTGGAAATGATCCGAGACATAGGAATAACGGAAGAAAAAGACCGCAAAAAAACCGAGGACCGGAAAAAGAGCCACGACAAAGTAGCTAAAAGCGAAGAAAAAAGGGCGCGCCCACCCGTTTCGCCACCACCAGAGCGCGAGCCACAACACAGCGGCCGCCTCCGCGGGCAGCCAGGCGAGGGGTTGAGTCGCGTCAATTTTCCAACGGGGATAAATGAAAATTAAAGGGTCAGGCCAAATCAACTTTCCCAAGTAAAACCAGATAACCTTTCCCGAAATGACGATGCGCTCGGCCAAAGTATGTTGCCATTCCGGCCCCAGCGCTCCCGAGTGATGTTGCTGTTCCCAAATCGTCCAGGCGCTGGCGAGCGCCGCAATGAAAAGTATAGGAGCCAGAGGCAAGAGATTACGCCAGCGCCACCGTCCCTCCACCCGCCAGGCGCACAGTCCCATCACCGCGGGCAAAACAACCGTGGAAGCCTTGCTCAATATGGCCATCACCGAGAAAACCAAGGCCATCGCGTAATAGGCATTGGGCCTTTTCATTCCGGCAGCCGGGACGCGCCATTTGATGAAGAAAAGAACCGCCAACAGGTAAAAGAAACCGGACTGCGTGTTCTTTAATTCTGTAATCCACGCCACGGACTCCGCCTGGACCGGATGCAGCGCCCACAGCATGGCTCCTAGCCAGGCTCCGCGCACCCGCAACGCCATCAAGACTTGCCAAAACAAAATCGCACATCCTGCCTGCGCCAGAACGTTGACCAAGTGGTAGGGCATCGGCACCAGGCCCCAAATGCCGTGTTCAACCCAAAACGTTGTCAGGACGAGGGGATAATAAACGGCGGCGGGAGTGGTCCAAATGCCGCTAAACCCCAGAGGCCCTATAATGCAAGGGTTCTCCGTGAGGTGGGCGTCATCGTCCCATATGAACCCACCGCGCAAGGCGGGCAAATAAGTCAGGACAACCAGCAGGGCGAGGGCGAAGCTACCCCAAAAAAACAAGTTCACCGGCTTTTCAACCGCTTGCGGGAGTTTCATTCAACCGGGGAAAATGCCGCCTTTTCCTTTAGCCTGCAAGTCAATCCGGGATGCGACGCGGTGACCGTCCTTTGGCTTTCGTTCGGTGGCAAAACCGCTTCGATTAGACTACGCATATTTTGTTATCATGATGGCAACCAACGTTGACAATCTCGCTTGAATGCGGTATGTATGTCCACACGACACATGAAAACTGCAATCACTCTACCGCCCAAGCCGCAGGGGCGCGCCCAGGTCTGCGGCTTCACTCTGATTGAGCTCCTAGTCGTCATCGCCATCATTGCGATTCTGGCTTCGATGCTGCTGCCAGCCTTGTCCCGCGCCAAGGAACAGGCGACGGAGACCCAATGCGTCGCCAACGAGAAACAGCTTGCTCTCGCCTGGCTTTCCTACAATCAGGACAATAACGGGCATTTTCCCGCGGACGAAGAGGGTGATTTTACCGCCATAGATCAGCCCGGCAACCCGGCCGTCAAGATTAAGCCCTGGGTGAACGGATGGGAAAACTATTCCGGCGGCACGCTGGGATCTGATACAAACACCCTATTTCTGACGAGTGGCGTCTATACGTCGATGGGGCCGTACTGCGGAAGCCCCGGTATCTTCAAATGTCCCGCGGATCCTTCGTGCGCCGATGGGCGGGCAGGCACGCCAAGGGTTCGTAGCGTTTCCATGAACCAGGCTGTTGGAGTCGGCACGGATGGCACCACCACCAGTATTGGGCAATGGCTGGATGGCGGCAATTCGGCTGGGCCATACAGTATTTATGTCACGGAGTCGGACATGAGCCGTCCGTCCCCGGCCAATCTTTGGTTATTCCTTGATGAACATCCCGACAGCATCAATGACGGAGCATTTGCCGTGGAAGAGGTTGATATAACAGATAACAGCGCCACATGGGTGGACCACGCTTCGTGCTTGCACGACGGCGCCTGCGGTTTCTCCTTTTGTGACGGGCACGCCATTGTCCGCAAATGGACGGAATCGAGTTGGAAGAGCACTTTGAATTATACCGTGTCTTACACCGGGAATTTTGGCGTCCCAAACCCTGTTACGGGATTTGGAAACACGGCCGATTTGCGTTGGATAGCCGGGCACACTTCCGCGAAAAAGGACCCAGCCGCGGACCTTGGTTTCACCATGGTGCCGGATTATTAACCGGGACCGATAAATCACGAAGTGGTGGTGGCGATCATCGGCGCTTCCGGCGGCGTGAGCAAGCCATTTTTTGTTGTCGCGACGGCAAAAAAAGCTTGACCGAAGTGGCTGGATGCGGTAGTTGTTTGCTTGTAACAAATTTGATGAAGGCTGCGAAAACTCTACGCCCAAGCCACTCGTGCGTGCCAATACTTGCTATCGAAATAGCAACAAATGTTGACATATTCAGCTTGGGTGCGGCAGTCGCTGCGTGTCACAACCCATGAATACTACAAAAAACCTGCCCCTGAAACCGCACAGGCGCGTCAAGATCTGCGGCTTTACCCTAATTGAGCTTCTCGTCGTTATCGCGATCATCGCGATTTTGGCGTCGATGCTGCTGCCAGCGCTCTCCCGCGCCAAGCAACAGGCGACCAACAGCAATTGTGTCTCCAACGAAAAACAACTTGCCTTGGCTTGGCTTTCTTACAATCAGGACAATAACGGGCATTTTCCAGCGGACGAAGAGGGCGATTGGACCACGCAGGATTTGGGCCCAATGAGCGCGCAGGTTAAAATCAGGCCTTGGGTCAATGGATGGTTAAACTATACCGGCGGCACCGACGGGTCTGATACAAACATACTATTTCTCACCAGTGGCCAATATACTTCGATGGGACCTTACGCCGGAGGCCCGGGCATTTTCAAGTGTCCCGCCGATCCATCCTGCTCAAATGGTCGGACGGGCACCCCGAGGGTTCGTAGTGTTTCCATGAACCAGGCCATCGGAATCGACATAGATGGCACCACCACCAGTATCGGGGAATGGCTCGATGGCGGTGGTTCGGCTGGTCCCTACAAAATCTACGTCACGGAATCGGATATGAGCCGCCCGTCCCCGGCGAATCTTTGGTTATTCATTGATGAGCATCCCGACAGCATCAATGACGGTGGATTTGCCGTGGAGATGAGCAGCATCACCGACAACAGCGCCAACTGGGTAGATCACGCCTCGTGCTTGCACGACGGCGCTTGTGGTTTCTCCTTCTGCGACGGGCACGCCGTCATTCACAAGTGGTCGGAATCGAGTTGGAAGAGCACTTTGAATTATACGGTCAGTTACACCGGAAACTTTGGCGGTCCTGACCCTGTTACGGGCATGGGAAACACCGCCGATTTACGTTGGGTGGCTGGCCATTCCTCAGCGAAGAAAGATCCAGCCGCGGAACTTGGTTTTACAATGGTGCCGGATAATTGATTTGATTTTACTCAACCGGGAGTCAATTTGGCGATGATGCGGCGGGTTTCGGCGGGGACAAGAACGAAATCCGAAAAAAACGGCTTGCCCGTGAGCAACGTTTGTCCCGAAAGGGGCTTGACGTACGGGGTGGAGATGCGCATAGTAGGGGTAATGCGCATGAAAAATCTTTCCCAAACGCACGGCTCTCAAAGAAAGCCCGGCGGTTTTACTTTAATTGAACTTTTAGTCGTCATCGCGATCATCGCGATTTTGGCGTCAATGTTGCTGCCAGCCTTGTCCCGCGCCAAGCAACAAGCGACGGGGACCACGTGCCTCACCAACGCGAAGCAGCTTACCATGGCTTGGCTCTCTTACAATGCGGACAATCGCGGGCATTTTCCGGCGGACGAAGAGGGCGATTTTACGGTCGCGGATATGTCCCCAACAGGAGTTAAAATCAGGCCTTGGTGCAACGGATGGTTAAACTACTCCGGCGGGACCGCCGGGTCCGATACCAACACCACCTTTCTAACGAGCGGCTTATATACTTCGATGGGGCCATACTGCGGGAGTCCCGCCATCTTCAAATGCCCTGCCGATACCTCGTGCTCAAGTGGCCGGACGGGCGCCCCAAGGGTTCGCAGTGTTTCCATGAACCAGGCAGTTGGAGTCGGCATAGACGGCTCTACAACCAGTATCGGGGAATGGCTCGACGGGGGCAACTCGGCTGGACCCTATTTAATCTACGTCACAGAATCGGACATGAGCCGTCCGTCCCCGGCAAATCTTTGGTTGTTCCTGGATGAGCATCCCGACAGCATTAATGATGGCGGATTTGGCGTGGAATTGAATAGCATGTCAGATAACAGCGCTACGTGGATTGATCATGCTTCGTGCTTGCACGACGGCGCTTGTGGTTTCTCGTTTTGCGACGGACACGCAGTTATCCACAAATGGAAAGATACACAATGGAAGGCCGATCTGCGATATATTCTTGAATATACGGGTTTCGGTCAGAATACAATCTCCGGTTTCGGCAACACAACCGATTTGCGCTGGTTAGGCGGGCACACTTCCGCCAAGAAGGATCCAGCCGCCGACCTTGGTTTTACCATGGTGCCGGATTAAGCGAAGAGAACTTTCGCCTGTTAAGTGTTTTAACTTCAAGGCGTTACGAAGCGATCGATTTGCTTCGTAACGTCTGTTTTTTTAAACTTTGGCCTTTGCACGGGGCGTATGCTCCGCCATCTTATTGGGCTATGCGGATAGGTGTTTTATGCCGGGCCGATGAACTGGCTTGGGCGCAGAAGTTGGGCTTGCGCTCCATGCAATGGATGCGCTTTGCCCAGTCCCCCGCCGCATCGCCGCACGCGGATTGGCAGCCGTTCGCCGACCAACTGGCCTCCGACGCAGCGGACCGAGGCATCCGCATCTCTGCCATTGGCACCTATTACCAAAATCCGCTCGACCCCAGGCAAACGGAATCGGCCCGCTTCCTCATCGAACGCGCCATCGAAGTAGCGGCCCGCATGGGCATTCGCACGGTTTCTGGGTTCGCTGGGGCGGTCATCGAAACGGAGTGGAATGAGCGCGGAGGGAACCCCGTGTACAAGCCGTTGCAGGATTATCTGCCGCAAGTGCTGGCGTTTTGGGAGCCGCTGGCCCGGCGGGCTTCCGAGCACAACGTCCGGATCGCTTTTGAAAACTGTCCGCAAGGGCCTTGGCATTTGCCTTCGATGCATTACAACATCCTCGGCCAGCCCGCCATGTGGGAGCGCCTCTTCAACGCCACTTCCCGCGCCAACCTGGGCTTGGAATGGGACCCGAGCCATCTGGTTTGCCAATTCATCGATCCTGTCGCCAACCTCCACCGTTTTGGGTCGCGTGTCTTTCACGTTCACGCCAAAGACGCTTTGATCAACCGTCCGCTGCTGGAGACTTACGGTCCGTGCCATCCAGGAGTGGCCGAGCACCGTTTTCCCGGCCTGGGCCAGTCCAATTGGGCGGAAATCGTCCACGCCCTGCTGCGCGCCGGGTATGATTCGGACTTGAATATCGAAGGCTGGCACGATCCTGTTTATCGCGACCACCAAGGGGGCTTGCAGCTCGAGGAAACCGGTTTGGCCATCGCGCGCCATCTTCTTGAACCGCTGGTGGCGGGCACGGAAATGCCAAGTCCCAAATCCTGAGGTAGGGTGGCCACTCCGCTGGCCGCCGCCCCCGGAGGCGCGCAACGGAGTGCGCGCCCTACCAGGATGATTTTGCGCTAGGACGCCTCGACCAGGCGTCCTTGCCTGAAACGAAACGAGAGTTTTTTTGAATCTTTACGGGTGGGTTTTCGTCGGGCTTAGTTTGCCACTCTTATGATAAGGATGATTCGAAATGGGAGCCATGCGCTTCGGCTATGGCTGGTTTTATTGCTGCCGGTCGCGGTCGGCGCACAAACGCCGCAATGGATTTGGTCCCCGCCGGCCGATTCCGCGCGACATCAGGACGTCCGCTTCTTCCGGAAGACGTTCACGCCGGAAACCCGTCCAGCCAACGCCACGCTCACGGTCACTGCCGACGAACGGGCCGAAGTTTTCCTGAACGGCAAGAAGATCGCATCCATTACCGATTGGGGCTACCCCGCCAAAGTCGATGTGACCAAAGAAATTCTGCCCGGGGCGAATGTCGTCGCGGCGCGCTGCGAGCCGGGCAAATCGCGTCGCGGGTTGGTCCTGTCTCTCGAAACGACTGTTCCCGCCACCGGTTCCGGCAAGGGCAGCAATTCCACGCTCCTGGTCACCGATACGACCTGGCTTTCCTCTGTCCAGGCAGCGCCAGGGTGGAACAAGTCCCGGTTTGACGATTCGGGTTGGAAACCCGCCGTCAGCCTCGCGGACCTGGGCGACAAACCGTGGGGCGACGTTTTTGCGCCCCACCTCGCCACGGCGGCGGAAACGCTGCGGGTGATGCCTGGATTCAAAGTGGAACTCCTCCATTCCGCTCCCGCCTCGGAAGGAAGTTGGATCGCCATGGCCGTTGATCCGAAGGGGCGTTTTATCATTTCGCCGCAACGGAAAGGGCCGATGTTGCGTGTAACCGTGTCGCGCCGCGGAGTGAAAAGAATTGAGCGCTTGACAACCCCGGTGGGCTCGGCCATGGGATTGCTTTACGCGGAGGACAGCCTGTTTGTGGATGGGAGCGGGCCGCAAGGCTGGGGCCTTTACCGTCTGCCGGCCAAAGGGGATGAGTTCGGCACGCCGGAGTTTTTGCGGCCCTTTAGCGAAAACAGCGAGCATGGCTCGCATGTCATTGTTCTGGGGCCGGACCACAAGCTTTACATCGTCGTCGGCAACTTTACCAAGGTGCCGTCCGATATTCTGCCGGACTCGCCGCATCGCCACTACGCGGACGACCAATTGCTGGCGCGCGCCGAGGACGGAAACGGCTTCGGCGCCGGGCTGAAACCGCCGGGCGGGATGGTGCTGCGGATGAACCTGGACGGCACGGATTGCGAGTTGTTCGCCGCCGGCACCCGCAACACTTACTCGGTCGCCTTCGATCCGGACGGGGAGCTTTTTGGATTTGACAGCGACATGGAGTGGGATTGGGGCACGGCCTGGTACCGGCCCATTCGCATCAACCTGTGGGTTTCCGGCGGCGATTACGGTTTCCGGGAGGGCGCCGGCAAATTCCCTGAGTATTACGAGGATACGCTTCCGTCGCTGATGAACATCGGCATCGGTTCGCCCACCGGGGTGATGTTTGGCACCAACTCGCGCTTTCCGGCGAAGTACCGCCGGGCGTTCTGGATGGAGGATTGGTCGTATGGGCGGCTCTTCGCCGTGCAATTGACTCCGAGCGGCGCGAGCTACGAGGCGGCCCCGGAAACTGTCGTGCGCGGCGTCCCGCTCAACCTGACTTCGCTGCAATTCGGACGCGACGGCGCGCTTTATTTTATCACGGGCGGACGCGACATTCAGTCCGGCCTATACCGCCTCACTTATAACGACCCGGGAATCCAAGACCCGCCCAAAACCAGGGATGAATTGGCTTCGCTGGAGGCAGCGCGGGAGGCCCGCGCCTTGCGCCGCGACCTGGAGTTCTTCCACGGCAAACGCGACCAAGACGCGGTGGACATTATCTGGCCCTGTCTGCGCAATGATGACCGCTGGATTCGCTACGCCGCGCGCATCGCGTTGGAATCGCAAGACGTTCCGTGGTGGCGCGACCGCGCTTTGCGGGAGTCCAATCCCATTGGCGGGTTGACCGCGTTGCTGGCGCTGGCGCGATGCGGCGGTCCAGAGACGCAGCGGGCCTTGCTCCAGGCGCTGAAGAAGTTTCCCATCGCCCGCCTCGACCAGGAACAGGAATTATTAAAACTGCGCGTCTGGGAAGTGAGTTTTTCCCGGCAAGGCCGCCCCAGCGGAGAACTGGCCTCCAACGTCCTCGAAGAAGTGGATGCGCGCTATCCGTCCACCAACCAATGGCTCAATCGCGAATTGTGTCAATTAGACATTTATTTGCACGCGCCGGACGCCGTGCCCAAGACGATGGCGTTGCTGCAAAAGGCGCCGACCCAAGAGGAACAAACCTACTACCTCATGCGGCTGCGCAATGTCCCCGACGGCTGGACGCTGGAGCTGCGGCAGCAGTATTTGGCCTGGTTCAAGAAAGACCGCGAACACGCGCAGCATCCGCCGGAAATCCTGCAATATTTCAAGGATGTAGAACGCGACTACAGCGATGGCGCCAGCCTGCCCAAGTTTTTGCAGAATTTCCAAAAGGAGTTTACCGATGGGTTGACCGTCGCCGAGCGCGAATCTTTGGCCGATTATTTGCCCAAGGAAACCAATGCGGCCTACAGTATCGATCCGAGCCGCAAATTCGTCAAAGACTGGACGATGCGCGATTTGCAGCCAGACCTCGACAAGCTCAAATCCGGGCGTTCGTTCGAGGCCGGCAAGGCCGCCTTCACCCAGGCGCAATGCATCCTCTGCCACCGCTTCGGCAAGAGCGGCGGTTCGGTTGGACCTGAGTTGGCGGCGGTTTCCAGCCGGCTGGCTTCCCGCGATATTCTGGAATCGATTCTGGACCCATCGAAGGTCGTTTCAGAGCAGTATCAAAACACCATTGTGAGTTTGAAAGACGGCGACGACGTGGCTGGCCGCGTGATCACCGACGATGATGAAAAGCTCGTCGTCGAAACGGACCCCATTCACCAAGTGCAGACGGTCATTCGCAAAGCGGACATCGAAAGCCGCCACGTTTCCAAAGTCTCACCGATGCCCGAAGGGCTTGTCAACTTTATGACCGAGGACCAAATCTGGGACTTGATCGCCTACATGCAGTCCAGCGGCAAAAAGAGCTTTACCGCGTTCCAGAAGTAACGGGACCACAGACCCGTTTCGGAGCACGAAAAGATCTAGGAGCGCCGGTTGGCCATTGGTGATTGAGAATTTGGCAATGGTAATTGGGTCGCGTTTTCAATGACCAATTCAACAATGGTAGGGCGGCCACTCCGCTGGCCGCCGGGGAGGCGCGCAACGGAGTGCGCGCCCTACCTCGGGAATTGCGAATTGCCAAGTCTTCAATGGGCTTCACGCAATGCACTTTCGTGCCGCCTCCCAATCACTTACGGCTGGATGACAACCTTGCCCAGGACCCGGCGTTCGCGCAGGGCGGCGAAGGCTTCGGCCGTCCGGCTCAAGGGATAAACTTGGTGAGTAGCGGGCTTGATCTTGCCCCACGCCGCCCATTCGAGGGTGGCCACGATGTCTTTGCGATTGCGCCCGTAACTGCCGACCAGCTTTTGCTCTTTGACAAAGAGCGGCCATAATTGCAGGCGCACCTCCCGGCCCGCGGTGGCGCCGCAGGTCACAACCGTTCCGCCCCGCGCCAGGCAGCTAAAACACTGCCCGAGCACGTCGCCGCCGATATGTTCGACGACCAAATCCACGCCGCGCCGGCCCGTCAATTTGCGGACTTCGGCGGGCCAATCCGCGTTGGAACTATCGACGACGTGGTTCGCGCCGAGGCTGGTGGCGAAGCGGCGCTTCTCCTCACTCGACCCGGTGCTTATCACGCGGGCGCCGAGTTGCCGGGCAATTTGAATGGCCGCGGAACCGACCCCGCTCGCGCCGCCCATCACCAGCACCCAATGGCCGGGATGCACTTCCGTCCGGCGGGTCAGCATGTGCATGGCGGTGCTCGCCGCCAGGGTCAAGGCGGCGGAAGCGTTGAAATCCACTTTGTCCGGCAGCCGCACCAAAGCGGAGGCGGGCGCCGCCACCTGTTCGGCAAAGCCGCCATCGCGCTGCACGCCGAGAAGCTGGCCGTGGAGGCAGGTCGATTCGTCGCCGCGCAGGCAAAACTCGCATTTGCCGCAAAAAAGGTTTGACTGAATGGCGACGCGGTCGCCGGGACGCCAATCCGTTACGCCGGGGCCCAAAGCCAGAACTTCGCCGGAGACTTCTCCGCCGGGTATCCGCGGCAACGCGACCGTCACGGGCAGCCCCCCTTCCTCCAGCCAGAGGTCCAGCCGGTTGAGGCCGCAGGCCCGGACGCGGACGATGACTTCATTTTCGCCGGCGACGGGATCAGGCACGTCGCCAAAGACAAATTTTCCCGGAGCGCCGTGGGCAACAAGTTGGATGGCTTTCATATTAAAAATGGTTGGGTTCGCGTTGGAGAAACCGCCCGCGCCCCGTTTCTCCCACAAACTTGCCGCGGCGCGCCGCTACTTTTCCACGCACCGTGACGATTTCAGGCCGGCCCTGGATCTCCATGCCTTCGAAGGCATTGTAATCGACGCTGCTGTGATGGGTGGCGGCGGAGATGCGTCCCCTGTATGCCGGATCAAACACCACCAGATCGGCATCCGCCCCCGGCTGGATGGCGCCTTTGCGGGGAAAGAGGCCAAAGATTTTTGCGGCTTGCGTGCTGGCGGTATCGACGAACCGGTGCAAGTCAACGCGTCCGCCCTTCACTCCGTGCGTAAAGTATAATGTGATCCGATCTTCCAGGGACGGAATGCCGTTCGGGATTTTCGTAAAATCATCCCGCCCCATCACTTTCTGCGTCTTGAAATCAAAGGGCGCATGGTCCGTCGCCAGGGTGGAAACAAAGCCCTGGCGCAGGGCGTTCCACAGCACCTCCTGGTTGCGCTTTTCGCGCAAGGGCGGCGACATGACGAACTTGGCGCCTTCAAAATTGGCCCTTTCCGCGTCGCTTTTGTCGCAAAGCAAGTATTGGATGAGCGTCTCGATCCAGACGCGGGCGCCCCGCCTGGCGCCGCGCACGGCCTCCGCCAGGGCCTCCTCGCAGCTCAGGTGGACAATATAAACAGGCGACCCCAACATTTCGGCGAAGGTCAGGAGATGATGCACCCCCTCAGCCTCGACCGCCGGCGGGCGGCTCCAGTAGTGATATTCGGGGCCGGTCTTGCCTTCGGCCAGCAGCTCCTTTTGCCGGGCGTCGATCAACTCCGCGTTTTCACAATGAGCCGTGGTGATGACACCCAATTCCCGGCCAAGCCGCAGGGTGCGGAACAATTCCTCATCGCTGACCCCAAAGGCGCCTTTGTAGGCGAGAAAGATTTTGAAGCTGCTGACGCCCCGTTTGACAATCTCGCGAAAATCCCGCTCCGCCGCTTCGTCATAACGGGCCACGCCCATGTGAAAGGTGAAATCGCAGGCGCTTTGTCCCTCGGCTTTGCCGCGCCAAAGCTCGAAGGCTTCCAGCGGACGGTCGGGGCGATTGGGGCAGATCATTTCGATGAACGTGGTCGTTCCTCCGACTAACGCGGCGCGGCTCGCTGTTTCGTGCGTATCCTTGGCAAAGCCGCCCATGAACGGCATGTAAATATGAACGTGCGGGTCGATGAAGCCGGGAAAGACGTATTTGCCGGCGGCGTCGATCACTTCCGCGCCCGGCGGGGCGGCGATGCCGCGGTCGATGCGCGTGATCGTTTCGTTGTCGCAATAAATATCCGCTACAAAGCGTTCGCTCACCGTAACGATCTCACCATTTTTGATTAATAATGACATCTGAGAACAGGTTGCAGGGTAAAGGCCAGGCCGTTTTCCTGAGCGGCCATACTATGCCCGGCGGTTTGGTTCGAGCAATGCCAAAACAGCTCGTCATTCTTCTCTTCACGACTGTGATCGTGGATACGGTTGTGCTGTCGTCCTACGCGTTCTTCGCGCAAAGAGGCCTCCAGTCGTTTCGGCAGTCACGCCTCTCCGTTTGGCTGCAGCGCGCTCTCGGGGCCACGCTCGTGTTTTTCGGTTTCAAGCTGTTGCTCTCCCGCAAATGACGCCTCGGCGCGGCGTCCCTGCCAGGGCGGTTATCCTTGAAGGTCAGCGCCGTGAGCAATTGCAAAAACTAGCCAGACAAGGAGCAACAGAAAACTGGATTCTGACAAGAAACGGAGAGGGGAGCAACCGGTTTAACACCGATGTTCAAACGTTGTCCACCGCCTGGTTTGCCTTGCCCGACATGCTGGGAGATAGGAGTTGTTGGCCGTGAGGGGTGCAGCGCCGATGGTTGTTTCTCGGCATGGAGCAAACCGGCTTTGCGAGGGTGATCACGGATTCTGCCACCATGGCTTATATCGCGGATGTTTTTGCCGTGCCGGCGCATCGTGGCCGTGGCCTGGCGAAGCAGCTCGCGCAGGCCATTCTGGGGCGTTCGGAATTGCAAAACCTTGCCATCGGTGCTGGACGAAGGCCGTCCCGCCACATACGATGGCCCCACGCACTGTTATGAGCGAATTCAAATTCTCCTGCCCGCACTGCCAGCAGAATATCCAGGCGACACCCGAGTATTCCGGCACGCAGATCACCTGCCCCTCGTGCCAGAACGTGTTGGTCGTGCCGCCCGCTCCGGAAGCGCCGGCGCCACCGCATGGCGCCAGGCTGACCATGGCCGCCTCAACCACCAATCACCCGGTCACGGCCACGCCGCGCATCGCGGGCGTCCCGATAAAAAAGAAAAAAGATTACACGAATATGGTGGCGAGTTTGCTCTTGGCCGGATGCGCCATCGCCGCGGCAATCTACTTCGGACCTTCGCTTTACAAAAAATACATTTCCCATCAGGAAGCGGTCGCGCCCGCCGCCGCCTCCACTGCCGCTGCCGCCGCGTCCCCAACCAATGAACCGGCGGCGCCGCCACCAGAACTATCCACCGAGGACATCCTGCAGAAGGTGGCCGATACCTACTCGGGACTCGACAGTTACGGGATGAAAGGGGCATTGGTGTCGGACATTGACGCTTCCGCGGTGAATCCAGGCGCCGGCGCCACCCATGCAACGGCCACCGTCTCGCTGCAACTTGGCCGCACCAATTTCTACCGCATGGAATGGGAGCGCTCCGCGGGCGGGAGGGAAGTCAAAGGCGTGGCTTGGAATTCCGGCAAAGGAGATTTCGTTGGCTTCGGACAGTATGCGCCGGGAAAGGTCAAAAACCGCCAGGCGGCGCTTTCCGCTGCCGCTGACTCTTCTGGCGCGTTGTGCGCTTTTATCGCGGAAATGTTTTTCGGCGACACCAACAGCCTGGCCACGCACGCGGAGGTTTTCGCCAAAACCAATGGCCCCTCCATCAACGGCCAGAGCTGCTACGTCCTCAACGGACAGCTCAACGCCCATAACATCGTGTTGTGGGTCGATAAGAAAAGCTTTCTAATCCCGCAAATCGAGTTCGATTACGGAGGAAAGCTGGACACGCTGACATTCAAGGCCCTGCCCTTGAAGGAACGGGAGAAATTGACGCGGATGTCCAAGCTGAAAGGCAACGTGGTCGAGACCTACCAGAACATGGACTCCAACCCGACTTTGACCGCCGCTTCGTTTGAAACAACTTACACTCCCGCCGCACCCGAACCGGCTCGCGGTCGCAGGCAGAGCGGCCCGGCGCCGGGCAGAGGAACAGCGACCCAAATCACCCGCCGCGTCATGCAGCCCCAGCAGCCGCAGTAAGTGTTCGCAACTGTGTTTTTCTTGCGTGATTAGACCCAGGGGGGACGTGTCTAAGGAATAACAGAGCGATGCAGCCACCGATTTTCTATGCGCACGGCCTTTTGCCCTGGCGAAACTTTTCCTGGGGCGGCGGGTATTACAGGGATGGACAAAGCCGAATATTTTACAAATCCATGACAATTGCGCGCCTGCTCTGTCCTAGTTTGCCGATTACAAACAAAAGCCAAAGTTTAATCGACAGCAGAATGTCAGAATGCTATATGCCTGCGGTGTTCTCATAGGATAAGCCGGGAGGCGGGTCATTACGGCATCGGTTATGGAAGACGTAATCAAATCCGAAGCGGACCACAGGCCGGGTGCACCCCATTCCGGCCAAAACGGCGGCGGGGGGAAACTGCATGTTTCGCCCGATGCCCTGCGGGCACTGCCGTCAGATTTCGTCAAGCGGCATCGTGTCTTGCCTCTAAGAATCCAGGACGGCGCCATTCACATCGCCACAGTGGAGCAGGGCAACCAGCGGGTTATCGATGATATACGACTTTTGACTGGTTTGGAGGTCGTCGAGCAGGTTTTTCCTTCGTCAGAGGTGCTGGAAAAGATCGCCGAGCATTACCAGGTCACGGTCGAGCAGATGATCGAAAACCTCAACCCGGACCGTGTCGCCACGGCGGAGAGTAAAAACCTGCACGACATCGAGGTCATGGCCAATGAGCCAACGGTCATTAACCTCGTCAATCTCATTATCTCCACCGCTTTGCGCGAACGGGCGAGCGACATTCACCTGGTGGCCTTTGAAGAGACGTTGCAGTTGCGCTACCGGATTGACGGCCTCCTCCACGAGAAACCGCCGCCGCCAAAACAGCTTCATGCCGCGTTGGTCTCCCGCGTTAAAATCATGGCAGATATGAACATCGCGGAACGGTTCATGCCGCAGGACGGGCATATCCAGATCAACCACCGCGGGGCCCGCGTGGACATCCGCGTCGGAACCATGCCCACCATCTATGGCGAAAGCCTGGTCATGCGGTTATTGGAGAAGAACTCCAAGCTGCTCACCCCCATGGAATTGGGGTTGGATCCGAAACGCGCGGAGGAAATGGCCCGCCTGGTGGAGAAGCCGCACGGCCTGTTTCTCACCACCGGCCCAACGGGCAGCGGCAAAACGACGACCCTTTATTCAATTCTGCAAGGCATTTACACCCCGGAAAAGAAGATCCTGACCATCGAGGACCCCGTTGAGTATGAATTGGCGGGTGTGGCCCAAATTCCCGTGCGGCCCAGCCGGAATTTCACTTTTGCCAACGGCTTGCGCGCTATTCTTCGCCAGGACCCGGATGTCATCATGGTGGGCGAAATCCGCGATTCAGAGACGGCGGAAATCGCGATCCGGGCCGCCCTGACCGGCCATCAGGTCTTCAGCACGCTCCATACAAATGACGCCACAGGCGCCATCACCCGCTTGCTGGATATGGGGGTGGAAGCATTCCTGATTTCTTCATCGCTGGAGGGAGTTTTGGCCCAACGGCTGGTGCGCCGGATTTGCCCGTTTTGCAAGGTCCCATCCCCGGTGACAAAGGCTGTTCTGGACAAATTGCAGGCCATGGGCGCGCGCCCGGTGGAAGGTGTTTTTTATACAGGCAAAGGATGTGAGGAGTGTCGCGATACCGGCTATCGCGGCCGCATTGGCATTTTTGAGCTGCTGGCCATTGGGCCGAAACTGCGGGAACTCATTTTGGAGAAACGCTCCAATGCCGAAATGAAAAGCGCGGCCCAAGACTCCATGATGACCATGCACGAGGACGCCATGAACAAAGCCGCCGAGGGGATCACCAGCCTGGAGGAGATTGTGCGAGTGTCTTCGGGGGATTTGCTGGGATGAAAGCCTTTCGTTATCAGGCCATCGGTCCCAATGGCGATGCGATCAAAGGAGAAATTGCCGCGGCGGACCGCAAGACGGCGTTGCAACTGCTGGGCCGCCGCAGTCTCTTCCCGTCCACTCTTGATTCGTGCGCGCCGACCGCCGAACCTGAAATTCACAGCCCGATCCTGGCGCAAAAGCCCGTCACCGAAAGCGTCCGAACCGGCAGGCGGGTGCGCCGGAAAGAAATCACCGCGTTTACTCGCGAAATGGGCGCACTGCTGGGCGCGGCGATTCCCATCCCGCAAGCGCTCGATGGTTTGGGCGAAGAAGAGGAAAATGCCACGTTCCGGGCGGCTGTCCTGAAGCTGGCGGACTCGGTCAAAAAAGGGACCTCCTTATCCGGCGCGATGGAGGAGCATCCCGCGCTTTTCAGCAAACTCTACATCAGCATGGTCCGCGTCGGCGAGGAAGCGGGCGTCCTGCCGCAGGTGATGGCTGATTTGGCGGCGCTGCTGGAACACGAAGATGAATTGCGCGGCGAAGTGATGGCGGCGGTGGCGTATCCCATTTTTGTCCTGTGTTTTGGATGCGTCACGGTCGCGGTCCTGCTTACGGTGGTGATGCCCAAGCTCTTTAGCATGTTATCCGAGATGGTCAAAGTCCTGCCGTTGCCCACGCTGATTTTGCTCAAAGTCAGCGGCTTTTTTCACGATTACTGGCTGTTCCTGTTGCTCGGGGGAGCGGGCGTCGCGGGCGGACTGCGCTGGTTCTTGCGCTCGCCGCGCGGTTCCGAAATGTGGGACGGCGTCAAATTGCGTCTGCCCATCATGGGGTCCGTCTTTCGGGCGGCGGCTTTGAGCCGGTTTGCCCGCACGCTGGGCACGCTGACCAAAAGCGGCGTCTCGCTTCTGCCCTCGCTAAAGATCGTGGAAAACACCATCGGCAACCAGGTTCTGGGGAAGCTTATCGCCCAGGTGGCCGAAGAAACGCGCGGCGGCGATTCGCTGGCCGCGCCCTTGCGCAAGCTCGGACTCTTTCCCAAAACCGTCGTGCAAATGATCGGGGTCGGGGAAGAAACCGGCAAGCTGGATGTCATGCTTTTGAAGGTGGCCGACATCGAGGAGCGGCACTTGCGGGCGCGGACCAAGACGATGATCTCGCTCCTGGCGCCTATTTTAATTTTGGTCGTCGGCGCCTTGGTGGGCTTTATGGTCATCGCCATCCTGCTCCCCATTTTCAAGATCAGCCGCGGCATCCAATAAAACTAAAGTTATGAAGATACGCATTCACCACAGAAAGAGGGATGGCTTCACGCTGGTGGAAATCATGGTGGTGGTCATCATCCTCGGCATTCTCGCCGCCACCATTATTCCACAGTTTGTCGGCACGACCCACGATGCGCGCGTGGCCACCGCCAAGGCGCACATCGCCGAGATCGAAAACGCTCTGCAACGCTACTACATCAACATGGACAGTTACCCTTCCACGGAAGAGGGGCTGAAGGTCCTGGTGGAAAAGCCGGCGAACGACGACGGCAAATGGCGCGGGCCGTATCTGACCATTCTCCGGCCTGATCCCTGGGGAACACCCTACCAATACCGTTACCCGGGGGCGCATCGCCCTGCCAGCTTCGACCTTTGGTCGAGAGCCGCGGACAAAGTCGATGGCGGCGAAGGTGAAGGAGCCGACATCGGCAACTGGCAACCCTAGTGGGTGTAGTGTTTCAATGAAACCTTTAAACAATCCCCTCTCCCTCCCCTCTCCCCGCGTTGCGGGGAGAGGGGTTCATTGTCGCGCGCCCGAAGGCTTCACCCTGGTGGAGCTTATGATAGTAGTGATCATTATCGGGATCATGAGCGCGGCGATTGTGGCGGACATGCACGGCGCTTTGGCCGATGCTCTTTTGCGCTCCACCAGCCGGCAACTGATCAGCGCCTTTAACTCCGCCAGCAGCCGCGCCGCCGCCCTCAACTCGCGTCAACGCGTCCGTTTTGATCAAAATGCACCCCGTTTTTTCCTTGAGAGTCCCCATTTTCATGGAGCCGTCTTTATGCCCGACAGCGAAGAGTCTTTGGACCCTCGCGTTTCTGTTGTGCTCCGCGAGCCGGAACTGGACTCGGCGGAGGAGGCGGCAGAGGAACCGGCGGAAGATTTTGCCGAAGAGGAAGCCATCCCGGACCCGGGACAACGGGAAGCGGTCGTCTTTTATCCGGACGGAACGGCCGACGGGAAGGAAATCGTTTTGACAGATAAGGATGGGTTCCATCGGGTCCTGCGGATCAATCCCATCACCGCGCGGATCGAGCTCATCGAGAAGGAACGTCCATGAAAAACGCGCCGCGCCAGGCAGGCTTTTCGTTGATCGAGGTGATGCTCGCCGTGCTGATTATGGGCATCGCTTTGGTGGGCCTGACTCACGGGATGACGACGGCCCTGGAATCGACGAAGGACTCCGCCCAGCAAACCTCAGTCGTAATGCTGGCCGCCGGCCAGATGGAAACGTTGCGCGCGGAGGGATTTTTGTCCGACGGCACAACGGAAGGCGATTTCGGCGATGACCTGCCGGCCTACAAATGGGAGCAGACCGTAAGCCCTTCGACGCTGGATGGTTTGCACAAAGTGGTGGTGGTGGTCAAAGACGCCAAGTCGGGCGGCACTTTGTACACGCTCGAGACGATGCTCTTTGATCCGGATTATCCGGCAAACGCCGAGGAATCCGCCGCCGCCAGCAAGGAAAATCAGCGGGAACACGAGAAGGCCCGGAAACGAGATCGGAGGCGCGGATGAGACGTGCTACACCGCGGCAGGGCGGCTTTACGCTCATCGAATTGACCATCAGCGCGGCCATCGGAGTGATTGTCTTGGTGGCCTCCTACCTTTGCCTCAACGCCGGGTTGGCGACCCAGAAAGTCATCGAGCCGCGCACCGATGTCCTGCAAACCGGCCGGGTGGTTGTGGCGATGATGGCGGCGGACTTGCGCTCGGCCTGTTCCCTTTCGTCAGATTACGATTTTGTCGGCGAGCATCGCACGCTGGGGACGATGGAAGCCGACAACCTGGATTTTGCCACGCATTTTTACACGCCGAAGCACCAGCGTGAGGGTGATTATTGCCAGGTCAGTTATTTTGCGGACAAAGCTCCCAAGTCCGAACACTTCAGCTTGTGGCGGCGGCGCAATCCGAGAATTGCCCCGGATCCTTTGGAAGGCGGCTCGCGCGAGGAATTGGTCCGCGGGTTGCGCGGGCTCAGGCTGGAATACTTCGATGGCATGGATTGGTACGACAGTTGGGGAGACCTGGGCGCCAGCAAGAAGGAAACGAATCGCACCGTCGTTGCCTCCAACCTTTTCGGCATGCCGGAAGCCGTGCGGATTACCCTCATGCTGGACCCGACACCGCCCAAAAAAACAGCGGTGGCAAATACTGAAGAACATCCGGAGCCGCCGCTGATGTTCCAGACCGTAGTACGGTTGGAGTTGGCGGATGTGCCGGAGGCGGCCAGCGGACCGGCCGAGAGCGCCACTCCCGGCAACGGCGCGGCCACGCCCGCCCAAACAACCGGAGGAGCGCCGCCATGAAACGACGCGGCTCCATTCTCGTTGCCGTGCTTTGGTGCATGGTCCTGCTGTCGATGGTGGTCATCGGCGTTTTGCACACGGCGCGCACGGACCTTTCCGTTGTCAAGAATTACGGCGACCGGATCCAGGCGCATTACCTGGCGCTGGCGGGTGTGGAGCGGGCCAAGGCTCTCATCTACCAGGACACGGTGACGCGCCAGCAAACGTCCAAGAGCCACACCGGTTCGCTTTACGATGACGCCAAAGACTTTCAGGATGTGGCGTTTGGCCGCGGCCATTTCCAGGTGTTCAGTCGCGGCGGGAGCGGCAGCAATTCCGAAACTACCTATGGCATCAGCGACGAGGAGAGCCGCCTCAACATCAACAACGTCGCGCTCAACCAACTGACCAACAATTCCGCCCTGCGCGGCATGACCGCGGAAATCGCGGCCAGCATCGTGGCTTGGCGAAGCCCAAAAACGCAAGTCGTGCCCGGCGGTGCGCAGACCGAATACTATATGTCTCTCAAACCGCCTTACCAGGCGCGCAACGGCCCCTTCCAAACCGTGCGCGAACTTCTCATGGTGCGCGGCGTGACGCCCCGCTTGCTCCTGGGAACCAACGCCAGCCAAGCTGGCACGATGCAGGCGCTGGGGGACGAAGGCTGGTCGGCCGTGTTCACCGTCACGGACACGGACAAAAATGTCGGCGCGGATGGCAAAGAAAGGGTCAACGTCCAAACCGCGGACGAATCCACGCTCACGGGCATTCCTGGAATTACCAGCTCCATCGCGCGGGCCATTACCAGCTATCGGGGCCAGCATCGCTTCGAGACCATTGCCGATTTAATGGATGTCACCCAACAGCAAAATCGTCCCGGGCAACCGGGCGGTGGCGCCCCTCCCGGGAACGCGCAGGACGGCCCGAAGGTCATCAGCGAAGAGTTGTTCACCCAGATCGCCGACCAAGTGACCGTGAGCGATGAGACCGACATTGCGGGACTGGTCAACCTTAACACCGCCAGCCCGAAGGTGCTCGAGTGTCTTCCCGGTATTTTGCCGGATTTGGCCCAGGCGATTGTCAATGCCAGGGAATCCGGCGGCTATTTTGCCAGCGTGGCCGGGTTGTTGAAAGTGGAGGGCATGACGCGCGATATCTTTAAGCAAGTGCTGCCGTTGGTCACCGTGCGTTCCGAAACCTACCGCATCATCGCGGAGGGCAAGGTTGATTCCACCGGAACAAGCCAGCGGGTCGAGGAGATCGTTCACATCGGACGCCGCGACATCGAAACACTTTCCTACCGGGAGGATTTATGACAGGCCCAGGCATGCAACATAGCGCAGACGTTCTTATTGACATTGGCCCCGGCTCGTTGGAGGCGCTTTGCGGCAACGATCCCTTCTCGTTCCCCCTCGAACGAGGCGAAAATGGCCGGCTAACCAGCCTTTGCCGCGAACGGCTTACCCAGAACCTGCGTGGTTTTTTGAGCAAGCAAGGGAGACGCTCTCGTTTCACCGCCTGGTGCGCGGTGGAAGCGCGCGGAGTTTCGTTGCGCCGCTTGAGCCTGCCGGCGGCCCCAGGCAAAGAGGAATTTCAGCGCATCCTCCGTCTCCAGATCGAAAGCGAGTTTCCCCTTTCCCCGCAGGACCTGGCGTGGGGATGGCGGTTGGCGGGCCCACCCGCGGCCGCGGCCAATGGCGGCGTGGCGCGGCAGGAGGTAATGGTGGCCGCCGTAAAAAGGGAGATGTTGGAAGATTATGAACGGGTCTTCGCGGCCTGCGCCGTTTTGCCGTTTTTCACCCTCGCGGCGCTGGCACGGGCCGCCTTTTATCCTCCCCCTCCAGCCGATAGCGGAGCGGTTTTGCATCTCGGCCGCGCCTATTCAGAATTGGTTTCCTTTGACCACAACGGGCCCGCCTCCATCCGCATCCTGCCTTGGGGCGGCGAAAACATCACCCGCTCTCTTCAGGAAAAAATGGGCCTGAACCATGATGACGCGGAAAAGTTGAAACTGGCGGACAAAGCGGACTCCAGGGACTGGACGCAAGCGCTGGAACCAGCCTTGGCCACCCTCACGCCCTGCCTCAAATCGCTGGGCGCCGGGACGAAAATTTATCTGACAGGAAAACCGGCGCGCGATGCCCGGCTTGCGCCGCTTTTAAACCGCTTGCCCGGCGAAGGCCTTTCCTGCGAAAGCCTGGAGGCCGCCGTTGGAAATGAGCCTTCCGCGGCCATTGCCGGGTTGAAGAAATCCGCCGCGGACCCCGACGCCTTTCCCCTCTTGCTGTTGGATTCCAAAGAAGACAGTAGCGAGGTCGTGCCAGACGGGTTGGCCGCCTGGAAATGGGCGGCCGCGGCGGTGGTGCTGGCGCTGGCCGTTCTGTTCTTTCCCTACCTCGAGAGCCTGCTGATGACCTCGCGATTGGAGAAGAAGCTCGCCTCCATCAACGCTGAGCGCGGCCGGCTTGAGATGATTGACGAGGAACTGGCTTTTCTGCAAAACCTCAAGCAGGAGCAGCCGCCTTATCTGGACGCGCTTTATCTCCTGGCGGGAGCGGCGCAAGGCACGCGCCTGGAGCCGCTTTCCCTCAGCCGCCGCGGAGAAATCTCGCTTCGGGCGACCATGGCCAACGGCCAGCAAGTCACCGACTTTCGCTCCAAACTCATCGACTCCGGCTGGTTCGCCAACGTGGTGGTGGAAGAGCAAACCCCCAATCAAAACCGGCAAGTATCCGTGCGCATGACCGCGCAACTGAAACCGCTGGAAGCGCGCAAACCGCTGGTCGTGGAAACTGCCGCGAAAAAAACCGCCGGCGACAAAGAACCTAAAGAAAAAGGCGGGACTGCCACCAACAGCGCGGCGCCGGTCAAACCCAAATCCTGATATGAAGCGACCTCTCACTGATCACGAAAAACGCACCGTGCGCGTCGGGGCGATTCTCGTTGCCGTTTACCTGGCGCTTTTTTTTGGGAGGTCGGCCTGGAAACATTTTGAGGCGCGAACGGCTGCCTATCGGGCGCAGGTGGCCCAAGCCCAATCGATGCGCCAAGTCATTGAGTCCTACCAGGACAAAGTCCTTGTCGTGAAAAAACTGATGGAAGATTTTCACATGGACCCGGCCACGCTCAAACGCGCCACGCTCGTGGCCGAAACCAGCGCGGCCATTCAAAAAGCCGCCAGCGCCGGCGGCATGGAAACCGGACCGATTCGCGAGTCGTCCAGCCGCTCCTCCGCCAAAGAGGCGGCTTCCATTCAATTCGAGGGGTCCGGGCCGGTGCCGGCGGTCCTGGCGCTCTTGCACAATCTGCAGACCCTCGGTTTTCCAGTTATCATTGACACTCTGCAACTCAGCGCGGACCCGCGCAACCCCACCGCCCTCAAGGTGAGCATGACCATTCTGGTCCTGGATTTCGAGGCCTGGAAAAAGAAGGAGGGGACGCCCAATGCTTGACCGCTTCGAACGTCCGTTGAGGATGCTGGCCTTGGCGCTGGCCGCGGTGCTCATATTCCAATTGGCGCGTTTGCTGTGGCGCGGCGATCCCCTGGCGCATTTGCGCATCCCGGATTTGCCTGCGTTAGCCGCCAGCACCAATGCGCCTGGCACAAATTCCGTTCCGGGAACGAACGTGGCCGCCGCCAAAACCAACGTCGCGGCCGTTGCCACCAATGCGGCTTCCACCAACGCCCTTTCCACGACGAACGCCGCCCACGCGACCCATCCGACAAACAGCGAGACCTCAACCGATTTGGCCGCAACCACCGCCAAGCCAGCCACCAACGTCGTTTCCGGGACCAATGCCGCCATTGCGACCAATCCGACAAACAGCGCGACCTCGACCAATTTGGCCGCGACCACCAACAAGGTCGCCACCAACATCGTTTCCGGGACCAATATCGCCACTGGCACCAATAAAGGCAGCTTGGCCGCTGGGACTAATTCTGCCACCGGTCCGACCAACGCGCTGGCGCAGTCGGAGCATGGACCGCGATCCGCGAGGTCGAAGGGCATGGGTGGCATGATGCCAGGCGGGCCGCCGCACATTGACCTGCCGCCGGCTGTCCAAAGCCGGGTCGATAAAATCATCGAAAGCGAGATTCTTGGCCCCGTCATGCATCCGCAACCCATGGCCCTCCTGGGCATTGCCGACGAGGACGTTTTCCTGCGCCTCACCAACGGCCAGACCGGCCCGGTCAAAGTGGGCCATGAATTTGGCGGCATCAAACTCTTGCGCATTGGCATGAACCGCGTCCTGATCGAGCAGGACGGAGAAAAAAAAGAATTGACACTTTTTGGCGGCCTGGGCAGCGAAAGTCTTCTGCCCAAGACCAATGAAGCTTCGACCAACTCCCCTGCCCAGACCAACACGGCTCTGGCCCCCAAACCGAAGGAGACACTCTAATGCAATCAAATCGTCCCACTCTAAAATTCAAATTCATTGCCGCGCTGCTTTCGCTCTGCCTGGCCGCGCTCGTCCTGTGGTTTACCCTGCCCTTTGTCCACGCGCAAAACGCGCAGCCGGCAACGCCGTCCGCCGCCCCGCCCACCCCTTCCAGCGCCAATCCGCCGGCGCCGGCGCCCGCCGCCGCGACGAATTCCCCCGCCGCTTCCACGAATTCGCCGGCGGGTTCAACGAACTCACCGACGGGTTCCACCAACGCCGCGCCGGAGAGCGCGGCAGCCGAAGTCAAGAAACTGCCGACGGACCTGATCGAATTAACCTTCCAGAACGCGCCCATTGACCAGGTCATTCAGTGGTTGTCGGAGAATACGGGCAAAAGCGTGGTCAAACACCCCAGCGCCCACTGTCAGATCACGATTGTTGGTGTCAAGAAGGTGACACGCGAGGAAGCGGTGACTTTGATTTACCGCGCCTTGGCCATGGAAGGGTTCACGGCCATTGAATCCAGCAAATCCATCCTGATCGTCCCGGACGACAAAGAGCCGAAACTCAGTCCGGAATATTTGTCGGCGTCCCAAACGGAAGTTCCGGGAGGCCGGCAACGCCTCTTCCGCGTTTTCACCCTCCAGCATGTCCAGGCCGCCGATCTGAGCGAAAAAATCAAGAGCGTGCTTTCCGAGAAAGCCACCATCGTCACCGACGACCGGGCCAATTTGATGGTCGTAACCGATTATAACGATAACCTCGCCGCCGCCGCCGCTCTCGTCACGGCCTTGGATGTCGAGAAGAACGATGACGTGACCGTGCGCGTCATTCCTCTCAAAAACGTCAGCGCGCAGGAGCTGGCCAAGCAGGTCCAGCCTCTTTACCAAAAACTCACCGGCAAACAATCCAAGGAAATCATCGAAGTTTCCGCCAGCCAAAGCGCCAATTCTCTCATGGTCCTCTCCAGCGGCGCCAGCTTCCGCGAGATCGAGAAATTCGCGGTGTCCCTCGACACTTCCGACGCCCAGGAGAAGGTGATGAAGACTTTCGAGTTGAAGAACGCCGACGCCCAGGACGTGGCCCGGCAATTGCAAGACCTCGGCAAGGAGCAGGGCAACAATTCGCCGTTCCGCATCTTCTATTTCGGCGGCAACCCGAATCAAGACGACAGCAAAAAAATGGGCATTGTGGCGGACCGCCGGCGCAATGCCATTCTGGTCCAGGCCCCGCCGGCGGCGATGCAGGAAATCGCCAAAGTCATCGCCAGCCTGGATGAGCCAGTCAACGATAATGCCCTGGCGCCGCAAATCATTCCGCTTCGTTACGTCAGCGCGGGAGACATCGAGGATGTCCTGAACGAACTCTTTCTCCGCAAAAGCACCCAGCGTCCCTACTATTATTACTTCGACGAAGCGCCTGAAGAAACAGCCGACCGCGACGTCGGCCGTTTATACGGCAAGGTCCGCATCACCAGCGAGCCGGCTTCCAACGCGCTCATCATTGCCGCCAACTCGCAGGAAAACCTCGACGCCGTGATCGAGGTTGTCAAAAAACTGGACCGTCCCTCTGAGGCGGGCGACACCACCTTCCATATCAAATTGAATTTTGGCAATGCCGCCAAGATAGCCAACCGCATCAACATCCTCTTTGCCAAAGGCGGCTCGCCGGCCTTGCGCGCTCCCAACCAGCCGAACCAAAATAACGGCAACCCGACGCCTCAGCAGCCTTCCACGACCCAAGGTTCCACGCCGACAGATGACTTCAACCTCGAGCAGGTTGTCAAAGAAGACCCCTATTATTCCTGGCTCGGCGGCCAGCCGGATAATCCGCGCGGCGGTTATTCCAGTGGCCGGGCTGGCGACCGTCCGGCCAGCGATCTGGTCGGACGCGTGCGAGTCGTCCCCAACGAACTGAGCAATTCCCTGCTCGTCACCGCCAACATGCACTTGTTCACGCAGGTCAGCCGCATGATTGAGGAAATGGATGTCCCGCCGGCGGAAGTTTTGATCGACGCCAAGCTGTTGCAAGTCTCGGCGAATTACCTGGATAACATGGGGGTGCGTTACTCGCCCAACGGCAGCCAGGTTTTTTCCGGTTCGGACTACCAGAACTCATTGATGCCGCAACTGGGCGGGTCTTATCAGAAGGGGGTCGGCGGGCCCACCACAGTCAACACTCCCTCCAATCCTGGCGGTTCCGGCGCGGTGGCTTCCGTCGCCCAGGTCATGACCAGCCTGCGCTCTGGAGTATTGACAGGCAACATGAGCATGGATTTTCTCATCCAGTTCCTGCAACAGAAGACCGACGCCACCGTCATTTCCGAGCCGCAGATCACCATCTCGGACAACGACATGGCCAAGTTGTTCGTCGGCCAGCAGGTGCCCATTATCACCGGCAGCCAGCAACCTGCCGTCGGGGGCCTGCAAGAAAACTTCACCTACCGCAACGTCGGCGTCATCCTGGAAGTCGAGCCGCACATCAACCAAACCGGCGATGTTTCGTTGCGGGTGCGCGCCGAATCCTCCACCATTGATCCCACCCAAACCATCCAGGGACAGGTTGTTATTGACACCGCCCAGTTTCGCACCGAACTTACGGCCAAGGCCGGCCAGACCCTCGTGCTCGGCGGCATCATTCAAAAGCAAATCACCAAAAGCACCTACAAGACCCCTGTCATTGGCAGCATTCCCGGCTTGAATTATCTTTTTGGAAAAAAGGACAAATCCGGCAACCGCGTCGAGCTTCTGGTCTTTCTCCGGCCCAAAGTGGTGCGCACGCCGGATGAAGCCCGGGCCCTGCTGGAAGAAACCCGCAAACACACGCCTCTGATTGACAAATGGGAAGAAACCCATTCCGAGGATAAACTGGAAAAGTCGAACCCGGAGGTGATCCCCCAGTGAATGGGATTGCAATCGCCGCGACTAAGGAATTGTGCATAAATAAACGCTTCAACTTATATTTTGGGCGTGATGGTGTAATTCCAGTCACCGTGGAAATCGTGACGGGTGAGGTTGATGGCGGCGAGTTGCGCGTCAGAGGTTTTCACGCCT
>JBKQWF010000098.1:0-5199 GCA_052139695.1 Limisphaerales bacterium
TCTACCCGAATCAACCCGACCGCCAAATTGGGGTCGGCCTTCGCTGCACCATTTGCTGCCATACTCTGGCAGCAACGTTACCACCCCGGCCACCGCCGGACACGCATCATTGCCGAAGCAACACGGACGATCAGCGCCTGCTGGTTGTCAGTGGTGTGGCGCACCTCGGCTTCACTGTGCAGCGTGAGCAGTTCGGTGAAGGCTTGCGCCTGCGAAAATCGTTGCATCAATTCCGTGGACTCGCGGCCGTTGTCCTCGCTGAAAACCGCCAGCGTGTTGTTTTTGACTTCCAGCGTCGCCGCGAAGGGAAATAGCACCAATTGCATCATGACCGGCGTGATCATGAGTGCGCGGCTTTGCCGGTCGCGCAGCAGCGCCAGGAGTTCCTTGATGACGAGGGTGAGGATGCGCGAAAACATAATTATTCCAGACGGCGGCGGGTTTTCAGCGCCGTAAGGCCGATGAAGAAAATGGACGCCAGCGCGAGATAAACCCCGCTGCTCAACACGATCGGCCAGACATTGCCCGCTTGAAAAAGCGTCTGCATGGCCGTCACAAAATAGCGCGCCGGCATCAGGTAGGTGATGGCTTGAAGGACGGCGGGCATGCTACGAATTTCAAAGAGGAAGCCTGAAAGAAACATGGCGGGCATAAAGGCCAAGTTCAGCGCGGCTTGGGCGGCATCGAACTGGTTGCGCAGCAAAGTGGACATGAGCAAACCGAGACCGAGACTGCTCGCTAAAAACAGTGAGCCGATACCCCACAACGCCAGCAGCGAACCGCGAAATGGCACGTGCATGATGAAGACCGCCACGCCGACGCAAAAAAACAGCGAGATGATTCCGAGCGCGTAATACGGCAGCAACTTGCTTAACAAGAGTTCAGCGCGTGTGACTGGCGAGGCCAGCAGCGCCTCCATCGTGCCGCGTTCCCATTCGCGCGCAACCACGAGCGAAGTCAGCAACGCGCCGATGACCGCCATGATGATCGAGATTGAACCCGGAATCAGATAATTCCGGCTTTGGGCAGAAGGATTAAACCAGAAGCGCGGTTCGATGCTGATGCTGGCAAGCGGTGTCTCTCCGCGTTCGGCGGCGCGCTGCTGCATCCATACGCTCCAAGCGCCAGACACATAATTTTGCACGAAGCTGGCGGTATTCGGTTCTGAACCGTCGGCAACCACCAGCAGCGGCGCGGTGTCGTTTGGCCGCAGAAGTTTTTCCGTGAAATCCACCGGCACAACCACAAAGCCGCGCACCCGGCCTTCGGTCAAAGCCTGTTCCATTTCCACCTGCGTCTGGCCAGCGATGACATTCAAGTAAGGCGAACCGTAAAGATTGTCCTCAAAGTGCCGTGCTTCCGGGCTTTTGTCTTCGAGCACCAAGCCAAGGTTTACCGCCGACGAGTCCAGGTTGATGCCGTAGCCAAAAATAAACATCAACACCACCGGCAGCACGAAGGCGATAAGATTGCTGCTCGGATCGCGCAGGATTTGCCAGGTTTCTTTCCGGCAGAGGGCGCGCAAACGGCGGAATGAAACGGGCGCACTCATATCGTGGCCTCGGCGGGTTGTTGCTGCACCAGCGCAATGAAAGCGTCTTCCATCGTCGGATCGGGATTCTGCGGCGTAACGAGTTGTTCCTTGAGCTGGTCGGGCGTGCCAGCGGCGATGACCTTGCCGCGAAATACCAGCGCAATGTGGTCACAGTATTCCGCCTCGTCCATGAAATGCGTCGTCACCATGACTGTGACTCCTTTTTCGACGACGCCGTTGATGTGCGTCCAGAATTCGCGGCGCGTCACCGGGTCAACGCCGGACGTGGGTTCGTCGAGAAAAAGAATCGGCGGCTCGTGCATGAGCGCACAGGCCAGCGCGAGCCGCTGTTTGAACCCCAGCGGTAGCGTGTCCGGCGTCGTTTCGAGGAAGGGTTGCAACTTGAAGACTTCCACCATTTCGTCCACGGCATTTTTCTGCCGTTCGTCCTTCAACCCGTAAATGCCGGAGAAAAATTTCAGGTTCTGTTTTACGGTGAGGTTGCCGTAAAGCGAAAACTTCTGCGCCATGTAGCCCAGCCGCTGCCGCGCCTGGCTTGCGCTCGTTTTGAGATCAATGCCCGTCACACGCGCCGTGCCGGAGGTGGGCCTGAGCAGGCCGCACATCATGCGGAACGTGGTGGATTTGCCCGCGCCGTTCGGACCGAGCAAACCGTAAATCTCTCCTCGTTTGACGGCAAAGTTGACATGATCCGTGGCGGTGAAATCCCCAAACTTCTTGGTCAGCTCAACCGCTTCGACGACGACCGTGTCGTGGTCGCCTGGAACAGGTCTCATGCGTTGCGCCAGAATTGATTCACCACCCGGTCCGCCGCCGAGCGCCTCGATGAACGCATCTTCAAATCGCGGCGCGACCGGCACCAGTTCGGCCTCGTCACCGGCACTGAGTTCTTTCAAGTTGGGACGTGCTGCGCCTGCGCGGAGCACAAGCCGGATATTGTGACCTTGGATCGTGCCGTCCATGACTTCAGGCCGGCGCAACGCGCGGGCGAGCAGTTGTCGGCGGTTGCCGGTAATCTGCCGGATTTGGAAACTGCGGTCGTGCATCCGGCTCGTCAAATCCGCCGGCTGGCCGGAAAAAATCAGACGCCCTTCGTTCATCAATAGGACTTCGCCGCACAACTCAGCTTCGTCTAGGTAGGCGGTGCTCCAAACCACCGCGATGCCTTGGCCGATAAGTTCGTGAACCATCTTCCACAGTTCGCGCCGAGAAATGGGATCAACGCCCACGCTCGGTTCATCGAGCAACAACAGCCGGGGATGGCCGAGCAGCGCACAGGCGAGGCCGAGTTTTTGTTTCATGCCGCCGGAAAGTTTGCCAGCCAGCCGCGTGGTGAACCGCGCTAGATTGGTGAATTCCAGCAGGCGTTTGAAAGTGTTTACGCGATCCTCGCCGATCACGCCGCGCAAGTCGGCGTGCAAATCAAGATTTTCCTGGACCGACAAATCTTCGTAGAGGCCGAATTTTTGCGGCATATAGCCGATGAAATCGCGCAGCTTGCCGGCGTCTCCAATCGGGTCTATCCCGTCCACTCGGATAGCGCCCAAAGACGGCGCAAGCAATCCGGCCATCAAGCGCATGAGAGTGGTTTTACCCGCACCGTCCGGTCCGACCAAGCCGGTAATCCGTCCTGACCGCAGCTTCGCCGACAGTCCCTCCAAAGCGGGCTTCTCCGCGCCGGGAAAAACTTTCCGGACGGATTCGAGGATTACTAGATCGTCGCTCATAGAGCTTCGGAACAGCAAAGTTGTTAATTCTCCTGAATTTTTATCGTCACCGGCATTCCTTGCCGCAAGCCGTCATCGGGATTGGCTACCACTATGCGCAGGCGATAGACGAGGGCGGTTCGCAGTTCCGTTGTCTCAACGGTTTTCGGCGTGAATTCGGCGGTCGGTGAAATGAAACCGATTTGCCCGTCGTAATGTTTATCCTTCGACGTGTCGGTGAAGACTTCAACCTTCATGCCGGGATGAATGCGGCCAAGATCAGGCTCATGGACGTAGGCGCGAATCCAGACAGGATTCACCAACGACAGCGTAAATACGGTCGTGCCGCCCTGCAAAATCGAACCAGCTTCCTGGGCGCGCGTGAGAATGACGCCGTCGGAAGGCGCGGTTAAAACGCTGTCCTTCACTTGGAGTTCGGCGGTGGCAAGTCCGGCTTCGGCCTGTTCGAGGTTCGCCTTGGCTTGGGCGATGTCTTCCGCCCGAAAGCCGGCTTCCAACAAAGCGAGATTTTCCTTGGCTGAATTGAGTCGTGCTTTCGCTTCCCGAAAATTGGCCTCGGCATTGTCGCGGTCTTGAAGTGAGACGCCCTTGACGGCGACCATATCTTCGGACCGTTTGAAGAATTGCTCCGCATTATTGGCGGTTATTTCACGCTCTGCCACCAGCGCCCGGGCCTGGGCGATTTCCTGCGGACGGTTACCGGTTTCCCTCAACTTGAGGAGTGCCCGGAGCGACTCAACTTGCGCCGATGCACTGGCCACTTGATTACGATACGGTTCGTCATCCACATTCGCCATGACTTCACCGGCCTTGACCTTATCTCCTTCGTCATAAAACAGCTTGGTTAGCTTGCCACTGACGCGGAATCCAAGATCAACCTGTCGGATGTCAACATTGCCGTAAAGAACCAACCGGATCTGGTCCTTTTTCGAGCCTAACCGCCACCGCCCCAGCCCGAAGCCAATCGCAAGAACCGCCAATAAAATCACTCCAGCGACCAAGACTTTCTTCTTCATCGAAGATGGCGGGGGTTTGGTTTCAGGCTTGGGCTCGACCTTGGCTTCGGGTTGAGGTTCGGACTTGTTCATAAATGAATTGGTTGGTAGTTGAATTTTAATTGGCTCGCTGCGCAGCGGGCTGGGAGAAAAGGGATCTACTGAAAACATTTCTCGACCGGCTCATTGGCAGGGTCCCAAAACCCAATTCGCCGAATACGCCCTGCATTTAACGAGATCACCGCGACTCGGTTCGTCTGCGACGGGAAATTCGTCAGCACTTTCGGCGAATCAATGAACACGATGCGTTGCGGATATTTTTTCATCTTCGGGATGGCGAACCAGCGGGCAATCCAGGGCATCGAATGAATATCCATCAGAAACGCCGCATTATGTTTGTCGAGGAAACCGGCTGCCTGAGCCGCGAGTTGCCGGTTGGCTGCCTTGGAGCAGTCCATTTCCGTGGCGACCAGCAGGGTCTGAATATTGGTTGTGAGCACGAACGGCACACCATGCTGGTCATTGGCAGTGATCGTGGGCATCACGTCGCCGACGGCTAATTGGCCGGCGGAAGCAGGCACTACAAAAAAACCGACCAGCAGGACCAGTAGATTGCAAAATTTACTCATATATGCTGGGTGTTGGTGCTGCTGCTCAGGCTGATTATCGTTTTTGTCCGAGTATTTCTCGGTGCGTGTTACCATTCGTCTTTCCCTTAGACAGCCGTCAGGCCACCATCAACCAGCAGGTCAATTCCAGCGATATAACTGCTTTCATCTGAGGCGAGGAACAAAGGATTCTTCGGGGATCTTAGTGGGTAGATTCGGAGATCCCTCGGCCTGCCCCCAGGGCACCCCACGGGCTCCTACATGGACTAAACCACTGCGCCACCGAGGCCAAACGCTCGACGGAGCACGTCTTT
>JBKQWF010000099.1:0-16944 GCA_052139695.1 Limisphaerales bacterium
GGCCGCCAAGCCGAACGCTCCCGGCCCCGTCACCGCGACAGCCACCGGTCCACGTCCGGACCGCAAGGGGGGAGCGTGTTTTAAGTGGAAAGAAGTCAAGTAGATTACTCGCTCAACTCAAGTTATCGGAATGAACTGCCTTCTCAAAGAACCAGCGCTACCGCATTACACCGCCCTTCATGTCATTGACACCGATCGTTTTCAGGAACGGCTCGATGGACTCTTTGCGGCCGAGGAATTTTTCAATGGAGATATTGATGTCGCGCGAATCGCCCATTTCGTAAATCTCCTTGCGCAAACGGCGTCCCGCCGCCTCATCAAAAAACCCGTCGGGCTGCCGCTCGAACACCGTGGCCATATCCGCCGCGATGGCGTCGGCCCAGGCGTAACCATAATAGCCCGCGTCGTAGCCGTCCGTGATGTGCCCGAAATAGGCGACCCACGCCGTGTCCGGCGGTTCCGGGAAAAAGGTCTCCCTCTCAACCTTGTTCGCCAAGGTCCTGGTTTCGCTTGCGTTATCGGCATGGATTTGAGTGTGCAAGGCGAGGTCTGCCAGGCCAAAGGCCAGTTGCCGGCGATAATAAGTGCCTTCAATCGCCAGCTTGGACGCCTTGAGCTGGTTCAGAATTTCGGGCGGGATTTTCTTCGAGGAATTGCGGTAATCGGCGGCGAAGCTATCCAACACTTTTTTGTCCCAGGGCCAATTCTCCAGCATTTGTGACGGAGCCTCGACAAAATCGCCCGGCACGCTTGTGCCGGAAAAGCGGTCATATTTGGCGCGGGTCAAAATGGCGTGCATGGCGTGGCCGAACTCATGGAACAAAGTCACCACGTCTCCGTGCTCCAGGAGCGAGGGGCGGTCCGGTTGCGGCGAGGGGAAGTTGCAGATGAGCGCCACCGTGGGCCGCGCGTATTCTCCATCTTCCAGCAATTTGCCGTCGATCAGCCCGAACTCGGCGAAGTGGTTGTATTTGCCTTCGCGCGGGAACATATCGAGATAGAAAAGGCCCAACGGTTCGCCGGTCGCGGCATCGGACACGGCATAGAGCTGCAGGTCCTGGACCCATTTGTAAGGAGGGGTAACCTGCTGGAAGCGCAGGCCGAAAATCTTCTGGTAAATGGCGAACATACCGTCCAAACAGCGCTGGTAAGGGAAATAAACTTTAAGCGCGTCCTCATCCACGGTGTATTTCTCCTTCTTGAGTTGATTGGCGTAATAGCGCCAGTCCCACAGGTGAATTTCCGCCTTGGGATCGCCGGTTTCCTTGGCTTTAAGGGCGCGGAATTCCGCGATTTCCGCGTCAAACTTGGGCTGCAGTCCCACCTTCAACCTCTCCAAAAAGTCCTGCGCCCGCGCCGCGGTTTTGGCCATTTTGATTTCAATGGCGAAATCAGCCCATGTCTTGTAACCCAGTTTTTTCGCGATGTCATCGCGCGTCACCAGAATCTTCCGCAACAGCGGGATATTGTCCTCCCTGGCCAAATTCTCCCGGGCCGTTTCCATTTGCAGACGCGTCTTCTCCGGGCGCGCGTTTTCCATCACGGTGAGGTAATGCCAAGTAATATTCGCTTTGACAGTATAAGTGCCATTGTTATTCTTGACGCCGTTTTGCCGGAGGAAGTCCTCCGGCACCCCTTCCAACTCCTGCCGCGTCAAGACCAGGCTGTGTTCGGCTTTGGTCACGTTGCTCTCAAAATCGGTGGACATGGCCGACAATTTTTTGCGCAGGGCCTCCACTTCGTCGCGTTGCGCCTTGGGCAAATCCAGGCCGGCACGCCGATAGTCGCGCATGGTGTCTTTGAGCAGCTTGGCATCTTCTCCTTCCAGGCGCGGATGAGTGTCGGCGAAAGCTTTGACGGCTCGATAAACATCCTCGCGATAATCCAAGCCCACCGCCCACGCTTGCAGTTTTTTCAATTGCTCGGTGGCGGCGTCGCGCAACGCAGCGTCCGTGCTCGTTTCCTTAATGACAGAGAGACGGTTCTCCATGGCGCCAATGGCCGCCCCAACGTCATCCAGGGCGCGGACCGTGTTGCGAAAAGTGACTTCAGCTTTGAGCCGCCCGACGACATCGAGGCCGGCGTCGGCCTGGGCAATCGTATTACTGACGTTCAAGGCGATAGCGTTGCTGGAAGTCTCGAAAACGGGGACGGTGACAATGGAGTGATATTGCGCCGCCCTGCGTTGAAATTGCTCCAGGGTAAAGTTCGTTTGCAGAGCGGGAGTTTCGGAGGAAGCAGGGAAGACCAGGCCGCCCGAAAGGAGAAGGGCGGCGCCAACGATCCGGAGAATTGTGTAACGCATTTTCGGACATAGCATAACCAATCTCCATGCAGAGACAACCCCCGTAAATCCCGAATGCAAAGCCAAAGTTGCCAATCAGGCGCCGTGTTCTATATTCTTGGGAAAAACCGATGGAGCACCCAGCACCGCCAACGCCTCGCAAACGGGTGTGGATTGTGGATGACGACAGGATCGCGCTCATGGTGGGAAATAAAGTCCTGACATCGCGCGGCTTTGACGTTGCCACTTTCAGCGATCCGGCGCAAGCGATCCGGGCGCTTCCGCGGCGGCCGCCCGACATCATCGTCCTGGACGTGAAAATGCCGGGGATGGACGGCTTCGAGTTTTGCACTCTCCTCCGGCAAGATCCAGTGTGGGGAGAGGTCCCGGTGCTGATGGCGACCGCGCTGGATGATCCCGGCTCGATTGACCGCGCTTACGCGGCGGGAGCCACCGATTTCACGACGAAACCGGTCAATTGGGCGATCGAGTCGCATCGTCTTCTTTACATGCTCCGTTCGGCGGAGACGGCCCAGTTGTTAAAATCGAAAGAGCACGAAACGCGGCTGGCCAAGGAAGATTGGGAGCGCACCTTTAATTCCTTCTCGGATGTGGTGACTTTGTTGAGTCCGGATTTAAGGGTTTCTCGCGCGAATTCGGCCACGGTGCGTGTCCTGCAAAAGCCGCTAGAAAGCATCGTCGGCAGTCACTGTTACCAACTCTTCGCGGGCTCCGACTCGCCTTGTCCGGGGTGCCCGGTTTTGCGGACCGTCGGGACAGGCGGGGCTGCCTCGTCCGAACAACGATACAGAAACCCGGGAGCTGATTTCCTGGTCAGCGGCGTTGCGGTCAAAGACGACGACGGGCGCCTGCGTCATGTCGTCCACGTGGCCCGGGACCTGACTGAGCAGAAGCTGCTCGAGGCTGAGTATCGTCACGCCCAGAAGATGGAGGCAGTCGGCACGCTGGCCGGCGGGATTGCGCACGATTTTAACAACTTGCTCACGGTCATTTCCGGTTATGCCGAGCTCATCAAGAGCGACCCGGAGGCCACTCCCCGGAAACGCGAACTGGCGGAAACCATTTTGCGGACATCACAACGCGGCGCCGCGCTGTCCGGGCAACTTCTGACCTTTAGCCGCAAGGGCAGGGATGAAAACAAGAAGAGTCCCTTGCAAGTCAACGAATTGCTAGGTGACCTGCGGAGGATGCTCCAACGTGTCCTGCCCAAGAACATTGTTGTCCACACCCATCTGGCGCCCGATCCCGGCTTGATCCTGGCTTCCGCTGACCAGCTTCATCAAGTGCTGATGAACCTTTCGGTGAACGCTTCGCACGCCATGGCCAATGGAGGCACCCTCACGATTGAAACCGACAAAGCCCGGCTGGACGCCGACTATTGCCGTTTCCATCGGGAGTTTCAACCGGGAGATTTTGTCCTCATTGTAGTTTCTGATACGGGTCATGGCATGGACCAGCAAACCTTGCAGCGTATTTACGAACCGTTCTTTACGACTAAAAAGCTGGGAGAAGGCACGGGACTGGGCTTGTCCGTCGTCTATGGCATCGTCAAGGATCACGGCGGCCACATTCTCTGCGACAGCGAAGTGGGAGTTGGAACCACCTTCAAGATTTACCTTCCTGCTCTTCCGGCTTCCACCGCGCCGACCGCGGCCGAGGCGGAAGCTGAACCAGGTGTGCGAGGAGGAACGGAAACGGTCCTGATCGTGGACGACGAGGCCCATATCCGCGGTTTGGCGCAAGACGCGTTGACCAAGCTGGGTTACAGCACGATTCTGGCTGGCGACGGAGAGAGCGCTCTGCTGCGCTATAGAGAGGAAGGAGACCGCATCCGCCTCGTCGTGTTGGACCTGGGCATGCCTGGGCTGGGGGGATGGGAATGCCTGAAACAGCTTAAGTCTCTCCGCCCTCAACTTCCTATTGTTATTACGACGGGTTACGTCGGAGAAGATTTGCGGGAACGGGTGCGTCAGGAAGGGGCGACCGAATTATTGACAAAGCCTTACCCGATGGAATCGCTCACCCGGCGCGTGCGGCAAATCCTTGATTCGGAGCGGCCTTAGCCGGGTGCCTCGTCAGACCATCGGTATTGGATTGGCAACCGTTGCAGGCCAACGCCTCGCCATTTACGCAATCAAGTCGGTGTGAGACAAAATTCTTCGTCCATGGTTGCAGGGACGCCCCTACCAAACGAAGATTTTTGTCACACGCACCGGTCACGATCAGACCCGTTTTTGTCGTGCGGTGCTGGCGCCGTTTGGTATAGCCTTCACGATGCAATTGACAATAGTTCGCTCGCGCCGCTGCTTTCTAACGGCGCTGCTTCAGATCGTTTTCCTGGCGGCTTTCCTGCAAGCGGCAGATGGTCCGCCGGGGCAGTCGGCAACGATCAGGGTCCTCCTGGTCACCGGCGGCCACGACTTTGAACGGAAGCAGTTTTTTGAAATGTTCCAAACCAACTCCGACATTTCAGTGCAAACGGTCGAGCACACCAACATGGCCGCTTTCCTCAAAGTGCCTGAGACTCAAAGTTACGACGTGCTCGCGCTGTACGATATGTGGCAGGACATGAGCGACGAGACAAAGGCGGATTTCGTGGAGCTTTTGAAGCAGGGCAAGGGCTTAGTGGTCCTCCATAATGCGCTCTGCTCTTACCAGGATTGGCCGGAATACCGGCGAATTATCGGCGGGCGTTACTTTACGAAGAAGGCGATTATTGACGGTGTGAATTGGCCTCCTTCCAGTTACCAGCATGGCCGTCATTTTGTCATTCATGTCGTGGATCAAAGCCATCCCATCACTCGCGGAGTGCGGGACTTCGAGATTCACGATGAGACTTATAAAGGCTTTGAGGTGACGGCGGACGTGCATCCGCTCCTGACGACCGACGATCCGGAGAGCACCAAAACTATTGCCTGGACCAAGACTTACCTGAGCTCGCGCGTGTTTTTTCTGCAATCAGGCCATGATCATTTCGCATGGGACAATCCCAATTACCAGCGCCTGCTGCGGCAAGGGATTCGCTGGGCAGCCGGGTGGGAGTAGTGGGCAGCTAAAGGCGCTGTTTACCACTCCTTGGAAAGCAACTGCATGCAGACAGCGTCATAAAGGTTGTGCAATTCCTCGGCCATGTCCGCGAGAGCGCGGGCATGTTCAGGCTGTGGTTCGTTTTTGCTGGCGACTTCAGCCAAATGCCAGCCGTAGTTCAAAGCGTCGGTTTGGGTCAAGAGCAAGTTCAATTCGAAATCGCTGCTCTTGTTTTTCAACAAGGCATGCTCTTTTGTAGCTGCGATGGCGGCGCGAGCCGCCACTTCCCCCGGCGGCAGGTCTGTGTCCTGTAAATTGATTGAAGGGTCATCTTTCGCAAATTGTTCCAACAGCGTCGCACCTTTTCGGCAGGAACTGCCGATTTGGGTCATCAACTTTCTGATGCTGGTATGTTCCCGTTTGATGAAGCGCAAAAAGCTGACGTCTTTTTGCTCGTTCAGAAGTTGATGGAGGAGGCTGTAGGCATTGTTGCGCCGGGAAAGTGTCGCGCTGCCCCGGGCGGTCAGTTCTCCTGCTGGCGGCGCCGATCTCAGTTGCGCCGATTGACAGGCCGTTAATAGACACGCCACTGCTGTCCACGACCAGAAACTTTTCGACTTCAAGCAGCTTTGCCCGTGATCAGAACATGGCGGTGGCCCTCAAGGACGATCAGCCCGGCATTGCTTGCCAGGCGCAGGATCCTTTTTGCCCGTCCCGCGCCCCAAGTCTTATAGGCGCCCGTGATGAGTTCCCCAAAAGTTAGATTCTCCTTTTTGCGCTTATTTTTCATGAACAAACCATAGCCTCCCGCATGAATCCCTTCTATGGGGTGGTTAATCTATCCCGAAGTCTGCCCAGTAAGGCGGAAGACGGAGCGTGCGATCATCATTTCTTCGTCTGTATGAATGACACGCACGGTCACCGGCGAGTTTTCCGCGGAAATGATCGCCGCCGTTTGGGCATTTCGCTTTTCGTCCAGCTCAATTCCGAGAAAGCCCAATTCCTGGCAGATGCGAGCGCGGACTACCGGCGCATTTTCGCCGATGCCGGCGGCGAAGACGAGCGTATCCAATCCGCCCAGGACCGCGGCCAGGGCCCCGATCCATTTTCTGGCTTGATAACAAAACAGTTCCACGGCTTCCGCCGCGCGCTGGTCGCGCGCCTCCCGCGCGAGCAGGTCCCGCATGTCGGAACTGGTTTCCGAAACGCCGAGGAGGCCGGCGTTATGATTGACCATTTCGTAGAATTGCCGGGTGTTGATGCTTTCGGTTCGCGCCAGAAAAGGCGCCAGCCCCGGGTCCAAATCACCGGAGCGCGTGCTCATGACCAAGCCGGCCGTCGGGGTGAAGCCCATGGTGGTCTCGACGCTTTGGCCGTCGCGCACCGCCGCCATGCTCGCGCCATTGCCGAGATGAGCCAGAATGATGCGGCCTTTGGCCGCCGCCCGATCGCCCAAACGCGCCAGTTCCTCCATCAAATACGAATAGGACAAACCGTGAAAACCGTAGCGCTGGATGCCTTTGGCGTCATAGCGCCTGGGCAGCGGAAGCAGTTTGGCCACACGCGGCATGGTGCGGTGAAAAGCGGTGTCAAAGCAGGCCACTTGCGGCAGTTTGGGATGACGCTGGCGCACCGTCTTCATCAGTTCAATTTCGCGCGGCAGGTGGTCGGGATCATTCGGGCTGATCCGTTGCAGCTCCTCCAGCAATTCCGGCGTGACCAACTCCGGTTCCGTGTGCCGCATGCCATGGACCACACGGTGACCGGCTCCCTGGACCGAAGTGAAATCGGTTTTTTTTTCCAACCAGTCGAGCAAAAAGCCCGCGGCGGACTGGCCATCCGCCACAGCGAGGCTGGAATTCTGCTTCTGGTCTGGCTGGCGAAAAGTCAAATTGGTCCCGCTCAATCCGACGCGGTCCACGGTTCCGTGCAGGCCGCGTTGCGGGGATTGGCCGGCCTGAAAAAGAGCGAATTTGATGCTCGAAGAACCGCCATTCAAGGTCAGCACGCAGGCAGGGGCTTTCATTGTTGTCCTTGCTTCGGCGCGGTGACCTTGACCGAGTAGTTCTTGCCTTCCCATTTCCCGATTTGCTTCCAATAAAAAGTGAACTCGACCGTGGAGCCGTCCGCGCATCCTTTGGTCTCCAGGTCAGCGAACCACAGATGGAGCGAGTCGATGGAGGTGGCATTCGTCCGATAAATCCGAGCCCAGTTGTCGGCGGACCAGACGACGGCGGCGTCCGCCGCCAGGATCAGGCGCAAGGTATTCCCCTGGCGCAATTGGGCCATGGGGTGGCAACGAGTCCACATTTCATAATGGCTCGCAGGTTTCTTGACAACATAGCGTTCGTAGGCTGGTTCGGGCCGGTCGAAACAGACACGGTCACGCGCGCTTCGCACGAGCGAAATATACTCCGCGTGCGCCCAGCACAAGGGCATGGCGGAACCGGTGGGCTGGCCAAACTCCATGTATTTCTCCGGCAAATCTTTGGCATCCCAAAGTTGCTCGGGCAACATTCCACCAATGTTGGCGAACTTTTCCATGGCCTCAATAAAAGGCAGGGGATCGCGTCCCGCCGCCAGCTCATAATGAGCGCGTTCGCCCGCCAGAATCGGCCAGGAGCGGCCGACGCCTGTGCCGTCAAACGCGCCCCCGTCTTCCTTTTGCCCGTAGCCATCGTAGTTGTAACGCCGCCAGCAAGGACCTTGCGGCAAATCCGTTTTGAGCGCGTGATCGATTACCGCCAGAGAGTCGATGATAACCGGATCGTCCGCCGGACGGATGCCAAGCCGGACCAAATGCAGAAAATCCCCGCTGACGATGTTGCGGGCCGGATGCTCGCCGCCACCGTTGGCAATTTGAATCGTCGCGCTGTTCGGGTCTGCAGTTCCATCAGCCATCCGCGGGATAGCGGGAGTGATGCGCACATAGTGCCGGGGTTTTCCCGGGAGGAGATCACCCCGGTCCGTCACGGTCCATGCTTCAACGCGCGACGAGAGCCAATCCCCGTAGGCCAGAAGAAAATCCGCCGTGAGATCTTCCTTTCGTTCGCGCGCGAATTCCGCCGCGCACGCCAGCGCCGCGATGATGGTTGCCAGGGTTGAGGGGGAGTAGCCGGCGTTTTCTTCCCAGCGTTCTTGCGCCGTGACCGGTCCGTGGAGAATTAAGTAGCCCGATGCGCGCGCGACCAGAGTCCAGGGATCAAATTGCCTCAGGGCGTTCGCCCGGCGCACTCGCCAGGCGAGAAGGATGGGCGCAGCAACTTCGTCAAGTTGAATTCCTTGCCAGTATGGTTCTCCTTTGATCGAACTGTTTTGCGGCAGGCAGCCGTCGGCACTTTGCATGCCAGCCAGCCAGATGAGGGCACGCAAGGAAGATTCGGTCCGACCGAGCGCGAGCAGGGCCGTGGCGGTTTGTGTCATGTCGCGCGTCCAGACCAAATGGTAACCGCCGCGATCGCGGTCATCTTTCGTCTCACCCCAGGGAATACTCAACGAAGCGACAAAAGCGCCCGGGAAAACCTTATCTTCGTGGGCCAGCAAAACACATTGGCTCAGACGCAGCATGTGACCGCCATCTTTGGTATGCGCCTCCAGGTCCAACAGGCAGCGTGTATCTTTCCATTGGTTGAGGTATTTCTCGCGTTGCTGTGGAAAGGGGGTGGCAAACGCTTGCAGCAATTGGGTGGAGGCGCTTTGCCGGCTGTGGCCGAAGGAAAGCGCGACGATGAATTCAGTTCCGCGCGATAAGTCGATCTCACCCATCAGGGCGACGTTTCCATTTTCGGCCTGTTGATACTCCCAATCCATTTTGAAGTTGTCCTTCAGATCACGCCAGCCGTCGCTCGTGCCCACATAGCCGACGGATCGCCGGGTGAAATCAGGGAAGGCGCCAAAAACCATGTGGGTATCCTGCCGGCGCGCGCGAATGAATTTCCGCCCTTCCGGGTCGTGCCACCAGGCGGAATTGTGCTGGCCCGTGCCTTTGAGATGAGGCGCGAGGAGGGCGTAAAGACGCAGCTTGCCGCGCAAGGACTCATCCAAAATTTCCAGGCGGCTGTGCATCAGCAAAACGGAGCTATGCGGCTCGGCGATCACCTCTTTGATAATCCGATAACGGCCGTGGCGCTCGGAATTGGTCATGCGGAAGAGCAACACGTTCTTTTCCGGCATTTCCGTGCGATGATCCAAGTCGCGCCGTTCTTCATGGAAAAATGTCGCGCCGTCCGTGATCAGGAATTGCAAGTCGCGCGTATTGGGGGTGTCCACAAAGGGGAAATAGACCTCGTTGACGATGCCGTGGCTCAAGGTGAACCAAATCAGCGAACTGGTGTGATAGGCGGTGCCGAGACCGTCTTTGGCGCTGGAACTCCAGCGCGGTTCGATGCCCGGCGCACCGGGCGGGTTGCCATTTGAGGTTGCCATAGCGTCGCCTGATTCCAGATCATCCTCCGTGAGCAAAATCGGGATAGTCCGTCATGCCGCCATCCACAAATATGGTCCGTCCTGTCACGTAGGAAGCTACATCGGAAACGAGCACCACCACCATATTCGCAATGTCCGCGGGCTGTCCAATCCGTTTCAGCGGGATTTTGTCGAGCAGGTCCTTCATGCTTTGGGGATCGCTCCAGACGGACTGGTTGATCGGCGTTTGGATCGCGCCGGGGGCGATGGACAGCACGCGCACACCATGCGGAGCCGCCTCTTGCGCCAGCGTTTTATTCATCATGCTGACGGCTGCCTTGCTCGCGGTGTAAGCGCTGTAGCCAGACCAAGCAATGACTTCATGCACCGACGACGTGCTCAGAACGACGCCGCCCTTTTGCGGCACCATGCGCTTGAGCGCTTCGCGCGCGCAATAAAAGGAACCGAATAAATTGATCTCAATGACTTTGCGCCAGGCCGCGAGATCGGCTTCCCATCCGTCGGCGCGCTCGCCGTCAATGCCGGCGTTGTTAATCAGAATATCGATGCCGCCCCAAACGGCGTCGATTTTCGCGAACAGGTCGCTGACGGATTTCGGATTGGAAATGTCGGCCCGCGCGGAAATCGCTTCCGCTTGTTTTTGTTTGATGGATCGCAGCAAGGCCTCGGCAGCCTCAGGATGAGTCAAATAATTGACCGCCACTTTCGCGCCCGCCTCCGCCAAGGCGAGCGAAATGGCCGCGCCGATGCCCGAATTGCCGCCCGTGACGAGGGCACGTTTGCCTTCAAGTCTGATATTCATGCTATGACGTCGTTGCCCATCACGATGGCATCAATGATTGATTTCAGCGCAGCGGTTCCCACGCCCTAAAGCCGCCGAGAATGCCATCCTCGTTGGGGATAAGATGGAGATGCGGCCCGGGCTTGAAGGTAACGTGTCGGGAGTTTCCGCCGCCCAGGTAAATTTCATCCGGGTGGAGCAAATCGTGCAAAACCGCGAGGACGCGTTGCAGCCGGTTGTTCCATTTCTTCTTGCCAATTTTCCGAAAGGCTTTCTGGCCGAGATAGTCGTTGTAGGTTTTGCCGCGATGCACCGGATGATGCGCCAATTCGAGATGGGGCATCAGTTCGCCTTCGCGAAACAGGCCGGTGCCGACGCCCGTGCCCAAGGTGATGACCAACTCCAGCCCGCGTCCTTTGATCGCGGCAAAACCTTGCATGTCGGCGTCGTTCAGCAAATGGACCGGCTTGCCAAACTGCTCTCTGAGGGCGGTCGCGAGGTCAAATCCTTGCCACAGGCCGTTGCCGAATTCCGGCGCGGTGATGATTTGGTCATGGCGCACATACCCTGGAAATCCAACCGCCACCCGGTCAAAGCCGGGAAGGGGTTTGGCCAATACAACGAGCGCCTTCACCATCACCTTTGGCGGACAAGGATGGGGCGTGGCCATCCACACCCGCTCCACAAGCATCTTGCCGCGGGCGTCCAGGACCGACGCTTTGAGTCCCGTCCCGCCGACATCAATGGCCAGCGTGCGCGCGCCCGCTGATTTACTTTTTCTCACGCTGGTCCCCTGTTCGTCTTCCGTTAATAGCCGCATAGTTCAATCCCACAGGGGAAGCTTAGCCGATGGAGCAGCCGTGTGGATATGGGGTACATTACTCCAGAATCGTCACCCATAAGGGTTGAAATTGCGCAGGTGCCATTCGTCGAGCAACTCCCGGGGCAGTTCGCCTAAAAAACGAGCCGGGTGCTGCATCATTTCGCCTGAGCCCGCCGTGAAGCGCATGAGCGGAAAACTCAAATATAGCTCGTCGCGCGCGCGGGTGATGGCGACGTAGAACAGGCGGCGTTCCTCCTCTTCACCCTCCGTGCTTTCCAAAGAACGTGCCGACGGAAACAGGCCGTCGCAAAGCATAATGATGAAAACCACGTCGAACTCCAAGCCTTTGGCCTGATGAATGGTGGAGAGGCGGAGTTGTTCGTCGTCACGGGCTCCAGCAGAGGTCTCTTCCGCCTCGATGTTGGTGAGCAGGGCCAGTTGGGTTAGAAACTCTTCGGTAGTTTCAAACTGCATGGCGAAGCTGGCCAATTGTTCCAGGTCCTCGCGTCGCGCGCGGTAGTTGGCGAACTCGGCCTGCAAATAATCCTCGTAGCCGGCTTCGATGACGTGCCGGATGGCAACGGCTGGACTTTGGCGGATCTCCGGCGCTTCCAATTGGGAGATGGTGGCGGTCAATTGCGCCCATGAGACCGCGGTTTTTTTGGGGACGGCGGCGGAGATCTTTTGCAACGCCACGGCGAGGGAAAGTCCGGACTCTGGCGCAGCGGCAGTCTCGGCGGAGAAAACGTTCCAAAGCCGGCCGGCAGTTTTGGCGCCGACACCGTCCATGAGACGCATGATGCGTTTGAAGGCCAGTTCGTCGCGAGGATTGATGATGAACTTCAGATAGGCCGCGACATCCTTGACGTGGGCCTGCTCGAAGAAACGGATGCCGCTGGTGATGCTGAAAGGGATATTGCGGCGGGTCAGTTCCAGTTGAAGTTCGAGCGCGTGAAAGTGCGAGCGATAGAGGACCGCCATCGATTTTAACTCGCGCCCTTCCTCGCGCAATTCCAGAACGCGCTGGGCGACAAAAGCAGCCTGTTCGCGGCCGTCGGCGCAAGGGACCAGCACGGGTTTGATTCCAGGGCGGCGGGCAGATGTCAATTGCTTGGGGAATTGGTGGACGTTGGCGGCAATGGCGGCGTTGGCCAGACTGAGGATTTCCGGCGTGCTGCGGTAATTGATTTCAATGCGATAGACGGCCGCTTTGGGATAGCGAGCGGGAAATTGAATAATGTTCTGGAAATTCGCGCCCCGCCAGGAATAAATGCTCTGGGAGTCATCGCCCACGACCATGAGGTTGTGATGCCGCTCCGCCAGCAAGTCAATCAGGGCGCCCTGGATTTTGTTCGTGTCCTGGTATTCATCGACCAGGACGAACTGGAAGCGGCGCTGCTGTTCCTCGCGCACGGTTTGGTTTTCCCGCAACAACTTGAGCCAAAGCACCAGCAGATCGTCAAAGTCCATGCTGTTGGCGGCCTTTTTACGCGCGGCGTAGCGCTCCTGGACTTGCCCGATTTGCGGGGCCAGGGCGGAGAAGTAATCAAACTGTGAGCGCAGAATAGATTCGACCGTCTCGTCTTTATTGACAGCGAGCGAGAAGATGTCCGCCAGGACTCCCACTTTTGGAAAGCGGGTCGCCCGGATGTCGATGTCCATTTCGCCCAGGCAGGCGGAGAGCAAATCCTCGGCATCGTCGCGATCCAGTATGGTAAAATCCGGTTGGTAGCCGATCTCCCGCGCGTTGCGGCGCAAAATCCGGGCCCCGATGGAATGAAAAGTGCCGCCCCATAAGCGGGACAGTTCACCGCCCAGCAGGTCCGTGACGCGGCGCATCATTTCGCGGGCGGCTTTGTTCGTGAATGTCAGCAGGAGAATGCATTCCGGCGGAACGCCTTGTTCGAGCAGAAAGGCCGCGCGGTAGGTGAGAGTGCGGGTCTTGCCCGAGCCCGCGCCCGCGATGACGAGAGCGGGGCCGGGCGGGGCCGTGACCGCGGCGCGCTGCTGTTCGTTCAGTTCCTTGGCGTAATCAATCCGCAAGTGAACCGCGGGACTGAACGGCTGCAAAACATAATCGCGCGACATGCGGGAACCGGTTGGGGGCGGCTGAGGGATGGTGCGCTATGGGTTGGCGCGATTTGCCGTTTCCCGCCGCAAACGCGCGATGTTCGCTTCGACGCGGACGATGTAAGGATTCGGCCCGTCGGGATACGGATCGTTGAGGGCCCGGTAAAGGCCCAGAAACTCGCGGGAGATTTTTGTCCGCACGTAATTTTCCCAAAAGAGCGGCGTCTTTTGCATCAGGTCTTCCGCGCTCGAAAAAAAACCGCCGGCTTTCATTTTGCCATCGGGACTATGGCGGGCCGCTTCGGCGAATTCCGAATAGAGAATAGGCAGTTTATCCACGTAGTCCGTCGCGGCCATTTGCCCGAGCAAATCGGCTGTGCCGAGGGCAAAACCGGCCACGCGCTCCATTTCGCTTTGGAATTGGATGGAGTCAAGTTTAACGTTGACGCCGGTGCAGCGAATCATGTTTTGGGCCGCCTGGATTTCTGCCGCCGGATAATGGAGGCCGGCCAAAAACTCCCCCGCAAACTCGATGCTGCGATCCACATGGATCAAAGTGTATTTGGCGCCAGTGCCCTCGGCATCGCCGCGTTTCTTGAGGTAGCCGGTGTCATGCATGAGCATGGCGAGCATGCCCAATTCAAACAGGCGCCGCGAGAGGCGCGGTTGCAAATCATGGGCTTGGCGGCGGTTGAGCAACCGCGCCATGCAGGTAATGCCTTGGAGGGTGTGTTCAAGGTCATGGTAATGGGCGTCAATCGGCAGGTAATCACCGTAATGGCCCGAAAACCAGGAGACCGCGTGGCGGAAAATCGTCGGGATGAAATCCCTGGGACCTTGCGGGAACATCTCCGTGTACGCTCGCTGGACTTCCGCTTCGACAGACAAAGGATCGCGCGTGTTGACTGTTTCCCGCATTGCACCATTAATAGACCTTTCCCGCGCCGATTGCACGAATTTTTTCCACCGTGTTCTTGCACCCGAATAGAGAGAGCAAGGGCATCGCGGCGGAGTGCGGCGGCCCCCCCCGGGGGGGGGTAACAGCGGCTCAATCTGGTTCAATTTAGCTCAAATTAGTTCGATCAGGTTGAGTTGCTGAAGGATGGGCAGCGGGAGCCGGGCGATTTGGCCGTTGCGCGTCATCGCGGTCCTCTAGAGCGTGGCATTGTTATCATGCGGGGCAATGATAACAGGAATGGGTCAAGATTAAAATCCTACGGAAGGTTGTTGAACGGGTTTTACGTGTGGCTCAGGAACGGCGATTTTCCAGGACCCCAGGTTAATGGATGACAGTCTGATTTAGGGTGGCCAGGAAATGGACCGCCATCAGAAGGGAGCGCCTCAACATCGACAGCGAAAAATGTCCTCGCGGCGATCCCCACGATTGATCAAGTGGTGATAAATTGCACCCGGATATTCCACCCGCAACTTTCGTGGCATGGCGAAAGGATGGAGGCAAAAGCTTCCCGGTGCCGAGCCAAATAACTGCAAATCTCAAGGACTGACGCCCAGGATTTAGTGACACCCAGGATTTACGTGTGACAATGGATCGGCCGGAGCCGCCCCAGGTCTGAACGAATTCGCAGCCAAATTTGGAAGCATCACGGCTTACCTTTCAATAACTTCCGTCCGCCGACGCGGAATTGTTTTAAATCTTGAAACAATCTCCGTAGCCGGCGTGTCTTTACCTGGTGAACGCAGCCTTGAATCCGATTTCCTTAAGCCGAATCGTCACTTTGATTTTAATCCACGTTTTACTCCTGGCGGAGCCCAGCTTGTCGTTGGCTCAGGAAACTTCCGCGCGAGGCGATTTTATCGCCTGGGCAAAGAGCAGCGCCACGCCCATCCGCACAGTCGAGGGCGATCTAAATTACGATGATTTGCGACCCCTAACGCGGAGCATTGGCCCGGCCCACGTGGTGGCCTTGGGAGAACCGGCCCACGGCATGCACGAACCGCTTGCCTTTCGCAACCGCCTCTTCGAGTTCCTTGTCCAGGAGATGGGCTTCACTGGGATCGCTACTGAAAGCAGCTTCACCGATTCAAGGGCCATCGCAGACTTTATCTCTGGAAAATCGGAGATCATCCCGTCCATTGGCCAGCTCCCCAGCGCCGAAAATCAGGAACTCCTTCTTTGGATTAGAGCCTATAATGCGGATTCTGATCACGCACATAAGCTGCGATTTTATGGCATCGATCTCGGCTTGAGCGGGCTTGGCAATGGCTACCCTTCGCCCACCCCCATCCGCACCGCTCTCAGTTATGTGACTGAAGCAACTGCGGAAGCCGTCGCCCCGCTGCGCCCGAAGCTGGAACACTATCTGGCGCGGCTGCCTGGGCCGGGTAATAAACCGCCCCTTTTTTCCATCGCCGAACATGATTCCCTTACCGGACTGATTGAAGACCTTATTGGACTCCTGGAGCGCGGTCGTCCGAAACTCATCGCGGCCTCCTCGAAGTCAGCCTACGACTGGGCGCATCGCAATGCCATCGTAGCACGTCAGGCCGATCAGGTTTTTCGAGTCAGTCCCGCCGATGACCGTCCAGGCCAAATCCCCCCGGAGGCTTGGAAAGCCGTGGAAGCCCGAGACGCCGCCATGGCTGATAATGTCCTCTGGGCGTTGGATCGAGAAGGCCCATCCGGACGCCTCCTCTTCATCGCCCATAATGCCCATGTCAAAAGCGCCCCCACGCGAGGCGGTGTTTGGGACGTTTTTGAGTACCCACCGCACGCGGTGGGAGAGTATCTGCGAGAATCGCTCGGCCAGGACCTTGTCATTATCGGCATGAGCGCGGGTCACAATATGCACAGCGCACCGACTGTCCACGAGCCCATCGAAAGTCTGGACGACGCACTCGGAGCGGTTGGCACCGCCCCCTTCCTCCTCGATCTGCGAAGAGCCACCCCGTTTTCCCCCGCCGGCAAATGGCTAACAGCGCCAAAGACATTGATCGCAAACAGCGATTCATTTTTCGTGCTGTCACCACGTCAGTCTTTCGACATCGTTTTCTATGTCGAAAAATTGACCCCTCGGCGAGCGCCTAATCCGCGGTGACAACGGCCGGAAATGCGTCGTGGCAACACACTCATCGGGAAATCGCGATTGCCGACAGACTCGATTTTCGAGATTTATTAAGCCCCGTGGCGTCTTCCTGGCGTTAGGGTGTTTCGACCTGGTCGGGTCTTTGGAGCAGCCAAGTCAGACAGCCTCAGTATATTGGATTCTGAGCTTGCTCGCCATGCCCGACAGCCGGCAAAGAGCGAGGCCCGTCAATCATTATATTACAATACTATTAACTGATAACATTTTTGACCCCCATTTGACCCCCATGCCATTTTTGTGGGAGGAAACCGAGAGAACGGAGCGGGAATTAAAAAGGCCGAAATTAGGGCTGAGCGGCAGCTCAGCCAGATTCCCGCCTATGGCTTCTCCAGCACAAAGGAGCATATCGGCCTCTTTTTCATCAACCCATCCACCGAATACCTGAGCGGCGGGGCCTCCAAGCTGGACC
>JBKQWF010000100.1:0-9137 GCA_052139695.1 Limisphaerales bacterium
CCGACGGAACCGACATTTGCTCTTTGCCATGCCGGGACCTTAAAAAACTTTCCCCAGGATGTCCCGCAAAAAGTGTTAAAACCTTTAACTCGCAACGAGTTGCCCGGCAGAAAAGGCGCGCCCTAACGGTTGTCAAGAGGCCTGTCAGGCTAACTGCTGGCATAGCGCTCATGGATTTAGAGGAGCAAACAGTCAGGGTTTTCCCAATTTGAATATTGCGCGGGGAATGAGAACCTAGAATTCGAGAAAGGAACTCATGTCTGGGTTCTCCATCCGGTATCCCTTTTTCATTATTGTCGTCTGCCTTATCGTTTGTGTGGTGGGGTTGACCAGCCTGCTACGGATGCCGGTGGATTTGTTTCCGCCCATCAACATCCCCGTGGTCGTGGTGGCCACTTTTTACAGCGGCATGCCGCCCGAACAGATTGAGGGCGCGATCACCGGACAGTTCGAAAGGATGTTCACCCTCGCCGGCGACCTGGAACACATGGAATCCCGCTCCATGATGGGAGTCAGCCTCATTAAGCTCTATTTCCATCCCGGCTCGAGCCCTGATTCCGACGTCACCGATGTGGCCAACCTGGCTATGGCCAGCCTGCGTTATCTGCCGAGCGGCACCCTGCCGCCGGTCGTGATGAAATTTGACGCTTCCAGTTTGCCCGTTTGCCTGGTCACGTTAAAAGGCGAGGGATTGAACGAAGCGCAACTGCGCGACCTGGGACAGTTTACGGTTCGCGATCAGTTGGCCGGAGTGGATGGGGCCTCCGTGCCGCCCGCGTTTGGAGGCCGGTACCGGCAAATCATGGTGTATGTCGATCCGCTCAAACTGGAAGCGCACGAATTAGGCGTGATGGATGTCGTGCGCGAGGTGAACCAAGCCAACCTCATCCTGCCAGCAGGAGATGTCAAGATCGGCCCCTATGATTACAACATTTACCCCAACGCGCAGATCAACGCCATGAGCAACCTGAATCTGGTCCCACTCAAAACAATGGCCGAAGGCCGGGCGGGACCAGCCTCCGTCCTGGTGCGGGATGTTGGCCAGGCCAAGGATGCCGCCCAGATTCAGTACAACCTGGTCCGGATTAATGGCCAACCGTCCGTCTATGTGCCCGTCCTCAAACAGGGGGGCCGCGCCAATACCATCAAAGTGGTCGATGGGGTCCGTGATGCGGTGGACCATCTCCTGGATGTGCCAGGTCAATTACAAACCCAAGTGGTCTTTGACCAATCGGCTTATGTTCGCACCGCCATCAACACCCTTCTCCACGAAGGCGCCATTGGGTTGGGCTTGACAGGCTTGATGATTCTTATTTTTCTCGGCAGCCCCCGCGCCACCATCGCGGTCTTCCTTTCCATCCCGTTGTCAGCCTTGGCGGCGATTATCGCGCTGGACATCGGCAACAGCTCGCTCAACGCCATGATCCTGGGGGGATTGGCGCTGGCCTTTTCCCGGCTGATCGACAACTCGGTGGTGGTTTTGGAAAACATCTTCCGCCATTTGGAAATTGGAGAAAATCCCGCGGAAGCGGCCGAACGGGGCGGGCAAGAGGTGGAGCTGCCCGTCCTGGCGGCGACGCTCACCACGGTGGTCGTTTTTTTCCCGGTGACCTTCCTGCACGGGGTGAGCAAGTTCCTCTTCGCCGCTCTTGCCCTGGCCGTGATTCTGGCCCTCTTTGCCTCCTATTTGGTGGCCATGTCGGTCGTGCCGCTCTTCTGCGCCAAATTGATCAAGTCCATCGGAACAGGGAAAAAAGCGGAACGGAGGAACATCTTTGCGCGGTTCAACGCCTGGTTTAACGGGCGGTTTCAGGCGATGCTGGACCGCAATCAAGCCTTTCTGGAAAGAGCATTACAGCGGCCCTTCTTGACAGTGCTGGCGATTATCGGACTGTTTGTGCTCAGCCTGGGCCTCTATCCACTCATCGGGCGCGCCTATTTTCCACGGACGGACCCTGGGCAATTCATGCTCAACCTCAAGGCGCCGGCAGGCACGCGCCTCGAGTTGACCGACAAACTGGTGGACCGGGTCGAGCAGGTCATTCGCCAAGTGGTGGCGCCAAAGGACCTGAAAATCATTGTCTCCAACATCGGCATCACCCCCGGCTTCAATTCGATCCTCAATCCGAATTCCTGCCCCAGCACCGCGGTGATTCAGGTGGGGCTCAACAAAGGACACCCTTTAAGCTGCTTTCAGTACATGGCTCGTGTCCGGGAGAAGTTGCAGGCGCAAGTGCCGGAAGTCAGCGCCTACTTTCAGACGGGCGGCTTGGTCGATGCCGTCATCAGCCAAGGCATGCCCGCTCCCTTTGACATTCAAATCAGCAGCACCAACTTGGAGGCGGCCCACCACATCGCCAGCGCTCTGGCCAAGAAAATCCGGGCTTTGCCCGATGTGAGCGACGTCCTGGTGCCTCAGGACGTGGATTATCCCGCGCTCAAAATGGACATTGACCGGGAGCGCGCCAGCGAATTGGGATTAAGCGCCAAGGATGTCATCGACGCCCTCATTACCGCGCTGACCTCCAATGGCATGATTGAGCCCAGCTACTGGATCGACCCCACCACACAGAATAATTATCTTCTGACCGTGCAGTACCCGGAAGGCTACATCAAGAACCTGGCGGACCTGGGCACCATGCCGCTGCGGGGTCTTCGCCTCCAGCAACCCACCCGTTTGGACAACCTAGTCCATATCTCCAACGTGCCGTCGCCCACCGAAGTGGACCACTACCAGATACGCCGCGAGATCGATGTCTATGTCGCGCCCAAAGGCGAGGCCTTAAACCACGTGTACACCGAAGTGGAAAAGCTCATCCAACAGGTTAACCCCCCAAAAGGGACGGTCATTCACGTCCGCGGCCTCATCCAAGCGATGCTCACGTCCTTCAAGAGTTTTGGGCTTGGCCTGTTGATTTCCACCCTGCTTGTGTATTTGATTCTCGTTGCCCAGTTCAAGTCATTCGTGGACCCGTTTTTGATTTTGCTGGCCATTCCCACCGGGCTGACAGGCGTGCTCTTGATCCTCTGGATTACCGGAACAACTCTCAACATCATGTCCTTGATGGGCTTGATCATGATGGTCGGCATCGTCGTCTCTAACAGCATCCTGATTGTGGAATTCACAAATCGCTTGCGAGCCGCGGGCCGGCCTTTGCGGGAGGCGGTCTCTTTGGCCTGCCGCACCCGCTTGCGCCCGGTGTTAATGACCTCCCTCGCGACCGTCATCGGCTTGCTGCCGATGGCGCTGGCCTTGGAAGAAGGGAGCGAAACTTACGCTCCGCTGGCTCGGTCGATCATTGGCGGCTTGGTCGTATCGGTTATCCTGACGGTTTTCATTGTGCCAGCCACTTATTTTCTCATCTACCGAAGAAAAGAAGACGGACGGCCCATCGGGCCTCCCCCATGACTGGCGGATTACGAAATCTCTTTCTCCCGCCGCAGAAAAAATGCCAAAGCCGCTCTCGCGACGGGAGGCATCAGAGGGAAGCCAGCCCAAGCGCCGCCGCCACCGTTTGGTCCACTTGCGGCTTGCCCTCCACATATCTGCGATTCAGTCCGAAGCCTTCATCCCAGCCCCAAACGGCCCAGCCAATCTGGTTTTCAGCCAGCACCTGACCGAAATCGCGGAACCATTTGGCCCGGTGCTCGGCTTTGGCGTAGGGAGGAAAGACGCCGAATTCTCCGCAATAGAGGGGCACTTTGTTGCGCGCGCCCTAGGCAATGGCTTGCTGGAATCGCGCCGTCAGTTTGGCCTTGTTCCAACGGGCTTCACCGTATTTCTCCACCAAATTGCTCGACGCCGGCGACTGCGCCAGGCCCGGCAACAAAGACGCCACCGCCTCCGGGCTGGAGGGATACGGCACCCCGCGGAGCGGTTTGACCTCTGGCCCAGCCCACGTCGCGCCTTGATGCGTGAAGGGGAACGGATCGTAACAATGGAACGAATAGACAATGTTCGGGTCCTCCAGCAACGTGAGCTTCAGCAACCCCTCTATTCCTCCCCATTGCGCGCCGGAGGTCATGATGGTGTGTTGCGGAGCGCTCTTGCGAATGGCCGCGGCCAGCCGGGCGTTAAACGGATCCCACTCCGCTTCGCGCCCGGCAAAAACCGGTTCATTGATGATTTCCAAAACGGTCAGCTCCGGATCGAATTGCTGAAGACGCGCCGCCAAATCGCCCCAGAAACGGACGAACGCGTTCTGCCATTGCGGGTTGATCTCGGACGGGCGGTCTTCGTTGTGCAGATCGACGACCACCAGCAATCCCGCGCGGTGAAAACGCTCAATCGCGCCCTTCAGGAAGGAGGCATGGTCCTCGCGCACGGCGCCGGTCGTCTGGTCCATGACGACCTTTGGCTGGAGACATAAGGCGGACGTGCGTCAAACCCATTTGCCGCATTTGTTGGGCTTCCGGCTCGGTGATGTAATTCCCGAAGCGCCCAGCGTCCTCTCGCCGCACAAAACGGAACCACTGGCAGACATTGGCCCCCTTGGCCAGACGGTTGAGCCGGCTCGCCGGAACGCCGCCTTGGGCCTCGGCCAGGCTGCGCGAGCCAGAAAAGGCCAGGAAACTTCCAGCCACGCCCGCGGCGGCCCCGCGCACGAACTGACGGCGGCTCAGTGGTTTTATTTCGGGGTTTGATAAAAAACTGTGGTGCTTCATCGTTGTCTCCGCCCGATTATCCTGTTCAGTTGCCACGCTTATTCAGGTCCTCCTGATTGGCGGAAGGGAATGATGAGGGATGGGGGGCCGAAGAACAAGCCAAACAAGTCAAAGGGCAAAAGCAGCCTCTTTTCCTTACCGCGCATCAGGGTGTCAGGGTTTTGAGGGTGTTGGGTTTCTCTTGCGGCCAAGATAGGGACACTATAAAATAACGCCTGAGGTTGATTTACGTGAATATCCGTATTGTCCCCTTGGCTGGCTGGGTGATGGCTGGTCTCTGCTGCGCCCAAGCCAATGGCGAAATGCTCACGGCGCGCAGTTATTCAGGACAGTTTCTGGCGCGGGAATTCCAGGAGCCATCACTCTGGCCGGCTCGCGCGCCGCAAGCCGTCCAAACCCCCATGGGGGGTGGCTGGGGTTTTTTGCTCACGTCCAAGAACTCTGGCAATGGCACAAATGAGATCACAATAACGCTCGAACCGGCTGTGTTGGTGGTCACCTGCGAGCGTCTCAAGGCGATATTTTTGTCCGAACTCGGTTTGCCCGATCAATGGCAGGGCCGGATCGACCTCGCCATAAGTTCAGCGCTGGCAGAAGGGACGGAGCCTCAACTGAGGGCCGGGCGCGATGGGAACAGTTGGAATTACGAACTGGATTTGCCCAAGAAAGTTCCGCCCAAAATTCTCGAAGAGGCGCTCGTGCAGACGCTGCTGCTCGAACTGGTCAATCGCAACGCGGGAGATCGCTCCGCGGAGATCCCCATCTGGTTGATCGATGGCTTGACCGCCCACCTGGAGGGTTACAATTTGCCCACCTTCATCCTCCAACCCGGTGTGCAGATGGCCGGCAGCAATGTGCGCATGGAAGGTTCCAGCCAGGCCCGCGAGCTGCTCAGCCACCACGCGCCCTTAAGCTTCGAACAACTAAGCTGGCCTCAAGCCTCCGACATGACCGGAGACGGCGTCAAACTATATCGGGCAGGCGCCCAATTGTTCCTCGAAGGTCTCATGCAGTTTCCCAATGGCAAGGATTGTCTGCGGCGGATGCTGGCGCAACTGGCGCAACACTTGAACTGGCAGACCGCTTTTCTTCTCGCCTTCCATGATCACTTCGATCAGTTGCTCGAAGTCGAAAAGTGGTGGGGGGTGACTGCTGTGAGCTTCTCTCGAAAAGACGCAACGGCCTCCGGGGGCGAGACGCAAGTGTGGAAGAATTTGCAATCGTCCCTCGAAGTGCCGGCCGCGGTCCATATCGGCGCCGGGCAATTGCCCGTCGAGGCCCTCTACACTTTACAGGAAGTCATCACCAATTGGTCGGCGGCGGATGGCAACGCGGCCGTCGGGCGCGCTATCGCAGCCCTGGAATCGATGCCGGCGCAAAACAGCCCCAGCCTCGGTGTCCTGGCTGCTCTTTACCTCAAGACACTGGAGAATTACCTCAACGGCTGCCGCGAACTCATGCATCCGCAACCTTTGGGCAGGAATCCCCCATCGGGCCTCCACCTGTTGAAGGCGAACACCGTCCAGCAGCTAAACCTGCTGGATCATCAGCGTGCGGCACTCCGTCCCAAGGCAGCGCCCCAAAAATCACAGTTCAGCGCTGCCGAGACCGGATCCCGGCCGTGAATCGTTAGGACGAGATTCTCCGAGTTCCTATTGCTGGCTTGGAGCCGCAGGCGCAGGCGCAGGTGCTGCTGGCTGTTGCGGAGCCGGTTGCGGTCGCGGTGGCTGGCGCCGCATCGCTTGAATCGGCGGAATGCCGGCTGCCTTCATGACCGCTTCCAACTCCGTGATCGCCTTGTCGCACGCATCTAAAGCCAATGTCCGATGCCCGTCAAAATCATTGGTCGCCTGTTGCAACTCAAGTTTTGTCTGTTGCAACGAATAAAGCGTCCGCTGATAAGTTAGTCCCGGGCGCCCTCGCGGCCTCGGTGGCGGGTTCAATTGCCGGGGCGTTTCCGGGGTTGTTGGGGAAGGCTGGTTGGGGGGAGTTGCCGGTGCCGCCGGAGCGGGGGTTGCTGGCGCCGTCGGATCGCTCTGGGCGCGCAAGTTATCCCATGACAAAGCAAGCGCTCCAGCGCAAGCCAAGCCGGCCAAGGTCATCATCTTTCTTTTCATACTCTATAACTATAAGGTTGAGAATCCGCCAAAAGGTAATACCGCCCACAAAAATCGTAAAGCCTTACTTCGGCCTCTCTGGACTGGGTTCAATATGGACAAGAACATCGCGCACCTTGGGGACTTTTTCCTTCACCTTGTCTTTAACTTGATGCGCGATTTGATGCGCCTCCCGCACTGGCATTGCGCCCTCCACCTCCACATGCATATCGACGAAGTATTGAAATCCGGCTTTGCGCACGATGCACTTTTCCACCGCGTTGACACCCGGCACTCTCCCGGCAGCCAGCCGAATTTGGTTGAGCACGGCGGGGGGCGGGGCCGCATCCATTAACTCATTCAATGCCGGGCGAAGCAAACGCCAGCCGTTCCAGGCAACGATGAACCCGGCGGCAATCGCGGCCGCATCGTCGGCAAAAACAAAATCCGGCCCGCCGATCAACGCGAACGTGACGCCAATGGCCGCCGCGAGCGAAGTAATGGCGTCGGTGCGATGATGCCAGGCGTCCGCGTTTAAGACCGTGCTTTCCACCGACCCTGCCTCTTGCGAAACAAACCGATAAAGAACCTCCTTGATCACCACGGCGGCGATTAACACGGCCAGCGAAAAGGCTCGCGGCTGCGCGCGGGGCTGGAAGAGTTCGTGGGCCGATCTGAGGATAATCCCCGCCGCCGCCAGCAATAAAATCAGCGCGACCCCAGCCGCCGCCAGCGGCTCGGCTTTGCCATGCCCGTAGGGATGTTCACGGTCCGCCGGTTCTTCCGCCACCGTCACGCCGCGCCAGACGATGATTGAGCTGAAAACGTCCACCGTGGATTCCACCGCGTCGGCAATCATGGCGTGCGAATGGCCAGCCACCCCGGCGGCGAACTTGCCGGCCGTCAACGCGAGATTGGCTCCCATCCCAAGGAAGGTCGCCTTTAAACTGCGCTTCAGCCGGCTCGATGCCACGCCGGATTAGAGCAGCCGACGGCGGAAATGCCAATTTTGAAATCCGATGAAGCTTGACCGCGCGAACAATGGCCCTAAATTCTCCTGCCGGTCAATGCACCAATGAAAGCACTGCTTGCGCTCGAAGATGGTTCTGTTTTCCACGGCCGCGCTTTTGGCGCCACCGCCGAGGGGTGCGGCGAGGTTTGTTTCAACACCTCCATGACGGGCTATCAGGAAATCCTGACCGATCCGTCTTATAAAGGCCAGATCGTCACCATGACGTGCCCGCTCATCGGCAATTACGGCGTCAATCCCGCCGATGTCGAATCCTGGCGTCCGCACGTCGCCGGCTTTGCCATCCGCGAACTGTCGCCCATGGTGAGCAATTGGCGCGCCCACAGTTCTCTGTCCGAATACCTGGCCGCGCAAGGCATTCCTGGCATCGAGGGGATCGATACGAGGGCCTTGACCAAGAAATTGCGCGTGCGGGGCGCCCTCAAAGGCTTTATTTCGACGAACGCCATCTCCGCCGAGGAAGCGGTCGAGCGCGCCAAAAACTGGCCCGGCCTCGCCGGAGTCGATTATGTCAAGACGGTAACTCATCCAAAGCCGTTCCTCTGGGATGAAGCGGACCTTCAAAGCCAGAGCTTTCAGTTGCCTTGCGGCGCGAACGCGACCGGCACGGCGCCGCCGCTTCCGCCGGCGGACATCCCCATCGTCGCCTTCGACTACGGGATGAAATACAACATTCTGCGGCGCTTGCGCCAGCATGGCTTCAAGGTGCAGGTCGTGCCCGCCGGCACGACAGCCGCGGAAGCATTGGGCTACAAGCCCGCCGGCATATTCCTATCGAACGGCCCAGGAGATCCTTCCGCGCTGGATTACGCCGTGCAGACGGTGCGGGACTTGGTGCAAAGCGGGACACCCATTTTTGGAATCTGCCTGGGGCACCAAATCCTGGGCCAGGCTTTTGGCGGGAGAACTTTCAAACTCAAGTTTGGCCATCGTGGCGCCAACCAGCCGGTCAAAGATCTTGCCAGCGGCCAGGTCGAAATCACTTCGCAAAACCACGGGTTCGCCGTGGACCCCGCCAGCTTGCCATCCGACGTGGAAGTGGACCGCATCAATCTCAACGACCAAACCGTGGAAGGCCTGCGGCACAAGAAAAAGAAGATTTTTTGTGTGCAATACCACCCCGAAGCGTCGCCCGGGCCTCATGATTCCACTCCGCTCTTCGCCGAGTTCCGCGAAATGATTGAAAAATCGTAGGGCCTTCAGTAACAGCGCTCCCTTGACAGGATCGGGTCGAGGTGACGGGATTGCGCCCGCCACCCCTCCCACACCACCGTACGTGCGGTTTTCCGCATACGGCGGTTGAACGTAGCGATTTTATGGACTCGCAAGGTCTGATGGCATAAGGA
>JBKQWF010000101.1:0-14965 GCA_052139695.1 Limisphaerales bacterium
AACGGTGCATATCTGATAATCCCGTACCCTAACGGTTCATAGTGCTTATCACACTTACGCCTTCTGTTGCCTCTGTTCCTGTTCAATTCTTGGTCCGTGCTAATCGTTCCGTTCAAGGGAACAGGGCGCATCCCGGCGCAAACGGGAGGGTCAAACAGTAATGAGACCTTTGCAAATAGAGGCGATAGTCATTGTCCGGCGGAAGCTGTCGCGACGCGTCAAATGGAGCGGGTGAAGGGAATAGCGCGGCGCGCTACGGAGAGCGCGCCCTACCGATTTTGCAAGGCAAAGCTGTTGAGACTGGTGGCCTCAGGTGGCCTCGAATCAAGCTTATTTACCCTTTTCTGATTGCTTTCAGGCAGGATATTGTCAAAATACTGAAAGGAGTTGATTCATGCCTGCCAATGTGGAGGAGGTTGCGGGACGGCGATGGCGATTGGCGCTGCGGATAGCGCTGCTGGTTGCGGCGCTGGCCGGTGTGTGGTGGGGCGTGGCCGGTTTTGAACTGGGTCCTTTCTATCAAGGACGCAGCGCGATGGAGTGGCTGGATGGAGCCAATCAGCCTCCTCCAGATGGCCCGCAAGCCCAGGCGGCCTTTCGGGCAATGGGACCCAAAGGGGTTCGTTTTCTGGCGCGGTGGGTTGCGGCTAAGCCGTTTGAACTACCCGAGCGCGTCGATAGATTCTTCCGTGACCACAATTTTCCTAAGTGGGCTGATCTGACAAAGATCACCGACGAGAGGCAAGAGGTTTTGGGGGAGCGCCAAAGCAAAGCCATTGATCCTGAGCGCCTGCGGGCTATCGCTCAACGTTTGAATGAACATCAGGATGAAGCGTTGCGCGACCTCCTGAAGCTGTTGGAGAGCACCAATGCGACGGATCAAATCAATGCCATGATGGGAATGCGATTTCTGGGTGCGCCAGCAGCTATCGCGACGCCGCGTTTGGCGGAACTCGCCACTCATATTGTGCCATCAAAGAATGCGATGGAGGCGTCGAGGCGCGGTCAACCAAATCCGATGGAGGCGTCGAGGCACCGTCAATCCGCGACTTTGGCTTGCGCGGTACTGGGAGATCTCGGACCAAAGGCAGCGGCGGCGATTCCCGCCTTACGCGCAGACCTTGCGACAAATGGCGACAAGCAAATGGCCGCGGCGGCGATTCGCGGCTCACGCGCGGCCTTGCGAGAAATGGCGAACAAGCAAATGCGAATGGTTGTTGCGCAAGCGTTGGCCTTGATCGATCCTGGCGATACCAACGCGGCTAAGATTGCGCGAGAGAAGGATAAAGTTTATCTGGGATTAAGGGGCAGCCCCGTGGCGGACGCCTTAGCATCTTACTCATTGTGGAAATTGGGAGGGACAAATCCACCGGTGAATCAATTGGTTTCCGCGGGAAGAAAAACCGGCTATCAATATGTAGTGGAGCAATTGAGCGACATCGGCCCCTTGGCGACCAATGCCCTGCCTTTCCTGGAGGAATGCCTTGACCCGCTCAATCCTCAGTCGGACCTGGCCTTGGCCATCCAAAAGATAGACCCGAAAGAAGCCGAACGCCTCGGCTTGCCGGGCCTGCTGATCGTCTGCCCGGACAAGTATTAGCCGCTCGACTTGGTCCGGGGAGCGCGGTCGTCCCGACCGCTGTTTTCGGCCTCTGGCCGAGAACCTCCCGATTTGCCGCCAGCCTCCGCCTTTCCCCCGCCGCCGTCAAACCCGAAATTACCAACTTCCGAGGACTGATTCCTAGGACTGACACCCAGGATTTATTAGGACCCCAGGTTCATGGATGACAGTCTGATTTAGGGTGGCCAGGAAATGGACCGCCATCAGAAGGGAGCGCCTCAACATCGACAGCGAAAAATGTCCTCGGTGCCCAGCCAAATAACTGCAAATCTCAAGGACTGACACCCAGGATGACGAGGACTGATTCCTAATGGGTGACACCCAGGATTTATGTGAGATCCACGTCGCCTGAAGAGTAAAGCCTCGTAGAGGCGGCATCTACCTTGCCTTTGCTTGGAATATGTCGCTCCTAGCGGAGCTTCATTATAGCGGATGTGGTTGATCTACAAAGATTTCGCTCCTAGCGGAGCTGAAAATCAGAGTGCCTTTTCTAAGAGTGAGATGCGCACCCTGATTGCCCCGGACCATCGCGTGATAGGCGGCCTTGGGGAATTCTATCCGTAATGGTCTCGCCATGCCGCGACCATCCTTCGTTCCCCCGCCGGCGTCACTTCGAGGATTTGTGCGTGGGCGGCAACTGCCGAACAGCCAGGCTCAATTCCTGACGTGGATCACCATGATCAAATCCAGCGCGAAAACCCGGTTGGCGGCGCGTTCCCGGCAATAGCCCGCAACGTAAATCCGCCCCTGCGGTTCGTGCTGAAACACCAGGGAGACGTTGACCCTCCGAGGGCCTCCCGGCTGCGATCCTCCCACGTAAATGAATTCGACCGGCTCATTTTTCAGCATCGCTCTGATCAACATTCTCGCGAGAGGGTCGTCCGAGGCGAGAACCGGATTGCGGGGCCGTGCCAGCCAATGAAAGAGGGTTTCGAGCGGAAACTGCTTCGGGTCCAGGCCCGGCCAGATCAGTTTCGGGCGTGATGAAATCCGTATCTTTTTCATGCCCAAAGAGTATCACCAGGGGATGGACAAAGGCTGTCCAAGGCCAGGTTTTGGCATGGTTTTTAACGGGCGTTATGCGGCCTATCCCTCGGACGTTTCCTTGCCCAGGTATTTCTTTTCGGCGGTGTCCACGCGGATGATGTCGCCCTTGACGATGAAGAGCGGCACCATGATCTGAAGGCCGGTTTCGAGCTTGGCCTCCTTCCATGACGTGCTCAAACCACCGCGCGCCGGTGGAGCGGTCTCCACTACCTTGAGCGGTATCTGCGACGGCAAGACGATGTCAAGCAGCCTGCCATCCAGGCGCAGGGCCTTATATTCCTCGTTCTCCTTGAGAAACCAGCGGCGTTCACCGAGTTGCGCGTTGCTGAACTCCAACTCGTCGAAGGTCTGAATATCAATGAAAACCTGCGTATCCGCCTGCGCGTAGCTGTAAGTGACGCGGCGGGTTTCCAGTGGTGCCACCTGCACGCGCTCGTTTTCGGCGAAGACGCGGTCCACCAGGCGGCCTGTCAGGAGGTGGCGCAAGCGGGTGTGGAGCCTGTGCCGGGTCTGGGCGGTGCCGCTGGTGTGCATATCCTCGACCACATGGGGAGCGCCGTCCACCATCACAACCATCTGGCGTTTAAACTCGGAGGGCAGAATTGTTTCCATATTGTCGTTTATCCGCAGACGTCACGATGTTCTGGCTTCGGCGAAGGCTGCTTCATAGGCAGCTTATAACGTGAATCGAGCGTGGCGTCGAACTAATTTGAGACCCTGGCGCGGCGGCAGCAACTCAAACTAATTACCGGGCGTCGCGACGGGAAGATGGAAAGCGGCGCCGGAGATATTTTTCGTTGTGCGAGTCCGCCGTCCCTTCAGGACGGAAAAACTCTGGTGGATATCACCAGACACTGGCGTGTCTGGCTAATATCCAATGTCGCTCCGCGACAAGGGGAGCCATCCGAAGTCGTTCCGCGACAGGGGGGACGTTCCACGCAACCTTGGGCTGAGTAATTTCAATCCTTGCAGGATTGTTTCCACTCGTCAGCCAGAGTCGAATTCGCCATTGGTTGATCGAATCTAAGCGAGTTTTACGCAGATTGGGTCTCCAAAAACGTCCAAACTCCAGTGGGCGCAGCGGTCCGTCCTCCGTGGCCGGGCTACTGCGGAGGGTGGACAGCTCCGCCCCACCATTACGTTGTCCCACACATTTAATCCCACCCAGTCGGCACTGGGCCATTGTGCCCAATGAACCGGTGGGATAAATGTCCAGGGCCCCCCTCTACCCCATGGACAATGAAAGGAACAAAAATGGAAATAATGACCTTTAGCTACCGGAGTACCGGAGTCGCCCACTACCCTTGCCGCGCAGGCAGCGCCGCGTTATCTTTGCGTCATGACTCAATCGGTTCGCCATCGCTGGAGGAGGAAGGGCCGTTACTGGGCGGGGCTTCCGATCAGCCTTGGCTTTGGCGTCCATCGACCCAGCCGAAGCCGCCAATCCAAATGGTCTGAGCCAAGCTCCTGGAATCTCAACCCATGGAAAAACCGAAATTGACAAGAAACCGCGTCGTGGCTGCCTATGCCATTGCCGTGATCGCCGATGTGCTCGAGTTCCCCATCGCCGCCGCTGAAATTACGGTCGCGGGCGCGCCATTGGGCGAGTTGTCGGCTTTTGTCCTGGATTGTCTGGTCATGGGTGCCATGACCAAGCTGCTGGGATTTCATTGGATGTTCCTGCCGAGTTTTGGTGTGGAAGTGATACCCGGACTCGATCTTCTCCCGACATGGGTCGGTTGCGTGGCGTTCGTCGTCTGGCAAAGGAAAAAAGAGCAGATATCGCCTCCACTCGTCATTGATGTGCTGGAGGCTGAGATTGTCCGTGAACCTCCTCCGTTGCTTTCCTCCAGTACATCGCCGCCGGTGCTGGCAGAGGCGCCGGAGGCTGGGAAGCAGTCTGTTTTGGAACGGTCGGCCAATAAATCGGAACAGCCCTGAGCTGTTTCGACGTTCACCAAGCGGGGCCCTTTCCCCAAGGTAGCTCGTTCCTCGCAACCTTGGGCTGAGTGATCTCAATCCTTGGAAGGATTGTTTCTGTGCGCCAGCGCGTTTGGATTCGCCCTTGGTTGATCCAATTAGACGAGTTTTACGCGAATGGCTCTCCAAAAATGTCCAAACTCCAGCCTCCAAAAGAAGCCAAACCCATTATTTTCTGCCGCGGAAGGGCATGAGGCCGAAATGCAAGGCCAGCCAGATCGGCGGGGCGAACATGACTACGGCGACCAGTTGCGCCCAGCGCCACGGCAGCCAGTAGGTCTGCATCGGAAAAATCGTGATCATGAAGTAATTGGCAAACCTGGTATGACCCAGGAGACGGCCATGCTTGGGGAACCGTTTGCGCATGCCGCTGTAAAGCGCCATCACCCCAAGCGTCAAGACGAGTATTGTCACAAACAAATGGATTGATCTGGAGACGTGTGATTCCGACGGATGTCCGGAGGAGGGAAGCGGGCAGAAGAACCATTGCAGGCCGGCCCAAAGGAAGCTGAAACCGGTTTGGATGGCCGTGCGAAAGTTCGCTTTGCTGGGGGAGGTTTCATTTAAGAGCAGGCCAAAGTAAAGAGGAACGATGCCCCAAATCAATTCGCGGTGCTCGAACGGCGTCACAATCAACTGCACAAAGGCGGACCAGTAATAAGCCATAGCCGCTGCGGAAGCTAGTGTAGTGTCTCATCAATAACTAGCCAAAGATATTTGAAGTTTCACGGCAAAGCTCGCGGCGAAACTTGACTTGTTTTTTGGGTCCTTTGGTTCTTTGTTTTTAACCACAGAGACACCGAGGCACAGAGATGCAATTCAAGGCGGCGGACTCGGTCGCGTTACATCCGATCCACGAAGCGCGATTGCTCACGTATCAGGAGTTTTCTCTTGCCAGCATCACGGGCGAGGCGTTTCCTTGGCGGGACGGTGCAAGAATTGATTTCCAAGGCGGACGTCCTGTTGGAGGCGCTGCCTTATTTGCAGCAGTACCGCGGCAAGATATTTGTCGTCAAGTACGGCGGCAGCTTTATGGATTCGCCCGACCCCGCGGTGCGGGAGGGGGTGGCGCGCGACCTGATCTTTCTGGCGGTGGCGGGAATTCATCCGGTGGTGGTGCATGGCGGGGGAAAAGCGGTGACACGCGCGATGGCCCAGGCTGGACTGAAGGCCACGTTTGTCCGCGGTTTGCGAATGACCGATGAAGCGACGGCGGAAGTGGTGGAGCGAGTGTTGTCGCGGGAAATAAACCCAGAATTGACCGCGACCCTCCAGCACCTGGGCGGCCAGGCCAAAGGGTTCTCGGGCACGGAAATATTTACGGCGCGCAAACTGTGGCTGGAAGGTGAAGCGGGAGAGAAAGTGGACGCGGGTTTTCTAGGGGAAGTGACCTCGGTCAAGACAGGGCCGCTGACCGAGTGCGTGCGCGCCGGGATCACGCCGGTTTGCAGCCCCACCGGACGCGGCGCGGACGGGCGGATTTATAATTGCAACGCGGACATTTCCGCCGCGCAGGCGGCTATGGCATTGCGGGCCTGCCGGTTGATTTTTATGAGTGACGTTCCCGGGGTGCTGCGCGATCCGGCGGACCCATCGTCCGTCATTTCCTCATTGCGGGTGGAGGAAGTGGCGCGGTTGAAGGCGTCCGGCGTGATTGACAAAGGAATGATTCCGAAGACCGACAGCGCGGTGGCGGCGTTAAAGGCGGGAGTGAGCAAAGTTTCATTTGTCGATGGACGCGTCCCGCACGCGATTCTGCTGGAGATTTTCACGCGGGAAGGATTTGGAACGGAATTGGCGCCATGAGGCGTGATGTTGATCCTGGCGCGCAAACGTGCCACAGTGTTCCTTGCAAATGAATATTCAATGAGAGAAATTGTGCCAGTTTTAGCGGCGACGGTGCGGAATGAAGCGGCCTCCGTGCAGGAACGGTTTCAAAAGAACGTCATTCCTTCCTACGCGCGGTTTGATTTGGTCCTGGAGCGAGGCGAGGGGTCGGAAGTGTGGGATGTGGAGGGCCGGGGTTATCTCGATCTGGGCGCGGGCATCGCCGTGTCGGTGTTGGGGCATGGATCTCCGGACATCGCGGCGGCGCTGTTGGAGCAGTCGCGAAAACTCATCCATGTTTCCAATCTTTACTATCAGCGGCCGCAAGGAGCGTTGGCGGAAAAAGTGGCGGGGTTAATCGGCCCCGGGAAGATCTTCTTTTGCAACAGCGGGGCCGAAGCCAATGAAGGGCTCTTCAAGCTGGCGCGCAAATTTGGCCATGACGAGGGCCGGTTTGAAATCCTGACGGCGGAGAATTCCTTTCATGGCCGGACCCTGGCGGGGATCGCGGCGACGGGCCAGGCGAAGGTCAAGAAAGGTTTCGAGCCGATGGCGCCGGGTTTTCGCCATATCCCGTTCAACGATCTGGAGGCGGCGCGGGCGGCGCTTTCGCCGGCGACGGCGGCAATTTTGATCGAAGGCGTGCAAGGAGAGGGCGGGGTAACGGCGGCCACGCCGGAGTATTTGCTGGGCCTTCGCCGGCTTTGCGATGAGAAGCACCTGCTGCTGCTCATGGACGGGGTGCAATGCGGCTATTTCCGCACCGGTCGTTTTCAGAGTTTTCAACGGATCCTGGAGGAAACGGATTCGGCGGAGGCGCGCAAGTTTCTGCCGGATGGCATTGCCATGGCCAAAGGGATGGGCGGCGGATTGCCCATCGGCGCGTTTTGGGTGCGCGCGGCCCACGCGGATTTATTGCACGCCGGGACGCATGGCAGCACCTTCGGGGGTTCGCCGCTCGTTTGCGCGGTGGCTCTGAAGGTGTTGGAGGTGGTCGAACGGGACGGCCTGGCGAACAACGCCCGGGCGGTGGGAGATTTCCTGCTGGCGGAACTAAAGCGATTGGCGGCGGCGTTTCCGCAAGTGATTCGCGACGCGCGCGGCCTGGGTTTGATGATTGGAATTGAATTGGCTGCTGACATTCCAGCGTTTGCCGGCAGCGAAAAATCACCGGCCATTGAATTTATCAATCGCCTGCATCGGGCGGGATTGCTGGCGATTCCGGCGGGGACCAAGGTCATCCGCTTGCTTCCGGCATTGAATTTAAAGCAAGCCGACGCGGTCAAAGGCGTGCGGATTATTACATCCGTCGCCGAAGAAGTATCACGATGAAACATCTATTGAGTTTGGAAAAACTGTCGCGGCAGGAGATGGAAACAATTCTGGCCGACAGCGTGGCAGTGAAAGCGCAACGGGGCCGCTCGGCCACGTTGGCGGGCAAAGTATGGGCTTTGATCTTTTCCAAATCGTCCACCCGCACGCGCGTGTCCTTCGAGGTGGGCATCCGGCAGTTGGGCGGGGACGTGATGTTTCTGAGCGCGAGCGAGGCGCAGCTCGGCCGCGGGGAACCGATCAAGGACACGGCCCGTGTTTTGGGTCGTATGATTGACGGCGCGGTCATTCGCACATTCGCGCAGCAGGACGTGGAGGAATTCGCCGCCTACGCGGGCATTCCGACGATCAACGCGCTCACCGACGAGGAGCATCCGTGCCAGATTCTCACGGACATTTTCACCTTCCAGGAAAAACGGGGGCCAATTGTCGGAAAACGGGTGGTCTTTGTCGGCGACGGCGCGTGCAACGTGCCAATTTCCTGGGTTTTTGCGGCGGCGAAATTAGGTTTTGAACTGTGCATTGCCGCGCCGAAAAAATTCCAGCCGCCGCCGGAATTGCTGCGTCGCGCGGGGGGCAAAATAGTCTGCACAGACGATTTGCGGGAGGCGGCCCGAGGGGCGGACTTGCTTTACACCGATGTCTGGGTATCGATGGGAAAGGAAGCCGAATCGGCCGAGCGGGTCAAAGAATTGACTGGCTATCAAATCAACGCAGCGCTGCTGAAACTAGCCAAGCCGGACGCGCTGGTGATGCATTGCCTGCCGGCCTATCGCGGGAAAGAAATTGACGAGGCGACTTTCGAGGCCCACGCGCAGACGATTTTCGATCAGGCCGAGAACCGCCTGCATTGTCAGAAGGCTATTTTAAAGTGGTTAGTGGGTTCATGAGACTGAACCACTGAACCGGCGCAGATATTTGACCGCGACGGTGAGGTCCTTGCACCAGGGTGCCTGGATTTTTATGCCGCCGTCGGCGCCTGGAAGCTGGCAGACGAGTTGTTCGGCATGCAGGGCGGGCGTCGAAATGAGAGGGCGTTCGGTTTGGCCCGCCTTGAGATGGTAGCCGGATTTGAGGGTGGACAGCCAGAGCGGACTGCCTCCATAAACTTCGTCGCCGACGAGTGGCAGGTGAAGGTATTTGAGGTGGGCGGCAATTTGATGAGGCCGGCTGGTCCGGGGCAGACATTCCAAAAGAAGATAGCCTGAGGAGAACTTTTCCCGGACTGAGAATTCAGTGCGTGAAGCGCGGCCTTTCTGTGAATCGACGCGGGTGTAACCAAGGCGGAGAGGGTGGGGCGCAAGTTTGGCCTCGCAGAGAAAAGTGCTTTCGCCGACGGAACCGCAGGCCAGGGCGACATAAGTCCAGCCCGGTTTGGAGGAGCCAAATTGGGTGGCCAGCGCCACGAGGGTGGGTTTGTCTTTAGCCAGAATGAGAACGCCGCTGGTGGCGGCATCCGGGCGGTGCGCGTTCATCAAATAACTCAGTCCAAGGTCCCGCGCCCAACCTGTTGCGCGCGCGATGCCAGCGTGGAGCAATGGCATCAAACTGGGCTGCTCGGGTGCGGAGTTGTCCGGCGAAACGAGAAGACCAGGAGGCTTATTCAGCGCCAAGACATGGGAGTCGTGATAAAGGACAGGGACTTCCCAGAATTCGGACCTCGTGGGAACGGAAAGCTTGATGGCCGGGATCACGCCTCAACTGAGCGGTTTGGCGGGCAGGACCAGGTGCGTTTGCAATTGCCGCTGCATCCATTCCTGAAAGGCGGCAACTTGACGCTGTTCGCGCATCCGGGCCAGATAAGCGGGAAGGTCTTGCCGCATCTTTGCTTCATCCACTGGCAACCGTTCCTTCACATAAACGATGACGCCGCCGTCTTCCGTCGGGACGAACTTTGAGCATTGGTCATTGGGCAGGGCAAAGGCTGCTTCCTGAACGCGCTCGAACAAAGCCTTGCTGGCAAATTGCGGCGGGCGATTCGTGGTCGTCAGGGCAAACTCGGGCAGGGCCATCGGTTTCACTTTGGCCGCGGCGCAAACGGCGTCGAACGTTTTATCCTGCTGCACCATGCCGGTCTGGAGGTCGGTGTCGAACTTTTCTCCCGCGGCTCGGGCCAGCTCCAGCGCTTTTTCAGCGCGGTAGTCCGCCACGACTTTGTCATAAATGACGGAAAGGGCTTGCACCTGGCTGGGGTAAACCTTCTTCAGGCCGACGACGTAAACGGCATTTTCACCGAGGATGGGCGACGGAGCGTAAAGCAGGGAGCGGGATTTGTCGTCGGGATCATTCTCGCGCAGGGAGAACAAGACATGGAGCTTGGCGGGGGCAACGGCCAGGTTTGTGGAACCGTCCTTTTCATCGAAAGGCGCCGTGGTGTTGACGATCAGACTCTTGCTCTTGGCCAGTGTTGCCAAGTCTTCCGGCGAGAAAGGATGCTGGTCATCGTGCCCCTCAGACAAGGTGGTAAGAAAGGCATTGGCGTCCTTCCTGGCCTCAGTCAGGGCGGCGAACTGGCGGAGTTGTTTCTTAATCTGAGCCATGGCCGCATCGGCGGCGAGTGGTTTGCCAGCCTCATCCCGGAAATTATCGGCGCCCTGTTGATGGTAATATTGGTCGGCGCGGTCATCCAGGTTCGTGCCGAGCATTTTATCGGCCTGGGCCAGATAATTGCTGGCGAGAAACTCCACGTAATTAACCTGGACGCGGTCGGGCAGGCGGTAGTCGGCTTGGTGCTTGTTGTAATACTCCGTCAATTGTGCATCGGTCGGGACGGTGAGGGCGTAGAAATTTGTGGCAGAAAAATGGACCCACTCGGTGGCCATGGGCTCGTTCTCGCGGCGATAGAAGAATTCGGCCTCCTTAGGAGTGATGAGCTTGCCAGACATGCCCAGAAGTTTGCTGAGATATTCCTGGCCGCATTGGTGGCGGATAAAGCGGTCAAAATCATCGAGGGTCAAGCCGCCCTTGGCGCCCAGTTCATTGACGACGAATTCCTGGAATTTTTCGACCGGCATCGGCTGGTCGCGAGGAACCCCCAGCAGCTCTTTGGTGAAGCGGGCCTCGGCTTCGGTGGTGACGTTGATCTTGTAATTCTCAATCTCCGCGTCGAGGAGCAGGGACTGCCAGGCATAATTCTCGATCTGTTTGTCTTGTTCAGCGCCATCGGGCCAGACGCCGGTGCGCAGCCGATAAAAAAGCCGGCCCTCACGTTTGGCGGCAAGAAAATCCTCGCGGGCGATGGGTTCGCCATTGATGGAGCCGAAGTCGCCCTCATTGGGACGGCCCAGGTGAAATGAGCCCATCTTGTTGCGGCTGCTTGGGGAAAGGTAAGTGGTAAAAGAAACGATCGTGGCCACGATAATAACGACCCAAAGCCATTGTTGATGCTTGCGAATTGTACCAATCATACAAAGTATTCTAAAACTTCACGACGCTGAGGCCCAAGTCCACCAAGGACAAGGGCAAGCGCGACGGGCATCTTACGAACAAACCTGCGTTGCGCAAGAAAGGAAAATCGCTTGAAATTGGGGCCTGATGCAGTCAACATGGGTTTCGCGGGTGGGTTGCCTTCAGGCGTCCATCTTCGGAATATGTTTAAGATGAATAAAAACGTTTTTGCGCTGCTCCTGCTGCCACTGTTTGTGGCCGGCTGCGGTTCTGTCATCACCAACCTGACCCCGACCACTTACCACCGGGACCCATCGGGCTTTTATCGCGTCGAGGCGGAGTGGAAGAGCAGCCGGGAGGCGATTCGAAATAATTCGTTCAACCCGGCGGTCGTGGTAGCAACCAAAGTCTATCCCATGCGGCCAGTTCCGCTGGTGCGAGACCGATGGGAAGGGTTTATCCCTGTGTCCCCCGACGAAGACGTGATTTATTACCATTTCAAGTTCGATTTTCAGGTCAATTCGGTGGCGCAGCCGCACCCCGACAGCCTGCTCTCTTCCGATTACGCTTTAAAAGTCGCGCCGCCGAAGTAGCCGGGGTTCAAAGTTTGCCGTTGCCGCGAGCGACGAAGGCTTCCTCGTATAATTTGACGAAGTCCTGCTCCGTGAGAGGGCGGGGGTTGAAGCGGGCCGTCCATTGCCTGGCCGCTTCAGCGGCGAGCAGGGGAATGGCGGAAGTGGAAACCCCGCAATCAGCCAGCGTGCGCGGCAGACCCGCCAGATTGAGGAGAGTATCCAGTTTTGCGCCCAAGGCCGAAGACCGTTCCAACTCGCCGTAAAGCCGCACGGCCTCGGCATCCCCCGAATTAAACCGAATGACTGCCGGGAGCATCATGCCCACCGCCAGCCCATGCGCGACGTGAAAATGAGCTGTCAAAGGGTTGGCTGCGGCGTGGGCCGCTCCCAGCATGCTGTTTTCGATGGCCATGCCGGCGAAAGCTGCTCCCAGCAACATGCCGGCGCGCGCTTCCAGGTCGTCCGGCTTTTGCAAGACCTTTGGGAGCGAGGTTTCGCAGAGGCGCCAGGACTCGCGGGAATAAGCCAGGGACAAGGCATTGCGCTTGTTGCTGACCGATGTTTCCAGGGCATGCGCCAGCGCATCGATTCCAGTGCAAGCGGCTACGCGCGGGGGTTGGGAAAGGGTCAGGCACGGATCAAGAATGGCGACGCGGGCGGCGGCTTTTGGATCGCCGCAAGCCATTTTCTGATGGGTATCGGTGTCGGCGATCAAGGCAAAGGACTGGCACTCACTGCCTGTGCCGGCGGTAGTGGGAATGGCGACGAGAGGCAGCATGGGGCGGGTAGCCTTGCCAACGCCCCAGTAATCCTGCATGCGCCCGCCATTGGTCAGAAGAAAATTGCACCCCTTAGCCGTGTCCATGCTGCTTCCGCCGCCCAGGCCAATAATCCCGTCGATCCGGGCGTCGCGGGCCACCTTCAGGCAGTGGTCCACATCAAGCGTACTCGGGTTCTCCCGCACCCGGTCGAATAACACAGTTTCAATTCTGGCTTGGACCAACGTCTGCCGCAGGCGCTCGGCATGGCCGGCGGCGGCGACGCCCGGATCCGTCACGAGGAGGGCCTTTTTGACGCCTATCTCGCGGGCCAATTCGCCCGCGCGTTCCACGGCGTTGAGGCCAAAAACGAGGCGGGTGTGTGACTGATGGTCAAACGGGTTGGCGAACGTCTCAGGCATTAGTTTCCATGCACAAGTTCAGACGCAGTTGCCCGGGCGCGTGTTCATTGCGCTATTTCCAGCGCGCGACGTTTGTAAAGAAACTCGAACATATTGCCCTCATGCGGCTGGTCCCACGACACGGACATGGTCGAGATGGGGCCGATGTTCAAGCGGTCGATGTGGGGCGATTCCACCAAAGCTTCGATAAAGGAGGGGTCGCGGGTAATCGCTGTTACGGCCAGGGAAGGGCCAATTTTATCGAGCATGGCTGGCTGGCTGACCGTCACCACGCTGGCGTAGGGGCAGAGAAATTCGCGGTTGGCCAGCGGGTGATCAAAGGAATCGCACAACACAATGGTGGGCCGCAGGTAGGTGGCGCCTTCAAATTGCGCCAGGCGCGGGCCATTCCTGGACTTGGCGGTAACATCGGTCGCGCCGGGAGTCTTGAGGCCTTCTTCGATAGCGTTGTCAATGAAATGCGCCATTTTCACGTTGGCGAACCCTGCCAGCCGGGCGTTCTCGTCGGAGACAGGCAAGGGCGCGATCGGGCCAAGCTGGCTGGCCAAAGCTCCGGCGATTTCGGCGGCGTATTTTGGCACGACAATGGCCGAGGCGTTGATGCAACTGCGCCCGCCGTTGTCGGAAATGGCAGAGGCCATCAAACCAACGAATTCCGGCCAGCGCTCGATTTGATCGTCGCCGATGAGGATTTTGCTGTAGCCAGGGCCGTGGATTTGAATGGCCGGATTATTGGCGTAGGCGGAGGTGGTGTTTTTATCGCCGAAGATCAGGGAGCGCCCGCACTGGCGGAGGATTTCCGCCGCACCCTCATGATCGGTGGGGTAAAAGCCGAAAGCTTCCCCGGGACAGCCGGCGGCGATGAAGGATTGGATCAGCCGGTAAGGGGTCCACGGTTCTTCGCGACCGGGCTTGATGATGACCGGGATTTTTAGAGGGATGGCTGGAAGCCAAAGCGAATTGACGGCCGGTGAATTGCTCGGCATGACCAATCCCAAGGCGTTCGTTGCCGGATAGAAGCTCAAGCGCCCGCCATGCCCGGCATCCAAAACAGCCAGATCAAGCCCGCGAGTCAAGCCGTTGAGAATCGCCGGCATGTGGGCCAGGGCGTGTTGGATTTTGGCCATGTTGCGCCGGACCATGACCCACGGCAGGCCGCTGGTGGCGGAAAGCGCTTCGATATATTCCTGAGGCGATTGCCGCCCGTTGCCAAGGGGCAAGGCGCGGTTGAGGAATTCCGCGCCGGCGCGGGAGCAAATGTCGAGCAATTGCGCGACGGAGAATTTCTTCAAGGCGGCGCGTGATTCCGCGATGCGGGCCAAGTCTTTGCGCACGATTCCGGCATTGACGTGGCTGACCGTCGCGAGAGCCGCGCCATTGCGGCAATTCACGACGTTGACCTGGTCCAGGCTTTCGTAGGCGCGTCCGCGCCGCCAAGCGGGTATATGCGGAACAGTCATGCGCAAATAGATTCGTTCCTAAAGGATGATGAAACCGGCCTCATTCCAAGGAGAGTGTGCAAGGAAATGAGCGGCGGCTCAAGCTGGAAATTTGGGGGGTCTTCACGAACGGGTGCGCTGCAAAATTCTTCTTCCTCCCCCACGAACCTCCACCGAAAAAAGAGCCTCCTCCCCGGCCCTCCTCCACAAGTGCGTGGAAGAGAGAGGGATGAAACGACGCACAACAGGTTCATGGGTTCAATGCGCGAATGGTTTCGGCAGAATTTCTCCCCGGCTCCTCTCCGGCTCTCCCCGCACGCGGGGAGAGAGAGAAAAGCCCAACGGATCGGCCAACATAAGTATATAGAAGGCGCATATAAGATTCTTGGTCGCCTCGGCGAGTCGACCCTACCTTTTCCAGGCCCGCCGTCACTGAGGGTGCGTGAGAGAATTCTTGCACCCGAAAGGAGAGAGCGAGGGCATCGCGGCGGGGCGTGGCGGCCCCCCCAGGGGGGTAAAGCGGCTCAATTTGGTTCAATTTACCTCAATTTGGTTCGGGTTTGGGTCGAAGCAGGCT
>JBKQWF010000102.1:0-22633 GCA_052139695.1 Limisphaerales bacterium
CCGACGGAACCGACATTTGCTCTTTGCCATGCCGGGACCTTAAAAAACTTTCCCCAGGATGTCCCGCAAAAAGTGTTAAAACCTTTAACTCGCAACGAGTTGCCCGGCAGAAAAGGCGCGCCCTAAAACTAGTGGCATTGACCGGGACGCCCGCGCTCCCCGATCCAACCGCATCGATATGGTTGAGCGCTAATGGCCGCGGAGGATTTTCGCGTAAGTGAGGGCGATGCGATTGTTCGCGTCACGGCGCAAAACTTCATCGAATTGCTCCAGGGCCTGCTGGTTCAGGTGCTGATTGGACAAGGCGATTCCAAGATTCAAGCGGGCTTCGATCAATTCGGGCTTGAGGCGAACGGCCTCGGCAAATTCAGAGGCCGCGCCCTCGGTGTTGCCATCCTTACCCATTTCCAAGCCGAGGCAGAAATGAGCCTCAGCAAACGCCGGCTGCAAACGAACCGCCTCCGCGTAATGGGCCTTGGCTTCAGGGCGGTTCCCGAGTTTGACGAGAGCCAGTCCCAAATCCACATGCACTTCCGGATCGGAGGGATTGAGCCGGAGGGAGTCGCTGTAATTGGTCACGGCGGCTCCGAACCAACCCTTGGAAAAAGACAACTTCGCCAGCGAATTGTAAAAGCTCGGGGTGGCGAGGCGGTTTTTAAGGGCCTCCTTAAACTCAGTGTCCGCCTCCTGTTTCCTGCCCATGGCCTCAAGAACTTTGCCCAACCCCAGGTGAGCCGGCCCCCAATAAGGCTTGCGGCGCAAGACCTCGCGGAATTCTCTTTCGGCATCCGGCAACCGGTTCGCGCGCGCATACAATTCGGCCAGGCTGTTTAGGGCCACCACCGATTCGGGGGACAGGCGAATGGCCTCTTTAAAGGCGGCAATGGCTTCCTCGTCGCGCTTGGCCGACCCCAAGGCCATCCCCAAACATTGCCACGAATCCGGAGTCTGCGGCAGCAAGCGAGCCACTCGCCGCAAGGATTCGACCGCGCCCGAGATGTCCCCTGTCTGTTGCTGAAGTTGGGCGAGATTCTCCTGGAGAATCCAATCGGCGGGGGCGGTTTCCGCCGCCGCGCGCGTCAAGGCGGCGTCCGCGCGCAATGCTTTAAGAAGAGTCGCTGTTTGCAGCGCTTCAACTTGGCTCGCCAAACGCTGACGCTGCTCCCGGTTGCTGGATTGCTGGTCAAAGGGCGGTGAGCTGAGACGGCCCAAAACTTCCATTTCGGCGGCGCGCCGCGTGGAATCGTTCCATCCAAGACGGCGGGCGCAATCGTCCGCCGTCGGCCAGGAATGGTCCCGAGCGTCGGGCAGAGAAGCCGCGATTCTTTCCGCCACGGCCCGAGCCACAAGATAATTGCCATCGAAGTTAAGGTGAACGTGCTCGTAGAGAAACTCCTGGCCCATCAATTGACGCGGGCTGCTCCGAGCCACCTCCATTTCAGCATCGACCAACTGGACCAACTGTTGTTTCTGATTAGTCGCGACGCGCCGGATGATTTCGTTAATGCGGCTATCTGCCCGGAAGCGGAGAGTGTCATCATCGCAAGCCAGGGAAAACTGCCGCGCCGCTTCGGCGTCCTGGCCGAGGGCCAAAAGAGATTCACCCCAGCGGAAGTGCTCTTCCGCAAATGTGTCATCAATGTTGGCCGCCTGGCGGAAGGCTTCAACCGCCTCGGCGGGGCGGCCCAGTTGCTGCGAAGCGCATCCTTGGCGATAGAACGTTTCCCACCGGGTGACTTCCTGGCTCGATAAATCCGGGCGATGATCGGAAGCAAAGGGAGAGCAATCCTTAAGGTTGCGGGCGATCGTGCTGATGAAAACTTTCGCGCCGCCGCGGGCGCCGATATCGATGATATCATTTAGATTCTTTTGGAAACTGGCATAAACCGTGGCCATGCGGGGGTCGCCCGCGAGGACGTGGTGATGAAGAAACATGACCATTCCGCCCCATTCATTTTCTTCCACGGGACGGTTTTCCGCGGTGCGGATCAAGTCTCCCAACGCCTGGCCGAGGCGCGTCCCTTTAAACGCAATCGCCGCCCGCACCAGGGGTAAGCTGGCGGCCGGCACGCCAAAGACGGAACCGGAGCCGTAGGGACCAACGACTTCGTTGTTGCCCATATAGACCACCCAAAAGTCGGCATTTTTCCCGGCGCAATCTCTGGCAATGGGAAGAATGACATGGGAATTGATGCCCGTCATGGCCGTATTAATCACTTCAAAGTGTTTGTCTGGAAAGCGTCCCTCCAGCAAAGCTTGCAAAACGCGGCAGAGGCCGAACTCCGGCTGGGGGTCGCCATAGGCGGCGGATTCGCCGAAGACAAAGAGGCGAATCGTCTCCGGCGGTTTGAGCTTGTCGATGACAAAGGGAAACGGATTGCGGGCCCTCTCCGGACCGAAAAAGCGCCAGCCGAAGCGGTCGTTTTCCACAAAACAATCCCTGCCGTTGATTTTCATCGGAAGGAAGAAAGAGGCCGGATGGCCGAAGCCAGCCAGGCGCAACCCAGCTTCCAACACCAATAGGAATAGCAGCGGCACCAACAGCATGGCCGCGAGTCGAAAAAGCCAGCGCCCAGGTCCGGGCCTGGACGCTGTTGAAGCACTTCCCGATACTGCGTTACCGGACTTTTTCGCTGGGTGCGCTTTCATCGTTGAGGAACGACTAAAGCATCACGAATCATGGCGGCGCTGGAAAGAAAAATAGAAAATGGAGGCTCTTCAGATAGGGACGCCGCGCCGAGGCGTCCGGGGCCGAGACGCGGCGGTAGGGCGGCCACTCCGCTGGCCGCCGCGCCCGAAGGCGCGCAACGGAGTGCGCGCCCTACCGCCCTACCGGGGATGATTTGGCGGCAGCCTAATAATAGAAATATGGTGACCCCGTAGCGGTCCGGTCGATCATTTGGCGGAAGGGGCGCCACTCCACATGGCCGTCGATCATCCCAATATTCCCCCCTTCGGGAACTGTCGCGTTCTTCAGATGGGCGCTGATATGGCCCTTATAGGCGCCCGCATACATATAACCGCCGTCAATGTCGGTCCAATTGTAGGTGAGCATCTTGGTGTAATCATCACTGTTGCCGGTATTGTTGAGCGTGGCGCAGGCGACGAGCGGGCGCTGGGAGAGACTTCCCACAAGGACGCCGCCTGGATACTCAAATGTAGGCGGAGTTGAGACCGCTGTCAGTTTTTGGTTGGTGTTCGTCACATAGACACCAGTGTAGGAGGCCGTGCCATAAAAGGTCTGGGCGTATCCGATCACCCGCACACCGTCGGTCGCTTTAGCGCCAGGATCAGGCCAAGGAAGACCGTCCCAACACCAGAGGGACGGATTGCCGCCGGGCACATTGCCATAGGGCACGCTGCCAAACCAGTCAACGGGGCCAAATTTGGGCGCTGTGCCTGGGTCATACCAAGTCCGTGGTGTTGTTCCACAACCGATCATCTGGTTCGCTAGATACGCGTCCATGTCCCAAGCCCAATAGCCGTTCGTGCCATCGGGGAGAAAATCCTTGTTCTCCCCGGCGTACATCGTCAAGGCCGTAAGCTGCTCCTTTTCGTTGTTGAGGCATTGGGTCTTGACGGCTTGAATCTTGGCCTTGGCCAAGGCGGGGAGCAGAATCCCCGCCAGGATAGCAATGATGGCGATGACAACAAGCAACTCGATCAACGTGAAGGCTCCGTTTTCTTTATGAAACAATTTTCTCATGTTTACATACCTCTCGTTGCTTGGGGGTCGCTCGTGCTCAATTCTTCAGAATGTAAAACTCCGACGTGCCTTTGGCAGGGATGGATAGTTGATAATTCTGACCAACGATTGCCGGCGTCGTGGTGACCAGCGTCCAAACGGCGGTCGGGCCGAGTGTGCTGCTGGAATAGAGCGAGAACCCAGTCGCCCCGGACATCGGCCACGAAATGACGAAGTTGCCGCTCGAAACGGAGGCGGTCAGGCTTGGCTTGGGCGAAGAGCCGAGCACTTGGGATGGCCCCAGAGTCTGGCTGGCGGCTACGTCGGCAGGAGACAGCGCGCCGTTGTAAATGCGGAACTCGGTCAGGTTCAGATCTTCATGGGGATCACCCGTGTAGAGCGAATGGCCGATGTAGTTGATCACGTCATCTACATAGGACATCGGAACCGTGATCGCTGTGTTTTGGGAAACCAGGACCCCGTTCGTATAGAGGCTCTCCAGGCCCGCCGGCGGGTCATAAACCGACGTAATGTGGATGTTCTTTTGGAAGCTCAAATCTCCCGCGCCGCCGGTACCCTGTTCGCCGGCCCAGCCGGGATCAACGCCCGTGATGGCAATGCGTCCGCCCTGCGGCCCACAGAAGATATAATTCTCGCCCGCGCCGCCGGCATCCGTGTTGCCAAAAGCGTATAACATGCAATTGACTGGCATTTGATCAGGGAACGTGGCCCACAGATCAATGGTCACGGCGGGATAATTGCTCAGAATCCCCGCGGGAAGCTGCACGCATTGCGCGGTGGCCCCCAGCAACATCAGATTGGTGCCGGTGAAAGTGCCACCGTTGGGCAAAGTGCCGTCCCAAGCCGGGCCTCCCACGGAGTCGGCGGCTTTAGTGCTTCCGACGGCGTCCTGGAAACTGTAGCGGTTAACAAGAATAGGCGAATGCACCACAGTCACCGGCTGGCTGCCCACGAAACCTCCGTAATTGGCGGTAATCGTGGCAGTGCCCACGCCGACCGCGTGGAGTTTTCCGTCGCTCGCTTGATAGACGACGTTCGAGTCGCTTGAGGTAAATACGGCCACCGGCGTCAGGCTGTTGGCCAGCAGATTGTAGTTCGCCAGGTTGGCATAGCTGGCAATTAATCCTCCAACAAAAACATCGCCCAGGTTTAACTGCGGGATGGAAACCTGGATGGATTGCAGTGCGCCGATAGCCAGGTTGGTGTTATTAGGCCCGTTCAAGTCGGCCAAGGCAATTTGCTGAGGAGTGAGCGCTCCGTTATAGACACGGATCTCGTCGAAGCTCCCTGCCACATAAGGATCGCCTGTCCCGGTCGGGCCGGTCGCAGTCCAGAGCGAACGGCCAATATAAATAAGATTCGTGGCGATGGTGCTGAGTGGCGAAAAATCATTCGAGGACTCGCCGCTGAGAACGCCGTTGGTATAGATAGCCAAGACGCCCGTCAGCGGATCGATGACGGTGGTGCAATGGACCGTTTCGTTGGCAAAGTCTCCCAGCATGTCAAAAGCCGTGCTGCCGGCGGAAGTCGTGTTGTCAATCCGATGGCCGGTATTGCCATTGCGGACCACATTATGAACATAGTTCTGGCCCGCGGCATTCACGGTGTTGCCGAAAGCCCAAGCATAATTCCAGTTCCCCAAGGCTCCGAAAGTGGCCCAGTAGTCAACTGTCGTGGCCTGATAGCCGGAAACAATGCCGTCGTTGGCAAAGGAATTTGAGGACAGGTCCAGATAGCAGCCGGCGGTGCCATCCAGCACGAGCTGGCCGCTGGCTTCATGAGCGGTCCCCATGAGATTTCCGTTGAGCGTGCCAACCGAGTCGGCGGCTGTTTTGCTGCCGGCAAGGTCATTGAAGCTATAGCGATGGGTCAGGCTCGTGACGCCGCTGGAGAGCAGCACGGACGGCCCCAGGGCCTGGCTGGAGGCCACTTCAGACGCGGACAACGCTCCATCGTAGATGCGGAACTCAGTCAAGATCAAGTCCTCGTGAGGATCCGCGGTGTAGATCGAATGACAGAGGTAGTTGGTGACGTCATCCACATAGGACATCGGGATCGTTATCCCGGTGTTGGATGAGACCAGCACCCCGTTGGTGTACCAAAGCTCCAAGCCCGCCGGCGGATCGAAAACAGCCGTGAGATGAATGTTGGTTTGGAAACTCAGGTCTCCAGCGCCGCCACAACCCTCTTCGATAGCATAGCCGGGATCTGTTCCGCTCATAGCAATCCGCCCGCCCTGCGGCGCGCAAAAGATGTAGTTCTCCCCATTCCATGGCAGCGCGGTGTTGGTGTCCGTGTCACCGAAAGCAAACAACATGCAGTTGACCGGCATCTGGTCGGGGAACGTACACCACATGTCGATGGTCACGGCGGGATAATTGCTCAAAATGTAAGGCGGCAGTTGGACAAATTGGACAGCGCCGCCAGACAACTGGAGATTCGTGCCGGTGAAGGTGCCGCCGTTGGGTAAAACGCCATACCAATTCGTGCCTCCCACCGAGTCGGTGACATTCGTGCTGCCGACGGCGTCCTGGAAGCTGTAGCGGTTCACCAAAACGGCTGTATGCACCACAGCCACCGACCCGCTGCTCGTGAAACCTCCGTAATTGGCCGTGACCGTGGCCGTGCCCAAGCCGACGGCGTGGAGTCTCCCGTCAGCCGCTTGATAAACAACGTTGGAGTCGCTCGAGGTCAGAATCAGGAGCGGCGTCAGGCTGTTGGCCAGCAGATTGTAGTTCGTCAAGTTGGCATAGGTCGCCCACACGCCGCCAAGGAAGGCATCTCCCAAATTCAGCCGCGGAATGGAAACCTGGATGGATTGCAGGGCGCCGACCGTCAGGTTGGTATTGTTGGGACCAATCAGGTCGGCCACGGCGATTTGCTGGGGAGTGAGCGCCCCGTTGTAAACGCGGATTTCATCGAAACTCCCTGCCACATAGGGATCGCCAGTCCCGGTCGGGCCGGGCTGGGTCCACAGCGAGCGGCCAATGTAAATGAAGTTGGTGCTGATGTCGCTGAGCGGCTGGAAATCATTCGTGACGAAACCGCTAAGAACACCATTCGTATAAACAGCCAAGTGGCCTGTGGTCGGGTCAATAACGGTGGTGCAGTGGACCGTTTGGTTGGTAAAGTCACCGAGCATATCAATGACCGTCTCGTCAGCCGGGACGGCGTTGTCATCAATCCGGTGTCCTGAGTTGCCATTGCGGGCCACATTATGAATATAATTCACACCCGCGGCATTGACGGAGTTGCCGAAAGCCCAGGCGTAATTCCAATTCTGCAAGGTCCCAAAAGTGGCCCAGTAGTCAACCGTCGCGGATTGAAAACCGGAGATGATGCCATCGTTGACCCCTGAATTTGTGCCCAAGTCCACATAACAACCGGCGCTGCCATCCAGCACGACCTGGCCGTTGCTTTCCACTGCCGTGCCCATGAGGGTTCCGGTCAATGTCCCAACCGAGTCCGCGACAGCGGTGCTCCCCGCCGGGTCGTTGAAGCTATAGCGATGGGCCAGAATTGAAACGGCTGGAATCACGGTAACCGCCACCGAGTTGGACTTGCCTCCGTAACTCGCGGTGACCGACGTGGAACCAACTGACACTCCGTGGATGAAGCCATTCGTATCGACCGTAATGACGGTGGCATCGGCGCTCGAAAAGCTGGCGAGGGTCGTCACATCGACGGAGTTCGTGATGAGGGATGCCGTGGCCAGCACCGACGAAACCTCTTCGCCTCCTTGCACGACCTGGGGACCGGCGGTCAATTGGACGCTGGTAATGGGACCCGCATTAGTATTAATCTTCGCATCGCCGTTTTCGTAGCTGGCCGCCACTTCCAAGCCGTTGAGGGCGCCATTCCAAATGCGAAACTCGTCGAGATTGGCGGTCATATCCGGGTCGGGCCAATTGTCCTTGCCGATCCAGTTATTGAGGTCCCGGACGCCCGGGGTAATCGTGTTGGTGACGCCGTTAATTTTCGCCTGCAAAACGCCGTTGACATAGATCGCGATGTAGCCTGCGGGAGGATTAAACACCGCCGCGATGTACTGGTCGCTCCCGCCGGCGATGAGAGTCCCCGGCGCATAGCAATTCTGGCGGTTGACATTGGCGTTGTCGAAATCGGAAATGGCGGCATCCAGATCGCCGGCCGGAGCGCCTCCGGTATTGACACAGAATGAGATGCTATAGGAGTCGTTCACCGCGGCGTCTTGCGTGCCAAAGTCAAAGAGGTTTGCCCAGGTGCCTTGTCCGGAGCCGGGGTAATCGCCCCAAGTCTCGATCGTCACCGCCGCGTCATTGGTGATGATGCCGGCCTGTAATTCGACGTAAGCGCTGCCATCCAACTGCAACTGGCCGCCGGTGATCTGGGCATCGCCGTTCAGGGTTCCGTTGTTTGTGCCGACCAAGTCAATTGCCTCAGGGGTGCCGTTCGTAGCCGCAAAGAAGCTGTACTCGTGCTGCAACGTCTGCGCCCTCGCGCCTTGGACCGCCAGCAACAACAGCAACCCAGTCAAGAGAGTCAGGAGAAAATTGGCACCAGTTGTCTTTTTCATAGTTGTTTAAAGGTTCCGTTTCTTACCGTTTTTCGACGGCGCGTTTATGCACACATTATTGGGACGGACTATTAAGCTAATACTTACCCAAGCTGAATTGGTCTTCAACGCCACTTTGCGTAAAAGAATCGCCAATTTGCGAACCAGGTGGGGCGGAGCTGCCGCTCGGCCCAAAAACAAGAATGGGCGGCGCAGCAGCACCGCCCCACCGATGGGGATCGGTTCGCAATCTGGCGATTGTTATGCGCAATCTGGTGTTGTCGTCAGGGCGATGGTTCCGGCAAACTTGCTTCATCCGCGATTCTTCCGCCAAGCGCAAGGCGCGGATAGACAGACCGACGAACATGAAAAAAAACTTATCTTTCACCCACACTTTTCTCTCCATGCTTCTGATGGCCCTTGCCGCGGCTTCTCCAACCTATGCGGATAGCATCACGGTGCAGGTGGACAAACCGGGCGTGAAAATGAGCCCGACCTTTTATGGTTTGATGACGGAGGAGATCAACCATTCCTATGACGGCGGTTTGTATGGTGAGTTGATCCGCAATCGGATTTTCAAAGATGACGCCAGGCATCCGACGGGATGGTCGGTCGTGAAGGCAGACGGCGCGGCGGCTTCCATTGTTCTTGACACCGCCGTGCCGCTGAATGACCGCCTCGATACCAGCCTTCGCCTGGACGTCAGCACCGCTTCGGACGCCTTGCGGGCCGGCGTGGCCAATAGCGGTTACTGGGGAATTCCCATCAAGCCGGAGACGCATTATGAGGCGTCGTTTTATGCCAAGGCGGCCCGCGGTTTTGACGGCCCCGTGACGGTGTCGCTGGAAAGCAGCGATGGCGCGACGGTTTATGCGACGGCGAAAGTCGAGCGATTAACGGCGGAATGGAAGCGATATTCTCTCACCCTGGACACGGGCAGCGTGACGCCGACGACGGCGGCGCGTTTTGTCGTATCTGTCAATCATCCGGGGACAGTCTGGCTGGATTTGGTTTCGCTCTTCCCGCCGACCTTCAACCATCGTCCCAACGGCAACCGGGTTGATCTGATGGAAATTCTCGGCGGGATGAAACCCTCGTTTTTGCGATTGCCGGGGGGCAATTACGTGGAGGGCGACACGATCGCCACCCGCTTTGACTGGAAGAAAACCATTGGCCCTCTGGAGCAACGGCCTGGGCATCCCGGGACATGGAGTTACCGTTCGTCCGACGGCATGGGATTGCTGGAGTTTCTGGAGTGGTGCGAGGACTTGAAAATGCAACCGGTGCTCGCCGTCTGGGCCGGTTACGCGTTGAGAGGCGAGCACATTGACGCCGGACCGGAATTGACGCCCTATGTGGAGGAAGCGCTGGAGGAAATTGAATATGTGACTGGCGACACGAGCACAAAATGGGGCGCGGCGCGGGCCAAAGATGGTCATCCAGCGCCGTTTCCGCTTACATACGTGGAAATCGGAAATGAGGATACGTTTGACCGGTCGGGCAGTTATAACGGGCGGTTCGCGCAGTTTTATGACGCGATCAAGGCCAAATACCCGAGCCTGCAACTGATTGCGACCATGCCCGTCACTTCGCGCAAACCGGACGTGGTCGATGATCACTATTACCGTTCCGCGCGGCAAATGGAAGCCGACCTCCATTACGACAGCCAAAGCCGCAATGGACCGAAAATCTTCGTGGGCGAATGGGCCACGACCGAGGGCAGCCCAACGCCGACGTTGAACGCCGCGCTGGGCGATGCGGCGTGGCTGATTGACCTGGAACGTAATTCCGACCTGATCGTGATGGAGGCTTACGCGCCCCTGCTGGTGAACGTCAATCCGGGCGCGCGCCAATGGGCCACGGACCTGATCGGTTACGATGCGCTGCACAGCTTTGGCTCGCCGTCTTATTACGTGCAGGCGATGTTCGCCAACAATCATGGCGAGCGTGTTCTGCCGGTCAAAATGGTCACGGAGCAGTCCATACCGCTGGCCGAGTCATTTGTGCCCAAGGGCGGCATCGGCGTGGGCACCTGGAACACACGGGCTGAATTCAAGGACCTCAAGGTCACGCATAACGGCGAGACGCTTTTTCAAACTACTTTCGCCGATGGCCTGCAAGGCTGGCGCCGCGCTGGCGGTGAATGGACGACCAAAGATGGCGTCTTAATCCAGAGCGCCGGCACGGAAAACATTCATGCCACCACGGGCGATCGGAATTGGAAAGATTACACCTATGAATTGAAGGCGCGCAAAACAGAGGGCGCGGAAGGATTTCTGGTCCTCTTTCATGTCAGCAATCCAAAAGACTACATCTGGTTCAACGTTGGCGGCTGGAACAACATCCGCACCGCGATGGAGAAGGCAGAGAACGGCGCCAAGGCAGAGATTGGAAACGCCGCCACCAACACCGTCGAAACCGGGCGCTGGTACGACGTGAAAATCGAAGTGGAAGGCCGCGCCATCCGTTGCTATCTGGATGGCGCCCTGGTCTGCCAGGCCACGGATGAACCGGCGCCGCAGCCGGCTCCCATTTATGCCAACGCCACAAGCGATCCCGCCACCGGGGACGTTTTTCTCCACGTGGCCAATGTCAGCGCGCAGGCGCGGCCAGTGGAATTCAGTCTGGAAGGCGTCACCACCGTCGCGGGAACAGCGACCTGTCAAGAAATGTCGGGCGATCCCTCGGATGTCAATACCATCGAGGAGCCGCGAAAAGTCGCTCCGAAAACGACGCAACTCTCCGGTATCGGAGCCACCTTCACGCACGAACTTCCCGCGCACTCGGTCAGCGTCATCAAATTGAACGCGCGTTAAGGGAACGGATCAGTTGAACGCAGGGGGAGCGCGACCGTCTCGGCCGCTTCCAGTCGGCGTCCCGCCGACTGGCGTCGGACTAAAACCACCCACTGCTCGTTATCTTAAAGCGCTGATGCCTTCGGCGGGACGCCGAAGGCTGCGGGCGAGACGCCTGGCGAGACGCCCGCGCTCCCCGATCCATCGTATAGACCTCCAAGCAGGACAAAGGAGCGGCGCAAAATGGCGATTCTTTTCCGCAAACGGGCGTTTTCGAGCGCCGTGAAAAATCTCATGCTAGCATCAGGCCACAACAAGTGGCTTTATTATGATTGATTTTAAGAATTTGGAACTTTGGCTTCTTCCCGGCAGCCAGCAACTCTACGGTCCGGAAGCACTCAAGAAAGTCCACACCAACGCGCAGGAAGTGGCGGCGGCGCTGAACGCCAGCAACGCCATACCGGTGAAGGTCGTGCTCAAACCCTTGATCACCAGCGCCGCAGCCGCAACGGCAGCGTGCCAGGAAGCAAGCTCGAGTCCCCGGTGTATTGGCTTGATCACCTGGTGTCATACGTTTTCGCCGTCGAAAATGTGGATCAACGGCTTGAAATTGCTGCGCCGTCCGGTTCTTCACCTGCACACGCAACATAATCGCGATCTTCCGTGGTCGTCGATTGACATGGACTTCATGAATCTAAACCAGGCCGCGCATGGAGATCGCGAGCACGGTTTCATCATGAGCCGGATGCGGCTGAGTCGGAAAGTGGTCGTCGGCCATTGGAGCGCAAAGGAAGTGCAAGGGCACATTGCGGCTTGGTCGCGCGCTGCCGCGGCCTGGCATGACTGGCAGGAAGCCCGGTTTTGCCGGTTTGGCGACAACATGCGCGATGTGGCGGTGACGGAAGGTGACAAGGTGGCGGCACAAATTCAGTTCGGCTACTCGGTCAATGGGTTTGGCGTAGGGGATTTGGTTGAAGCCATTAGTTCTTCCACCGAGCAACAGATTGATCAACTGGTGGCAGACTACGGCGCCAGCTATACGGTGGCGCCCAAGCTCCGCAAGGGCGGCGGGATGCGCAGTTCGCTGCGGCGGGCCGCGCAAATGGAGCTGGGGTTGCGAAAGTTTTTGACGGAAGGCAATTTCAGTGGGTTCACGGATACCTTTGAAGACCTTCATGGCCTGGCACAGTTGCCCGGATTGGCAGTGCAACGGCTGATGGCGGAGGGTTATGGTTTTGGCGCGGAGGGTGATTGGAAAACGGCAGCCCTGGTGCGGGCGATGAAAGTAATGGGCACAGCTTTGAAAGGGGGAACCTCGTTCATGGAAGATTATACTTATGACATGAATGCGGCCGACGCCAAGGTCCTTGGAGCGCACATGCTGGAGATTTGTCCGAGCATCGCCAAAGGAAAACCCTCCCTCGAAATCCATCCCCTCGGCATCGGGGGTAAGGCGGACCCTGTCCGCCTGGTGTTTGACACGCCGCCCGGGCCGGCTCTCAACGCTTCCGTGGTGGATATGGGCAATCGATTTCGTCTCCTGGTCAACGAAGTGGACGTCGTGCCGCCGGAAAAGCCGTTACGGCGGCTGCCAGTGGCACGGGCCGTCTGGAAATGCCGGCCCGATTTTGAGACCGCGGCAACGGCTTGGATTTATGCGGGCGGGGCGCACCACACCGGTTTCAGCCAGGCGGTGACGCTCGAGATGCTGGAAGATTTTGCCGAGATGGCGGGGATCGAGATATGTATCATTGACAAAAGCACTCGCCTCAGAGAATTCAGAAAAGACCTGCGCTGTAATGAAGTTTATTATGCGATGGCCCCGCATATCTGAGAGCCCTCGGTCAACTTTATGGCAGGGCGGCCACTCGGCTGGCCGCCGGGGAGGCGCGCAACGGAGTGCGCGCCCTACCTTGCCCGGCAGATTTAATCGCACCCCCAAAAAGGCCCCTTGACTCGCGGTGCCGAGTCAACAGGCTATAAGGGATGAGTGATTTGCTTTGGTTCGTTGCCCATACACGGCCACGCTGCGAAAAGAAGCTCTTGCGGTTCTGCGAACGCGAGGGCCTTAACGCCACTGTCCCCTGTTACCGTGCCGCGCACAAGTATCGAGGCAAGACGGTGGTGTTCCAAAAACCGCTCTTTCCGGGTTACGTGTTTCTGCACATTTCCGCCGAGCGTCGCGTGAAAGTTTATCGGAGCGATTATTTGGCGAATTTGTTGGAAGTTGTTGACCAGGAACTTTTTATTCAACAACTGGAAGCGGTGCTGCGCGCGTTGGAGACGGATTCCGAAATACGACTGGCGCCCAATATCGGGGAAGGCATGAGAGTCAAGATAAAGCATGGGCCCCTCAGCGGAATGGATGGCTGGGTGGAACAGCGTTACGGACCGGGCACGGTTCTCCTGCGGCTGGATTTTATTGGCCAGGCAGCGGCTGTAAAATTAGATGCCACAGATCTGGAGCCGATATAAGCCGCACGCCATCCCAGAGACCAATTTTCAATCCCTGCCGATACGTGTCCAGTATTTGGGCAGTACCGCGCGGAGGGAACGAAAATAGTGACAGCCTGGTTCGCGCGGGACGAGGTGAGGTGCCGGCTGTGCATTTGAAAAGCCCTTGCAGGAGCCTGCGCCACCAGCAAGCCGATGAGGTCATGCGCTGTGCTGTGTCTTCCAATCAGGCCGATTAGGGCGCGCTGTCAAACAAAGCCCTTGCACCGTTGAAGAGGTAATACGAGCGCGACCGAATATTCCACCGCAGGCTTCCGGCTGGCGGGAAGGAAGCGGGCTGCGATGGCACGAAAGTTGCGTGTGACTACACTGATAACGAATTTCGGATCGTTAGGAAGACTCAGGAAATTCATGAAATCACCGCTTGTCACATTGGGTTTTTTGGCCGCTTTCGCGGCGGGTCCCCTGCTGGCGCCGTGCAGTGGACAGGTGACCATGGGGTGGAACCCCTCGCCCAGTCCTGGTGTGGCTGGTTATAATCTGTGTTGGGGCACCAGCAGCGGTGTTTATACTTCCACCAATACTTACCCAAGCGCCCAAACAAGCGCCACTGTCAGCAATCTTGCGGCCGGTGGAGTTTTCTATTTTGCGGCACAGTCCTTTTGGAGCAACGGGACGCCCGGCCCCTTTTCCAACGAAGTGTGCGCCACGAACAGCCCTCGTTTGCAGCCGGTTTTTGTGGCTTCGACCAACGGCACTTCGCAGAGCACTCTCATATCGGGAAATGGCGGCGGCGTCACCGGCATCAACGGCGCCCCCACAAATTCCGGGGCCAGTTTCTGGGGTGTCCCGCCGTTCCTGACGATGACGGCGTCGAATGGGGACCGGTTTATAAACATTGGCGGAACTGTCGGCGCCAGGCTGATGGTCCAGACCACGACCAATCCTTCCTCGCCCGACAGTTGGGTAACGATGACAAATGTCACGATGACCAATCTCGCTCCGGTGGCACAGCACGCTCAGGGCTCGCAACCACAGGACCTTCTGGACCTCGCCTTCGTCCCTGCCGCGCAAGCCTTGCCCGTCAGCTCGGGCCCTGCGACGGCGTTTCAAGTTTACCGCGTTGTCATGCCTTACGACTACATCATACTGGCCAGCATCGTCCTGAAGGGCCAGGGCTATGCGCCGCGGCTCATTCTTGTCAACATGCCCGGCATCGTCCGCGACGACGTCTGCTATGTCAATGAAACCACCAGCTTCATTCATTACAACTGGACCAATTCCACCCTTCAACTCGAGGGCTCCTCCCCTTCGATTCGACAAATTGCCAATGCTCTGGCCAATTCACTCAATTTGGACTGGACGTCGGCTTCGGAGTTTACGTATTCCAACGGCTTGGGCCAATTGCTGGCCACGGTCGTTCAAACGGAACCGCCCTCTTCTGATCCCATTCCCGGGCAAAATCCCCCGAGCCCGCCGATGGTCATTGATTATTGACCGCGTGGGTCTGCCGTATCTTTCTGCGTAACTGTTCAGGTGCTGACAGCGTGCCGCGAATGGCACGGATGTCTCGCCGAGCGCCGAGCGCCGAGGCGTCCAAGGCTGGGTTGGCTGGCATGTAAACCACCCCCGGACGCCTCGGCGAGGCGTCCCTGAATAGCTGCCTTTATTCGTGCTCAACCCTGCAAACTGGAAACTTCTCTTGACTGACTGCGCATCGCACCGAACCGCGCCTGAAATCGGTCACGGCAAGGCCACGATGCGATAGAAGGTTTGCGCATTAGTGAGGTAGTCTGATGCGGTCGCGGTAGAGCCAATGGCAGTAATAGGGCTGCCCAAATTGGCCCAGACGCTTTGGTTTAAGTTGGTCGTGTACTGGACTTGATATGCCAGGTCCGCCGTTGTGCTCCAGGTGAAGACGACCGAATTGCCGGATTGTTGCACCGATTGGATGACCGGCGGGATCGTGGCGTTGCTCGTAACCGTAAGAACGCCGTTAACATAGGCGAGGGTGTAGTTGCCCAAGCCGGTGCCGACTGCCGCGCCGGGAATTATAGGATAGGGTGAATCCGCCACCGTTGCCGTTGCCGCCGCGCCCGCGCTGGTCAGAGTTACACTGGTCACAGTATCGCCGTCTAGCAGACCGTTGGCCACAAATTCCGTCCCCGCGAAGGTCACTGTCTGGCCGAAGTTCTTGCTGCGATTGTCCGCCGTAATGGCCAGGGCCGCTGGGGTAATCGTCAAAGCGCCGTTGACGCAGGTGATGGTGTAATTGCCCAGACCTGTGCCCACCGCCGCGCTCGGCACGATGCTGTACGGTGAACCCGCCACCGTCGCGCTGGCCGCCGCGCCGGAACTGGTCAGGGTCGCGCTCGTCATGGTGTCGCTGTTGAGCAGCCCACTGGCGGTGAACTCCGTCCCGGCAAAGCTGACGGTCTGGCCATAGGTCTTGCTGCGATTATTGGCCGTGACCGTCAAAGCGGCGGGGCTGATCGTCAGCGCACCGCTGGCATAACTGATGGTGTAATTGCCCAAGCCCGTTCCCACCGCCGCGCTGGGGACAATCGTGTAGGGCGATCCCGCCACCGCCGCCGTCGCCAGCGCCCCAGAACTGGTCAGAGTCGCGCTGCTCACCGTGTCGCTGTTGAGCAGACCGCTGGTGGTGAACTCCGTCCCGGCGAAGGTCACCCCCTGCCCGTAGGTCTTGCCCCGATTGTTCGCCGTCACCGTCAAAGTCGCCGGGTTAACTGTCAACAAACCGCTGGCATAGGTAATGGTATAATTGCCCAACCCGCTGCCCACCGCCCCGCCAAGGACAATGCTGTAGGGCGACCCTGCCACCGTTGCGGTGGCGGCCGCACCGGAACTGTTGAGCGTCGCACCGCTCACCGTGTCGCTGTTGAGCAGACCGCTCGTCGCGAACTCGGTGCCCGCAAGGGTCACCGCCTGGCCATAAGTTTTGCTCCGATTGTTGGCTGTGATGGTCAATGCAGCCGGGTTAATCGTCAGCACGCCGCTGGCATAGGTGATGGTGTAATTGGTTAGGTCGTTCCCCACCGGCGTCCCCGGCACGATGGGATAGGCTCCCACCGCACTGCTGCTGGTCGCGCCGCAACTGGCCGTGGCCGTAATCGTGTCGCCGTTGGTCACGCCCATCAGGATGGTTGTGAACGGCGGGTTGGCCTGGCCATACGTCCGGTTCGTGTTGGCCGCCGTCACCGTCAAAGGCGCGGGCAAAACCACCAGACTCACCGTGTCCGTTACGCTGGTGTAATCCACCGTGTCCGCCGGAGTGAAGATGACCGTCAGCGCATTGCTGCCCGTGTTCAAAACGCTCCCATTGGTCGGCGTGTAGGCAAAGCTGCCCGGCACCGTCGCCGTGGCGTCCAATTGACTGGAGGCCAGCGCTGCCCCGTAGGCAATGGGGGCCGGGTTGGTCCAGGTCAGAACTTCAGCCGGATGGCCCACCAAAAGGATGCCATTGACCAGGCTGACCGAGTAGTTGGTCTCGCGGTCATTCGGGTCCACCAAGCTCGGCACGATGGGGTAACTTCCCACCGGACTGTTGACGGTCGCGCTGCAACTGTAGGCCGCCGTGATGTTGTCGTTGTTCGTCAACCCGGCGATTGTGCCCGTGAAAACCGGATTAGCCGTCTCATACGGGCGGCTGAAGCTGGAGGCCGTCACGGTCAGGGGCGCGGGCAAAACCACCAGGCTCACCGTGGCGCCCGCGCTGCTGTAATCCACCGTGTCGGTGGGAGTGAAAATCACCGAAAGCAAATTGGTGCCGGTGTTGAGCACCGCTCCGATGCCCGGGCTGTAGGCGAAGCTCCCGCCGGCGTTGGCCGTAGCGTTCAACTGGCTGGATGCCAGGGCCGTGCCGTAGAGGATGGAAACGGGGTTGGTCCAGACCAGGGCCGGCGTGGCCTGGCCCACGGTCAACGTGCCATCCACCAGCCTGACTGTGTAGTTGGTCTCGCGGTCATTCGGATCCACCAAACTGGGCGCGATAGAATAGGTTCCGGGCGGACTGCTGCTCGTGGCCGCCGTGCTGTAGGCCGCGGTAATGTTGTCCCCGTTGGTCACACCGCTGATCGTGCCCGTCAACACCGGATTAGCCGCGCCGTACGGACGGCTCAAGCTTGCCGCGGTCACGGTCAAGGCGGCGTTCGACACGACCAGGCTCACCGTGTTGGTCGCGCTGCTGTAATCGGCCGTATCGCTCGGGGTAAAGATGGCCGAAAGCGTATTGGTGCCCGCGCTCAAGACGCTCCCGTTGCCCGGGCTGTAGGCAAAGCTGCCCGGCACCGTCGTCGTCGCGTCCAATTGGCTGGAGGTCAGGGCCGCCCCGTAGATGATGGGGGCAGGATTGGCCCAGATGATGGCCGGCGCCGCCTCAGCCACAGTCAGGATGCCGTTGGCGTAGGCGATGGTGTAGTTGCCTAAGCCGGCGCCCACCGCCGCACTGGGAATAATGGGATAGGGTGAACCCGTCACCGTCGCGCTCGCCGCCGCCCCCGCACTATTCAAGCTCACGCTGCTTACCGTATCACTGTTGAACAACCCGCTGCTCGTAAACTCCGTCCCGGCAAAGGTGACGGTCTGGCCATAAGTCTTACTGCGATTATTGGCCGTCACCGTCAAAACGGCGGGGCTGACTGTCAACAAACCGCTGGCATAGGCAATGGTATAATTGCCCAGCCCGCTGCCCACCGCCGCGCTAAGGACAATGCTGTAGGGCGACCCTGCCACCGTTGCGGTGGCGGCCGCACCGGAGCAGCTTAAGCTCGCGCTTGTCACCGTGTCGCTGTTGTGCAGACCGCTGGTGGTAAACTCTGTCCCGGCAAAGGTGACGGTTTGCCCGTAGGTCTTGCTGCGGTTGGTCGCCGTCACCGTCAAGGCGGCTGCGCTGACCGCCAGCGAGCCATTGACATAGGCAATCGTGTAATTGCCCAGACCCGTACCCGTGGCCGCGCTCGGAGTAATAGTGTAAGGCGAACCCGCCACTGTCGCCGTCGCCGCTGCCCCCGAACTGGTTATAGTTGCGCTTGTCACCGTGTCGCTGTTGAGCAGACCGCTGGTGGTAAACTCCGTTCCGGCAAAAGTGACCGTCTGCCCGTAAGTCTTGCTGCGGTTGGTCGCCGTCACTGTCAACGCGGCCGCGCTAACCGTCAGCGTGCCATTGGCATAGGCGATCGTGTAATTGCCCAGACCTGTACCTGCAGCCGCGCTCGGTACAATAGTGTAAGGCGAACCCGCCACTGTGGCCGTCGCCGCTGCCCCCGCACTGGTTATAGTCGCGCTTGTCACCGTGTCGCTGTTGAGCAGACCGCTGGTGGTAAACTCCGTTCCGGCAAAAGTGACCGTCTGCCCGTAGGTCTTGCCGCGGTTGGTCGCCGTCACTGTCAACGCGGCCGCGCTAACCGTCAGCATGCCATTGGCATAGGTGACCGTGTAATTGCCCAAGCCCGTACCCGCAGCCGCGCTCGGAATAATAGTGTAAGGCGAACCCGCCACTGTGGCCGTCGCCGCTGCCCCCAAACTGGTTATAGTCGCGCTTGTCACGGCGTCGCTGTTGAGCAAACCGCTGGTGGTAAACTCTGTTCCGGCAAAAGTGACCGTCTGCCCATAGGTCTTGCCGCGGTTGGTAGCCGTCACTGTCAAAGCGGCCGCGCTGACTGCCAGCGAGCCGTTGACATAGGCAATCGTGTAATTGCCCAGACCCGTACCTGTGGCCGCGCTCGGAATAATAGAATAAGGCGAACCCGCCACCGTCGCCGTGGCGACCGCGCCCGCGCTGGTTATAGTCGCGCTTGTCACCGTGTCGCTGTTGAGCAAACCGCTGGTGGTAAATTCTGTCCCGGCAAAGGTGACCGTCTGCCCATAGGTCTTGCCGCGGTTGGTCGCCGTCACCGTTAAGGTGGCCGCGTTGACCGTCAGCGAGCCGTTCGCATAGGCAATCGTGTAATTGCCCAGACCCGTACCCGTGGCCGCGCTCGGAATAATAGTGTAAGGCGAGCCCGCCACTGTCGCCGCCGCCGCTGCCCCCGAGCTGGTTATAGTCGTGCTTGTCACCGTGTCGCTGTTGAGCAGACCGCTGGTGGCGAATTCTGTCCCGGCAAAAGTAACCGTCTGGCCATAGATCTTGCTGCGGTTAGTTGCCGTCACCGTCAAGGCGGCCGCGCTGACCGCCAGCGTGCCATTGGCATAGGTGACCGTGTAATTGCTCAGACCCGTACCCGTGGCCGCGCTCGGAATAATAGTGTAAGGCGAGCCCGCCACTGTCGCCGTCGCCGCTGCCCCCGAGCTGGTTATAGTCGTGCTTGTCACCGTGTCGCTGTTGAGCAGACCGCTGGTGGCGAATTCTGTCCCGGCAAAAGTAACCGTCTGCCCATAGGTCTTGCCGCGGTTGGTCGCCGTCACGGTCAAAGCAGCCGCGCTGACCGTCAACGTGCCATTGGCATAGGTGACCGTGTAATTGGTCAAACCTGTGCCCCCAGCGGCGCTTGGCAGGATATTATAAGGAGAGCCTGCCACCACCGCAGTTGCCGCGCTCCCGGAACTGGCTAGAGTTACGCTCGTCACAGTATCGCCGCTGATCAGCCCGCTGGTGGCAAACTCCGTGCCGGCGAAGCTCACCGTTTGCCCGTAGGTCTTGGTCCGATTGTTCGCCGTCACCGTCAAGGGAGCGGGCGAAACGACGAGGCTGACTGTGGCGCTGGCGCTGTTGTAATCAGAGGTGTCGGTTGGGGTGAAGACGACGGAAAGTGTCTGGGTGCCAGACTTCAAAACGGTTCCACTCGCTGGAGTATAGGCAAAGGTGCCGGGCACATTTGCTGTGGCATTCAACTGGCTGGAGGTAAGGGCCGCGCCGTAAGTGATCGAAGCGGGGTTGGCCCATGACACGACAGGCATCGCTTTGCTTACCGTGAGGGTGGCGGCGCTGCTGGTCAAGCTGCCCCATTGGTTGGCGACGACCACAGTATAGGTCCCCGCGTTGGCTTCGGTGAGGTTGTTGACGACGAGACTTGCCAGGGTGGCACCGGAAACATTTATTCCATTGCATTGCCATTGGTAGGAAAGCGGAGCGACGCCCGTTGCCGTCACGCTAAAAGTGGCGCTGCCTCCCACAGGCTGGCTCTGGCTGGAAGGTTGCGTGGTAATAGAAGGTTGATAAATACCAGCCAGCGCGTTGATCAGGTTGCTTCCGGCAGGCGTCCCCCAACCGGTGCAGAGATCATAACCCGGCACGGCGGAATAATTGCCTGGGCTGCCGCTGGAAGTGTTGTTCCCGCTGGTGATGTCGTTGAAGCAGAGGCCATAATTCGGCCCCTGGCCAAGAGCGTAGATGGCGGGATTGAGAAACCCGATTGGCGGCTTGTTCGAGTTGGCGGCTTGCTGATTGGCCAGGGCGGCGAATCCCGCCCACAAAGGCGCGGAGCAACTCGTGCCGATGAAACCGCCCGATTCACCATTACCGTATGAGACCCAGATGTTGAAGGCCGCTAGCGCGACATCGGGGATGTTGCGCAGGCTGGTGGAACCTTGATTTGCCACCATGCTCACGCCTTGCTGCCAGGACGGAATGGAATAAACCGTGCTGACACCGCCGCCACTGCCCCAATATCCGTTTCCACCGGCGAACCAAGTGTCAGCCGTGCCCAGATTGCCTGAATTCCAAACCGTCTCGGAAGAGTAAGCCCCGCCAAAGCCGCTCATCGTCAGGCTGGTCCCGCCCACACTCGTCACGTAGGGGCTGTCCGCCGGCACCCATATCGGAGTAACCCAGGCGTCGCCATCTCCCGAGGCTTGAAAAAAGGACTGGCCTTGCGCGGCCATTTGCTGAAAGGAGGCATCAAACGACGTATTGGGGTCGGAACCTCCGATATAACCCCAGGAAGAGCTGAATTGCTTGATTTGGTTGCTGGACGCCATCCGGTCAAGAATATCAAGCCAGTCGGACACGTAGTTTGGACCTTCGAAGACGACAACCGCGGTCAATCCAGGCGCCATTGAAATTGCCGTCTCGATATCGATCGCGACCTCGCCATTCCCGGAGCCAGGAGCGCCACTAAAACTGTCAACGAGAACGTTTTGCAGAGGAACAGGAGCCAGGCCGGCCACATCCTCGTAGGTGGCAATATCACTGGCGTAATAGCCGTCGGCTTCGAATAAGCCGACCATTTGGCCCGTCCCTTGCAGGGCAACCCCAGGAGCATAAGCATTGCGGAAGTCCTGCCCCATGTAATAGCCGCCAGGCCCGGAACCTCCCGCGGTGCCAGAAGGGGCATCCTGCGGCCTGCTGTGTTGGGCGCGGCGGAGCAACGGATAATCGCTCAGTCCCGCCACATTCAGGATGGGCAGGTTCGCATCCACCCAAGGCGCCCCATCCGGAGCGTAGAAGTTGCGGGCTTCGGTGGGATGTTGGTAAGTTCGCAAGGTGACGTGAAAAGCGCCTTCAATGTCGGAAACGTTCCCCCGCACATCGACCAACATGCGGCTTTCATGGGTGGAGTCGATGGCCAGGCCTTTGGCTTGGGCGAAATTGATGACCGTTTGATAATCCCGCGCGGTCGGCCCAAATCCCTCGGCAAATTGCGCGGGGGTAAGGAAATGACGATAATCAGGGCTGGCGGGATCATAGAGGCGCTGCAACAGGCCGGCGAGGGCTTGGGGATGGCGCAACGGCAGGCTGATGGCGAGGCGCAAGGAGTTCGTCTCCGGCAGCCGGCCCAGAGGACGCGCCAGAACTGCCGGTGCTGGGGCGTGACCAGGCAAAAAGTGCCGCACAGCAGTCGGGGACGTCGGCGTATTTTGGCAAAGGGCATTGGAGATCAATACCAGCGAACCCCAGGCCGCCGATGAAGCGATAAGCCAATTCTTCATGATCTCATTCGATCACCAGAAAGCAAAATTCATGCCCATTGCGACCGTGTCAAAGGCATTTAGAGCGTGCTTTGAAAAAGGCGGGGTTCCGTTTTCGCGCCAAAGACCCTCTGGCGAGGCGCGACGAAGGACCCAAATCCTCGCCTAACCTTAGCGCTACGTCTGAATGCTTCGATAGGAATCGTATAGCACCGGCAAGATGCGGTCGGCGAGACGCCGACCGCGGCGACCGAGACGGTCGCGCTCCCCAAGCCGGAA
>JBKQWF010000103.1:0-4260 GCA_052139695.1 Limisphaerales bacterium
GTGGTGGTGAGCTTCGCCCAGTCTTGGTTGGAGGAAGCCCGCAAAATCAATCCCCGCAGCCGGGCCACCACTGGAAAATTTCAAAAGCAGTTCCTCCATCGCAATGGCGGCCAGGAGCGCTTGCGGGCGCTGATTCTTTCCAAATCCCCCGTCTCTTGGCGTTTACAAAAATGAAAAGGTGCGTCCTATCTCTGCCCGAACCGGAAACTTACACTGTTGACAGATCTTCTGATAACGTCATTCCCAATCAAACCCCGGCTCTTTTTGAAATCTCCATTCGTGGACACCCATGGCCGTCGAATGATTTTGGACCCCATGGTACGTGGTCTCGCCACACCAATGGCTGTGAATTTAAGGGCCAAGTTGCTACGGTCGAAAGCGCCTTGCATTCTGTTTTTGACAAATCCCCGGCCCGGACAAGTATCCAAGGCAAATTGCCGGATGAGTTTTATGATTTTCAGGTAAGAGCGCCTTTGCGTCATGCCAAGGAATTGCAGCATCAATTCAGTGCCGCGCTCCGCACCGTGTTTGGCCTTGATGTCAAACAAACCACAAAAACCGTGGACGCTTATTTGATGACCCAAATCAACACCAACGCTTCTGGTCTCCGGAGAGTCGAAGAGAGCGGCGGCGGCGGGCAAATGAGGGGAGGCTTTAAGAGCGCTGGCGCGGATATGAAGGGAATCGCCGAGTCTTTGGAATGGGCCTTGAAAAAACCTGTTTTTGATGAAACAGGGCTACGTGGTTTTTTCTATGTCAATATGAAATGGAAATTATCGGAGGCCGAAAAAAGAGGGGATTACGAGCCGGATGCGGACGCTGTCATTGCCGCGGCCAGCGAACGTCTGGGATTGAAGTTAACTCCGGTTCAACGCCCTGTGGAGGTTTTGGAAGTGAGCAAAGCCTCAGAACAGTAGAGTCGTTAAACTGCCTGCCTCGCTGCGGATTGAAAATCGGGAATTGAAAATTTTCAATTTGCAATTCTCAATCCCGGCTCAAGCCGAAGGCACTGAACCTGTCAGGATGTGTCCGCAGGGGACGAAGCCCGCTTTTTGCAGGGTCTTGCGGGAAGCGATGTTTTGCGGATTGCAGCGGGCGCCGGGAACGCTTCCCAGTCCGTAACAAACACGCTTCAGCTCTTGCACCAAATACCCGCCAAGTCCTCGCCGGCGAAATGCCTCAGCCACTTCCATATAAATGTCGCCAAAGGGACGGTTGTAATGGAAAAGAATGCCGCCTTTTGCCACGGCAGTGCATTTGAATTCCACTACTCCGTGCGAGCGCAATTGTTGCAAAGAAATCTCCAGTTGATCGGCCTCAGTCGCGAGGCGAAAGGCCGCCCCCGGTGGCGTGGCCAAGTGGGTGGTGAGCTTGTCGTGAAATAGGATGCTCTCGCTGGCCACGTCACGAGCGAATGCATGCAACATTGCGGTGAGCAGGGGATCGTTGCTTTGGGTTTCAATCCGGCGCGAGCCTGTGATCGAAAGAAGCTCGGAGAAAAGGTCGAACAACCGGCCCCGCCATTGGGGCACGACGTAAAACTCATAGACGGTCGGTTTGTCCTTCCAAGGCCCGGCAATGGCAACCGAACCATAACCGACACATATACCGCTGGCAGTCAAAGAATATTCTGCCGACCAACCAACTCGAGAATGGATGGAATCATGGATGATTTGGCAGTTCATTTCATGCCGATATATATCGCGCCACGGTTTGATCTCCTCAAGCGATATGGGTGTGACAGCGAGCGTCATAATCATTGGTCAGGTAGAGGGCTTGGCGGTTCCTGCCAGCGGTCTAGAACACGCCGTTCTCTTTTCGTCGGTCGGCCTGTGCCTTTCGGGCGGATGCCGATGGGGCGGAAAGCCGGTTGGCGCAGTCTTTCCAACTCGGCGGCAGGAGTCTGGTCCTCGACAAACTCGCGGGCCAGTTTCGCGCTGACGCGGTGGTCCAGCAATTGGAGCGCTTTGTAGGTGCGGGTGATGTTGTCCTTGAGCGCGACGATCACTTCGCCGGGCCGCACTTCGCGCGAAGGCTTGGCCTTTTGGTCTGAAATTGTAATGTGCCCGTGGCGGCAGGCGTCTGCTGCCTGGCTGCGGGTTTTGTAAACGCGCACGGCCCAGAGCCATTTGTCCAGGCGCACAGAAACAGCCGGGGTCTCCGCGGGAGAAGCGGCTGGTGTGTCAGGCGGCGTCATGTTCAGGTAAGGACGCCTCGGCGAGGTGTCCAAGACTGAGTTGAATGGCGTGCAAACCAACCCTCGGACGCCTCGGCGAGGCGTCCCTGCTATGGCGCTGGGCGTCACTTTTTTTCATTGCGCGGTTTAGAGGCCATCCGTAGTGTCCAACCGATACAACTATGACACAAGCTTTTCCAAACATCTCCACTGTCCAATACGAAGGTCCGAAGTCCAGGAACCCTCTCGCTTTCAAATATTACAACGCTGCCGAAGTCGTCGAAGGCAAGACCATGCGCGAGCATCTGCGCTTCTCCGTGGTTTATTGGCACACATTGCGCGGGCGGGGATCGGATATGTTTGGCGCGCCGACAATGGTGCGGCCATGGGACGATTTTAGCGAATCGCTCGACAATGCCCGGCAACGGGCGCGGGTGGCCTTCGAGTTTTTTGAGAAGCTGGGCGCGCCGTTTTATGCCTTTCATGACCGCGACGTCGCGCCGGAAGGCAACACCCTGGCGCAGACGAACAATAACCTCGACGCAGTCGTCAAAGTGCTGGCCGAGGAGCAAAAGCGCACGGGAATTGGATTGTTATGGGGAACGGCTTGCCTCTTTGCCCATCCGCGCTTTGCCCACGGGGCGGCGACGAGTTGCAACGCGGAAGTTTTTGCTTACGCCGCCGCGCAGGTGAAGAAGGCGATTGAAGTCACTCACGAATTGGGCGGCGCCGGCTACGTCTTTTGGGGCGGGCGCGAGGGCTATTCCACTTTGCTCAACACCGACATGAAACGTGAGCTGGATCACCTGGCGAAATTCCTGCACATGGCGGTCGATTACAAAAAGAAGATCGGGTTCAAAGGGCAGTTTTACATTGAACCCAAACCGAAGGAGCCGACCAAACATCAATACGATTCGGACGCGGCGGCTTGCCTGAATTTCCTGCGCGAGTACGACTTGCTCGGTGATTTGAAACTGAACCTGGAGACCAACCACGCCACCCTGGCCGGCCACTCCATGCAGCACGAGCTGGAAGTGGCCGCCGCCGCCGGCGCCCTCGGCTCAATTGATGCCAATACAGGAGATCTGCTCCTCGGCTGGGACACCGACCAGTTTCCGACCGACATTTACCTAACAACCCAATGCATGTTGACCGTTTTGAAAAATGGCGGGCTGGTCACCGGCGGACTGAATTTTGACGCCAAAGTGCGCCGGGAAAGTTTCGAGCCGGTGGACCTTTTTTACGCGCACATTGGGGGAATGGATGCCTTCGCGCGCGGGCTGAAAATCGCGGCGGCGATTCGCAAAGACGGCCGCCTGGCGGAATTTGTCCGGGAACGTTACAAATCATGGGACAGCGGGTTAGGCCGGGAAATCGAGGCCGGCAAGAGCAGCTTTGAGGCTCTGGAAGAATTCATGCTGAAAGAAGGCGAACCGAGGGCCAACGTCAGCGGCCGCCAGGAATTCCTGGAAAACCTGATCAACGAGTTTATTTAAGCATTCAGGCAGGGACGCTCGCCGAGGCGTCCGCTGGACTTTGGACATTTTGAGCCCGTTCAGTAGACATTCCCGACGGGAATGTATCATTCAGCCCACGGTTGCGAGGAACGAGCTACCGTGGGGGATGACCTAAATTGTTGATCAACCCTGCAAGGGTTGAATTAGAGTTGAGGATCGAATTGGACTACGCCCTGAGGTAGCTCGTATCCGATCGCGGCTTGTGGGGCCTGTGCGCGGCAAGATTTTACAGACGATTCCCATGGGAGAAGACGTCTGTCGCGGAGCGACATTGGATATTAGCCAGACACGCCAGTGCCTGGAATACGCCCCCCATTTCCAATTCGTCCCGACGGGACGATGGAAAGAGGCGACAGAGATATTTTTCGTTGTGCGAGTCCGCCGTCCCTTCAGGACGGAAAATCTCTGGCGGATATCACCAGACACTGGCGTGTCCGGCTAATATCCGGGGTCGCTCCGCGACAGGGGGACGTTCCTCGCAACCTGGGCTGAGTGATTTCAATCCTTGCAGGATTGTTTCCGCTCCTCAGCCACAGTCGAATTCGCCATTGGTTGATCCAATCTAAA
>JBKQWF010000104.1:0-10150 GCA_052139695.1 Limisphaerales bacterium
CCTAAAAAACCGCATGGTTCGAGCAGCTTGCTCAAATCTTCTGCAATCATTTAGTAGTTTTGGCCAGTTTGACGGACAACACTTACGGAACTTTGGGTGCTTCCTCCTTTTACCTGAGCGATGGCCGCCAACGGCAAAACCCTCTCCAATTCTGGAAACTCCTCCCGTGCGCGTGGACTTGCAAGCCACGCCTGGTTTTGCATCAGCTTTACCATTTGCGACTCGACTCGAACCGCCTTGGCGTACGTTTCTTCGGTGGCTGCAGGAACCCTTTGTAATTCCGGAAACTCCTCCCGCGCGCGCGGGCTTTCTGCCAACGCTTGGTTTTCCATCAGCTTTGTCGTTTGCGACTTCATTCGGTCCGCTTTTGCCTGACTTTGTTCGGCAGATATCGGAGTCCTCTGCGATTCGGGATGATCTTCCCGATATCGAGGGCTGGAGATTAGCGCTGCATTATCTGTTAGTAGCGCTCCTGCGGACGATTCACAAGTTGGTGCTGACCGAGATAAACCAACAGTAATAACCGATGGAACGGTGTAACTAATGGCTGGCCCGTTCGGAACATCCTGTTGCGCCCAATGCCAGCTCGTCGTGGGTTCCGCCCCTGCAACTGAACCTGTGCATGGCGAATTGCTAAATTCGCGTGCGGAGCCTGGTGGTCTTGTCGCCGGAGAGAACCAGGCGTAAAGTTTTTCCGCGATGAGAGACTTACTGACGCTGGTCGCGCATTTGATGACCACCTTGGCGAGGCTGCTTGGCCCTGGCGGGCTTAAAGCGGTCATGGCGGAAAGTCTCCTGCTCAAACATCAACTGCTGATTATCAATCGTTCGCGGAAGCGAGCGCCCAACTTCAGCGCCTCCCAGCGGCTGCTCCTGGGATTCTGGTCCTTGTTTCTGCATCCGCGCCGGATTCTGCGGAGTGCGGTGATTCTCAATCCCTCGACCCTGCTCCGATTTCATGCCGCCCTCAAGGCCTATAAGTACCAGTGGCTCTATTCCCGACGCCGGCAAAGCAAGCCTGGTCCCAAGGGACCGGCCCCGGGATTGATCCGAGCCATCGTTGAACTCAAGCAACGCAATCCGCGTTTCGGCTGCCCCCGGATTGCCCAACAGTTGGCCAAATGCTTCGGCATTGAGATCGACAAGGACGTCGTCCGGCGGGTTCTGGCAACCCATTATCGGCCCGATCGCGGCGTGGGTGGTCCGTCATGGCTCACGTTGTTGGGCCATACCAAAGACAGTCTTTGGAGCATGGACTTGTTTCGGGTGGAATCAGTCCTCCTCAAGGCCCATTGGATCTTGGTGGTGATGGACCAGTTCACACGGAGAATTGTTGGTTTTGGGGTCCAGGCGGCAGCCGTCGACGGAGTCGCCCTCTGTCGGATGTTCAATCAGGCCATCGCCGGGCGCGGTCTGCCCGTCCGTCTCAGTTTGGACCATGATCCCCTTTTCGACTTTGAGCGCTGGCAGGCCAATTTACGAATCCTGGAAATCGAGACCATCTCCACCGTGGCTCATGTGCCTGTCTCGCATCCGTTCATCGAGCGGCTCATCGGCACCCTTCGTCGGGAGTATTTGGACGCCGTTCTTTTCTGGAATGGCCGTGACCTGGAACGAAAACTGGAAGCATTCAAAATCTATTACAACGATTACCGCGTCCACCAAGGATTAGATGGTAACACGCCTGGGGAAATGGCTGGTGCCCAAACACCCGTGCAGCCAGCCCGCCTCCAGAATTACAATTGGCAGTCCCATTGCAACGGGCTCTTCGAACTGCCAATTGCAGCATGAGTAGGAATTCGCCATGCACAGGTCCAAAAAACTGGGCTTTTTCGCGATCTTCCTCCTGCTCCACAGATTTGCAAATCATTTTCCAGTCCGTTCTCAGTTTTTCTCTGGCAGGTTTAGCCTCTGTCCCTGCGAGAATTCCATCCAAAGGGGATTTGGTGAGTTCTCAGCAGTTTGGCAGCAGCTTGGCCGCAGTTCAGCCCTTCGTGGTGCCCTGCAATTTGCCGGTAACTCACCCGGCGACGTATCTGGCGTGAGCAGGCGGGCGTCCGTAACGGGCGACTGCTCTTTTGACTGCGACGTATCTTTTGACACCTATGGCTGATTCATGAGATGAGAAAACGGCTGCCTGAGCGATGAGATTGAAATAGTGCCGGACATTTGAGCTCACTATTTTCATGCTGCTGGGCATGAGAGTGGAAAAACGACCAGTGATCAGCGATGAGCAACAACGCCTGCTTGATGGGGTTCAACTTCGGCTCATTAAACCAGGGGAACAGGAGCGCTTTGATCAGCTCATTATCCAAGAGCACTATCTCAAAAATGCCCAGCTGGTTGGGGAGCAATTGAGATACGTGGCCGAATATGATGGGCAGTGGGTTGGGCTGATGGCTTGGAGCGCGGGAGCCTACAAATTGAAGGCGCGTGAGGAGTGGATCGGCTGGAGCCCCGCGCAGAAGAAACGGCGGCTGCCTTTGGTGGTCAACCACAGCCGGTTTCTCATTTTGAAGGACTTTCATGTGCCAAACCTGGCCAGCCGCCTGATGAAACGGTGCCTGCAACGACTCAGCCAGGACTGGGCCGGGGGCTACGGTCATGAGGTCCTCATCGCCGAAACATTCGTCGACCCACAACACTTTTTGGGCACGTGCTACAAAGCCAGTGGATGGTCCTTGCTGGGCAAGACGCAAGGCTACAAACGCAGTCGCCGGGATTTCTATCAAGCTCATGATCAAGCCAAAACCCTTTGGGTGCGGGAACTGCGTCCTGGAGCGCGCACCATTTTGCGCGGTCGCAACTTGCCGCAAGCTTTGCAAGCGGTGGCACAAAACCATCCTCCCCCATGCGAAGAATCCCCTGAGGAACTCAGAAAAATGCGCGGCTTTTTCGGCGGGCTGACCGATTGGCGCAAACGCCAGCCAGAGTTTCCTCTGAGCAGCCTGGTGGCCCTGAGCGTCTGCGCCTTGCTGTGCAAGGTTTGCCTGGGACAGCGGGATTTGGCGGCGTTCGCCGCCGACTTGACGGTCGATCAAATGGAAGCCCTGGGCTTCCCGCGCGATTGGACCCGCCGCCCCCATCGGCACTACCGGCCTCCGGGCGAGTCGTCCTTCTTTCGGCTGCTCTCCAATCTCAAAAACGATCAGCTCGAAAAAGCGCTCCTGGACTGGCAGGATCACGTTCTGGGCAAGCGCAATCCGGCGGGCGACCAAGTCTCTGTTGACGGAAAGGAATTACTCAACAGCCAAGGACTTCAGATCGTCAGCGCTTATTCGGTGAGCGACGGACGATGGCTGGGATCGGAGGCCGTGGAAGAGAAATCCAACGAAATTCCCGCCGTCCAACATTTGCTGCAACGCGTCGACATGGAAGGTTCCCTGGTCACCGCCGACGCCCTGCACACCCAAACCAAAACGGCTCAAATCATCGTCCAGGACAAAGGCGGCGATTTTCTCTTCACCGGCAAAGGCAATCAAAAGGGTGTCTGCCAAAACGTGCAACAACTTTACAAAGGTCTGTCGCACGCCCTTTCCCCCTCAGGATCAAACGGGCTGCGTCCAAATTTGCGAGCTCAACCGCAGCCGAACCGAAGCGCGCGCTTTGATTGTTTTCAACGCCACCGCCACGGGCGCTGATTTTCCCTTTGTGGAGCAAGCGGCTCGGCTGACCCGTTGCTTCGACAGCCCGCAAAAGCCCGCCGAGAAAATCGAAACGGAGTATCTGCTGACCTCTCTCCCAAAGCCCAAGCTCTCGGCTCTACAAATGCTCCAAGCTGACCGCCGCTACTGGGGAATCGAGACCGGCCTGCACCTGCGCCTGGATGTCAGCGCCGGAGAAGATCGCAGCCGCGTCCGCCATCGCACCAGCGCGCTAAATCTTGGGATGATGCGCCGAGCTGTCATCAGCGTGGCCGTCCACTGGATACGCCAGTGCCGCAACCCCCGCAAAGCGACGACCAGCGGCTTTTTCGACTTCATGGCTGCCAGCCAGCGTAAAAGAGCCTTCTCGCTCGTAACTCCCCGTCATTCCACTTCACTCTCCGCTTCATGAATCAGCCATATTTGACACCCACCATCCCGGTTTCCGCCTTGACTCCTCGGCCAGGATGCCGCCAAGGTGAACGGCAAATTCAAACCTACGAACAACCATGAATCGCTTTAAGAAAAGTCTCCTAATGGCCGCCACTTTCCTGGCATTGGTGGCAACCGGTACCCTTGCAACCCTCACGCACGCCGCGGAAGCAGCGAAGAAGATCCGGGTGCTGTTGGTGACAGGGGACGACGTGTCAGTCCATCCCTGGCCGCAGGTCTCGCAGGCGATCAAAGGAATCCTAAACTCGACCGGGCGCTTCGAAGTGCGGGTGTGCGAGGACCCTGGTGTGATCGATTCGGCGCAAAGCCTGACCCGCTACGACCTGATTTTCCTGCAGTATTTCAACGCCCAGTCTCCTACTCTTTCGGCCGCCGCGAAGGAAAACCTGCTGAGTTTCGTGAGCAATGGCAAGGGCTTGACAGTCGCGCACCTGTCCAGCGCCTCGTTCAAGGAATGGCCTGAATTCCGGAAACTTTGCGGACGTTACTGGGTCATGGGCACGTCTGGCCACGGCCCGCGCGGCGTCTTCAAGGCGCGGATTGCCAAGAAGGGCCACCCGATCACCCAGGGCTTGGAGGACTTCGAGGCCGACGATGAACTCTACGCCAAGCTCCAAGGCGATGCGCCCATCGACGTGCTGGTGGAGGCCGATTCCGACTTCAGTCACAAAACCGAGCCGCTGGCCTTCACAGTCGAGTATGGCAAGGGCCGGGTCTTCCACGAGACCTTCGGTCATGACGGCAAGGCCCTCGAAAACCCGACCGTGCAAAAGCTGATCCAGCGCGGCTGCGAATGGGCAGCGACGGGGACGGTGAAGTAGTGCGAGAGCGTGAGAGCGTGGGAGCGTGGCGAGCCGCGGCATGCTGTGGGTGGCAGAAATCCCATCGAGACGGGAGCGCTTGATTAGTCGGAAGTTGCGACCAAGCTATGCGGACCATGTTTGAACTCATTTGGGACTATTCTGATCTCTCTGCGGTCCTTGCGGCACGAACTGGCTATGGAAGTTCTCGCCCTGCCCACACTATCGACGAAGCAATCGACCTTCCATTCACTGTCATCAAAATCCCTTATCCGCCGCCGCTCTGTCCGCATTGCCGACCGGACAACCGTATCCAACTCGCTTCAACTCGGACAGTCCCGTTTTTCATGTTGCCATCCGCGCGTCATCAGCCACGTTGGTTTATTAAAGTCCCAGTTTGGTAAAGACGCTGTAGTAAATCCAATGCCCAAAATCGTTTGGGTGGTTGATGTTATTGCCCAATAGATCTTCGGGCTTCTTGCGGGCGGCCAACGACTGCCAATTGTCGAAGACATCCGCGTAGGCACAGGCCGTTTCCCGCGCCGCCTGGGCTGTGGCCACCGCATAATCGGCCGTGTGATGGCTGCCAAATTTCCAATGAGGGTTGGGCGGAAAGGCCGAGAATAAAATGATGTCACCCCCGGTTTTTGCGCGGATAAGGCCCACCATTTCTTTCAGGTTCGTTTTAAACTCTGGCAGCGGGACGCCGTTGACATTATGGTCGTTCATGCCGAAACCGATCAGGACCAAGTCCGGCTTTTCCGCAAGGACTTTCGTTTGCAGCCTTTCAAGTCCCTGCCGCGTGCTATCACCGCCGGTTGCACCGTTGACCGCCGTAACCTGTGCCTTTGGATATTTGCGCTGGAGTTCATCTGCCCAGCGTTGCCAGAAAATGCGGTTTGGCCGTGACGCATTGCCACCAGCGGTAATGCTGTCACCAAACGCTACGATTTTCACCGCTTGGCCGTGCAACAACTTGGATTGAGTAGCTCGAAGCAGGGCGGCCTGGGATCCTTGAACTGGCCACTTATTCGTGTCGGCAAAAGCATAATCCACGAAGACAAAGAAGCCGGCGTTGCCAAATCCGGGAAATTGGCTGTGGTCGAACATCTCCTTGCCAAATAGAATATTGGTCCGAAAATCCGGGATCCGTGAAGCAGGAGTGCGGCGCAATGATCCACTCGCCCCGTCCAAAACAAAATCCTGCCCGTTGATGTAGTCGATAGTCCCGCTTTCTGGCAGATAGGTGCTGCGGACATGGACCGGCTGGTTCAAGAGCGGGATATGAGACAGGTAGGCAGGCTCGTCACCGATCAGCACCACTGACTCACCAACCTCCTGGCCGACGCGTGGCTTCTTAATAATCGAACATCCGTCCAACAGCGCCAAGCCCGCCAGGAGTACCAACAATTGGTAAAAAGGATATACTTGTCGGTTCACGAATCCAATTCATGCCGTGGAGCTGGGCCGAAAACCAGTCCTGACAACGGTAAACCGGTTTATTCCTTCTTCTTCCGACTCGCGCTGCTAACGGTTGGAGGCGGGGATCATCGATGGGCTCAAGCCGGACAGTTGGCACGCCATCGCCCAGTCAAAGCAACTCAAACAACTCGACTGCCTCAGAAAAGCCTCTAATCTCGCTGCATGAACTTTTTTCGCGCCTGGTTTTTGCTGGGCTTGCTCACGGCCGCGCTGAATGCCGCCGAGGAAAAGCCCTTCATGAGCTTTTTCAATCCTCCAAGCCAGCCGCTACCCTTGGAGGAACACCGCGGTTACCAAAGCGCGTCGATGAGGACACAAGTGGGCTACAACATTTACCTGCCCCCTGGTTACGGTGACGCGGACAATACCAATCGCTACCCGGTCATTTACTGGCTGCATGGGCGCGGCTGTTCGGAGAGCAATGACCAGTTCCCGGCGACGACCGTTGATGGCGCGATTCGCTCGCACAAGATTCCACCGCTGATTTTCGTTTATGCCAGCGGGGGCGCGATGAGCTTCCACAGCGACTCTTTCGACGGACAATGGATGGCGGAGACGACGGTCATCCAGGAACTCATTCCGCACATTGACGCCACCTATCGCACGATAGCCAACCGCGATGGCCGGGCGATTCAAGGGATGAGCATGGGCGGTTTTGGGGCCTTGAAACTGGCGTTCAAGTACCCGGACCTTTTCAGCAGCGTGGTGGCATTCGCCGGCGGTTATCGCTCCGCACAGGAAATACAATCGGACCAAGTTGGACGCGAGATTCTCAAGCGTGTGTTCGAAGGCGATCCACAACGTTTTATAGCCAATCATCCCGCCACGATTGCCAAAGCCAACGCCGACGCCGTGCGGAACCGGGTGGCCATCCGGATGTTGGTGGGCCTGGACGATTCTCTCCTGGAAAACAACCGAGCGATGCACGCCACATTGACGGAGTTGAACCTGCCTCACGAATACTGGGAGATTCCTGGCGTAAAGCACGACCTGCCGCGTTTGAGCACCTGGCTGGGATCGGATGGACTGGAATTTGCTGTTCGTCATTTTGCAGCAAACAACACCAGGGCCGAGTCGGCCCCTGTGGGTAGCGAAAACTCCGTAGCTGGCCAACCAGGTTGATTTTTCGGCGATGTCGGGCACCTTGTTCGGCCCTGTGCCATTTGGTTTTGACGTTCCTCCGTGTGCTGTGCTCCGGCTTCCAATCGCGCCAGCACCTCCTGCTGGAGAATCTGGCCTTGGGCCATCAGCTATCGGTGCTCCAGCGTTCCGTCCCCAAACCCAAACTCGGGAAATCTGATCGTTTGCTGTGGGTTCTGCTCAAGCGCTGTTGGGCGGAGTGGCAACGGTGGTTGGTGGTGGTTCAGCCCCGGACCGTTGTCGCTTGGCACCGCCAAGGTTTTCGCCTTTTCTGGCGCTGGAAATCGCGCGGCCGCCGCGGCAGACCCTCCGTTGGGCGCGAACTGGTCACCTTGGTTCGGCGAATGTGGTCCACCAATCCCACCTGGGGCAGCAAGCGCATCCAAGCCGAGTTGGCCAAATTGGGCATCGCCGTCTCGGATTCCACCGTCCGAAAATATCGTCCTCGAACTCGGCGCGCCGATCAAACTTGGAAGACCTTCCTCCATAACCATGCGAGTGACCTGATCGCAGTGGATTTCTGTGCCGTTCCCACGATCACCGTTCGAGTGCTTCACGTCTTCCTTGTTCTGGCGCATGAGCGGCGCAAAATCTTGCATTTCAATATTACCGATTCGCCCTCGGCTGCTTGGACCGCACAACAACTGATCGAAGCATTTCCCTTCTCCAGTCCCCGGCGTTACTTACTCCGAGATCGTGACCGCATTTATGGCGCGGAATTTGTGCGGCGGGCCATCGGCTTGGGCTTGGAACAGAAGCTCATCGCCGCCCGATCTCCTTGGCAGAATCCGTTTGTCGAGCGCCTAATCGGCTCGATCCGGCGGGAATGTCTGGACCACGTGATCGTGCTCAATGAGCGCCATTTGCATCGAAGACTCACGGACTACCTGAGCTATTATCATCGACATCGCCCGCATAGGTCGCTGGAACAGGATTGTCCTGAACCGCGTGCCGTCGAGCCGCCCGACGAAGGCAACATCATCGAACTGCCGTTGGTCAGCGGCCTTCATCACCGCTATGCCCGTCAGGCTGCCTGAAATTTGAGCCCTCATGCGAATGCCCCACTGAAGCCATGTGCTCTGGTTTCCGGTGACATCCAAGATTCGGTCCACTGCGGTCCAGGACCTCTTTCCTTCCGATCTCGTCACACCGATGGCGCGTGCAATTTTGAGGGCGGAAGCCAATCTCGCCACGATGGACTTTTCGACTTTTCGCTACCCACAGGGACAAAATTGAAACCAAAAGCCCAAAAAACACCTCCGACAAACAGAAGCAAGGCGTTCGGATGCCATATCCACTTGCGGATGTCGGGAATCCGCCATTTCCACGCCACCAAGATAACGAGCAGAATAAGCGCAAGAAGGGACAAAAAATATTTCAAAAGGTACGACAAGTGCGGCATGATATCGAATGGCACGCTCACGTAAGGGAACGCACAGAGCACAAATACGGTGTCGAGGACAAACGCGATGATCAGCGTGACGTATGCGGGGTTGCCGAGCCACCGCTCTTTGCCGGGGAAAAGCACGCTCGCCAATGCAATAGGAACCAAGATGCTATAGACGGCATGAACAACGCTTATGTGGAGCGCCCACAACACATTGACCCCGAACCACCTCCCGTAATTCTCCCCAAAATTATCGAGCACATAGAAATGCGGATTGAAGAACCCCTTGGTGCCCAATCCTTCATTGATCATGCCGTAACCGGACGAAAGTATAAGCATGCTCGCGGCACCTCTCTGCCAGCGCACGACCGTCTCGCGGATGAGTAAGGCCGCGCAGTAGGTGATGGTTAAGGTGATGAACTCAAACGGATGAGTGAAATACGTGGCGGTTGACGAATTGCCCGAAAGGAGTTCGACCGAAATGGCGGGAGTCAATAAAAGCACCGCAGCGGCCAGATAATTTGTCGATTTCATCAACTGGGATTTCCCATTTGATTTCTGGCCACGACCAGCATGGGCCTTTTTCGTCATTCTCTTCCTTCTCCGCAGATTTGCAAATCCCTTTTCCCGCCCGCCCGCCCTCCGCTTTTCTCTGGCACCGGAGTGCGGGTGTTAGAAGTTCTCACTACGATTGAGTCTAAAACAGGCGAGAACGGCATAATTAATTAGCACGATGACCGTGTCCCCCAGCCACAATTAACCTCCACAGTCGGCTACCAACGATAATAGCGGTAGGGATTGTCGCCCATGTCAAAAGCCGTCAGATAGTCTGGATGATAGCAAGACAAAGCCTGCGAGCCTTCGGGGTTGCGTCGGAGAGTCATTTCCAGGCCGAGCTTTGGGCCCGTCGCTTGGACGCCTGACCGATCGCCAGAGGGACCCATTGGCAGACCCGGTTTTTCGGCAAATCCGCCTCTGCCGGAGCCGCTGAAAATCCGAATAGCGATCATGTTCTTGCCGGTTTTCACAAGCTTTCCCGGCACGGCGTAGGCGCGCGCCGCCTTGGCTGCGTCCTTGGTCTCCTTGCCGGTGTGCCCAACTTCCTCCCCGTTGAAATAGCAAGGCTTCGGCGATTTAGTGCGTAAGTAGCTTGTAATAAGCTATTTGCACCTATTAGCTGGACAAATCGGCGGGCGACTGCCAAGCTGCTGGCATGATTTGTTTACCCGAGCCGGCAGGACCAT